>CAXBHG010000241.1:0-2863 GCA_963975385.1 uncultured Brevundimonas sp.
TCGGGTTGAAGCCGTAGCCGAGGATACGCGGCATGGTCAGCAGGCGGATCGGGCCACCGGCGAGGTCGATGCCGGCGTCGGCCAGATGTTCCTCGATCTGCTGGCGCAACGGGCGGCCTGAGCGGTCACCGTGATCCTGCGGCCGGAAGCTGATCAGGCCGAACGCCTTGCGGGGCAGCAGGCGCAGGCTGGACTGTACGGCGTCGACCTCGTCGAGGTCGAGCAGCAGCATCCACAGACGGTAGCGCAGACGGTGGGCGAAGGTGCGGCTGCGCTGATGGATCACTTCGCCGACGTAGAGGCCGGACTCCTTCCCCCGAAATGGGGGAAGGAAAGTGTTGTTTGCGCTCACGCGACCCGGGCCAGAACGGGCTCGGGTTCGCTCATCTGGATTCGGGCGCTTTCGTTGTCCACCGACCACGGACGCCGGACGCCGCCCAGCTGTTCGGCCACGGCGAGGCCGGCCTGCAGGCCGTCCTCGTGGAAGCCCGAGCCGAACCAGGCCCCGGCGAACCAGACATTGCGGCGTCCCTGCAGCGACCACAGCTCGGCCTGGGCGGTGACCGCGGCGGCATCGAACACGGGATGCTCATAGTCCCATTCGCCGATCACCAGCCCGGGATCGGGTTCCCGCGCGGGGTTGAGGCTGACGAACAGGGGCGGGCCGGGCAGGCCCTGCAACTCGTTCATCCAGTAGGTGACGCCGCCTTCACCGGCGCGGTCCGAATAGCCGAGGTGGGTCCAGGCCGCCCAGGCCTTGCGCCGCTTCGGCATCAGGCCGGTATCGCGGTGCAGGATCACCCGGTTGGGCCGGTAGGGGATGGCCCCCAGCAGGCGGCGGTCGTCGGCCGAGGGGGCGTCGAGCAGGCGCAGGGCCTGATCGGAGTGGGTGGCGATGATCACGGCGTCGAACCGCTCCATCCGGCCGTCGCCGAAACGCAGGGCCGCCCCGTCCAGCCCGCGCACGACTCCGCTGATGTCGGCGCCGGTGACGACCGTGCCCTGGAAGGCGTCGGCGAGCCGGTTGACGTATTCGCGGCTGCCGCCGTCGACGGTGCGCCAGGTCGGCTTGAGGTCCAGCTTGAGCAGGTTGTGGTTCATGTAGAAGCGGATGAAGGAGGCGGCCGGATAGCCGGCCATCTGCCCCATCGAACAGGACCAGATCGCCGCCGCCTGCGGCAGCAGATGGGCCTCACGGAACAGGGGGCCGTAACCGCCGCGCGTCAGATAGGCGTCCAGGGTCAGGCCGCTGAGTTCCAGCGCCGGCAGGTCGCGCGGGGCCTCCTTCTGGAAGCGGAGCAGGTCCCCGATCATGCGCCAGAATTTGGGGCTGGCGGAGTTGCGCTTCTGGGCGAACAGGGCGCGCAGGCCGTGGCTGGAATATTCGAAGGCCCCATCGTCGATCGAGACGGCGAAGGACATATGGGCCGGTTTGGTCGGCACGCCCAGATGGTCGAACAGGGCGGTCAGGTTGGGATAGTTGGCCTCATTATAGACGATGAAGCCGGTGTCGACGGCGACCGGGCCGTTGGGGGACGGGGCCTCGACCGTATGGGAATGGCCACCCAGCCGGTCGGCGGACTCATACAGGGTCACCGTATGGTCCTGTGAGAGCAGCCAGGCTGCCGAAAGGCCCGAAATGCCGGAGCCGATCACGGCGATTCGCTTGCCGGGACCGGGGACCGGAGCGGCGGCAACAAGATGGGGGGTCATGGAGTCTCCGTGGCGGTCATGACGACAGCTACGGGACCGCCTGCGAAACGGATGACATCCGTTCCGGGTTTGGCTGCGTATTTGTCAGGGTTCGACCGATGCAACGACGGAGTCCCCGGGGACGTTCCGCAGGCCCGGGCGATCGCGACGCTCTCTGACCCTCATTCCGGAATGCCCATGTCCATTGCCAATGCCGCCATCCGCAAGCTTCAGGACGCGCCCTTTCCTGACTTCATCGCCCGGCCGGCGATCGACAGCCTGGTCAGCGAGGCGCGGCGGCGGCTGGAGCGGGACGGTCCGCACGACGCGGCTGCCTTCGCCGCGGACATGGGCCGCCGCGCCATCGCCGAACACACGGCGGCGGCCAATGAGCAGCATTATGAGTTGCCACCCGAGTTCTTCGAGATCTGCCTCGGCAGCCGGCTGAAATATTCCTGCGGCCTGTACCCGGATGCCGACACCACGCTGGACGAGGCCGAGGCGGCGGCCCTGGCCGAGACCTGTGCCCATGGCGATCTGGCGGACGGCCAGTCCATCCTCGAACTGGGATGCGGCTGGGGTTCATTGAGCCTCTGGATGGCGGAACACTATCCGCGCGCGCGCATCACCGCCGTATCCAACAGCCACGGCCAGCGCGGCCATATCGAGGCCCAGGCGGCGGCCCGGGGGCTGACCAATCTGACCGTCATCACCTGCGACATGAACGATTTCGATCCGCCGCTGGCCGGGCAGGGGCGTTTCGATCGTATCGTTTCGGTCGAGATGTTCGAACACATGGCCAATTGGCGCACCCTGCTGGAACGCGCCCGGAACTGGCTGAAGCCGTACGGGCGGATGTTCATCCATGTCTTCACCCACCGCGATGCCCCCTACCGGTTCGATCACACCGACAGCGAGGATTTCATCGCCCGACATTTCTTCACCGGCGGGGTCATGCCGAGCCGGGGTCTGATCCGGCAGTTTCCCGACCTGTTTTCGGTGGAGGAGGAGTGGTTGTGGAGCGGCACCCACTACCAGCGCACCGCCAATGACTGGCTGGCCAATATGGACGCCAATGCCGATCGGGTGATGGAGCTGATGCAGGCCACCTACGGGGCCGACGCGGCTTTGTGGCGGCGGCGCTGGCGGCGGTTCTACCTGGCCACGGCCG
>CAXBHG010000242.1:0-2861 GCA_963975385.1 uncultured Brevundimonas sp.
ATGAATTGCGGCACCCCGATAAAGGCCGCGACCACGAACACCGCCACGGTCGCCACCAGCCCCCAGGGACTGTCGCTGAACCCGTTCAGCCACAGCTCCAGCCGGTCCTCCGCCGCCAGCCCCAGCTGCGACTTGCCGACCGCAAACAGCGCCGCAACCGCCGCGAACAGCGCCACGGTCACCAGCAAGGCCCGCCAGCGCCGGCCTTCCATATTCAACAGGAAATCGAGCAGCCGCCGCATGATTTCAGCGCTTAGCATTCCAATCCGGGGATCGCGAGACCGTTGCGTTTGATCGCGCCTTCGCAACTGCGTAAGGACATGGACAACATCGGGAGCCTCCATGTCCAGCCTGCAGTCCACCGCCCTGTCGCGCGTCAAGCCCTCGGCCACCCTCGCCGTCACCGCCCGGGCCCGCGAGCTCAAGCGCGAGGGCCGCGACGTGATCGGCCTCGGCGCCGGCGAGCCGGACTTCGACACCCCCGACAACGTCAAACAGGCCGCCATCGCCGCCATCCAGCGCGGCGAGACCAAATATACCGACGTCGACGGCCTGCCCGAGCTGAAGGCCGCCATCGTCGCCAAATTCGCCCGCGAGAACGGCCTCACCTACACTCCCGCCCAGATCCACGTCGCCCCGGGCGGCAAGGCCGTGCTGTTCAACGCCCTGATGGCCACCCTGTCGCCCGGCGACGAGGTCATCGTCCCCGCCCCCTACTGGGTCAGCTATCCCGACATGGTCCTGCTGGCCGGCGGCGAGCCGGTCGCCGTGGTCGGCGTCGAGGCCGACGGCTTCAAGCTGCAGCCCGCCGTTCTGGAAGCCGCCATCACGCCCCGGACCAAATGGCTGATCCTCAACTCCCCCTCCAACCCGACCGGGGCCGCCTATACCCGCGCCGAACTCGAGGCCCTGGCCGAGGTCCTGCGCCGCCACCCCCAGGTCTGGGTCATGACCGACGACATGTATGAGCACCTGGTCTACGGCGACTTTGAATACACCACACTGGCCCAGGTCGCCCCCGACCTCTACGACCGCACCCTGACGGTCAACGGCGTGTCCAAGGCCTATGCGATGACCGGCTGGCGCATCGGCTATGCCGGCGGGCCCAAGCCGCTGATCGACCTGATGCGCAAGGTCGCCGGCCAGACCACCTCCAACCCCTCATCGATCAGCCAGTGGGCCGCCGTCGAGGCCCTGAACGGCCCGCAGGCCTTCATCGCCGAGCGCGGCAAGGCCTTCGAGGTCCGGCGCGACCTGGTCGTCTCCATGCTGAACCAGGCCACCGGCATCCGCTGCCCCACGCCCGAGGGGGCCTTCTATGTCTATCCCTCGATCGAGGGGCTGATCGGCAAGACCACCGAAGGCGGCGTGGTCATCGACAGCGACGAGACCTTCACCACCGAACTGCTCAACGCCGAGGGCGTGGCCGTGGTCCAGGGTTCGGCCTTCGGCCTGTCGCCCTATTTCCGCATCAGCTACGCCACCAGCGAGGCGGTGCTGGAGGAAGGCTGCCGCCGCATCCAGCGGTTCTGCGCCGGCCTGAGATAAACACAAAGACTGGAAAAAACACACACAGTGTGTTTTGTTGCGCCGTCCCCTGCGGAGACGGTCATGTCCAAATACGAACCCCTGACCCAATTCCTCGCCGCCCAGCGCGATGAGGAGGTGCCGATGAGCTTCGGCGAGATCGAACAGGTTCTCGGTTTTCCTCTTCCGGCCAAGGCCAGCGGACTCCGCGCCTGGTGGAGCAACAATGCGGCGAACAATGTGATGACCCGCGCCTGGCTGGCCGCCGGCTATGTGACCGAGCGCGTCGACATGGGATCCCGCCGGCTGGTTTTCCGGAAGGCCGATGCCGTCCCGACGTCGACCGATGTCGCGTCCCGCCCCGCGCGCAGCCTCGGCTTCCTGGATCGCATTCGCGCCGAGCTCGGCGGCACAGTGACCATTCCCGAGGGCGTCGACATCACCGCCCCGACCGGTGAGGTCTGGGATGCCGACCGGTGACGGCCCGACCGATCCTGCTGGATACCTGTGCCGTCATCTGGCTCCAGCAAGGCGCGACCTTCAAACCGGAAGCGGAGGCGGCGCTTCAGGAAGCCCAGACGATCGGCACCCAGGTCCTCGTTTCGCCCATCACCGCCTGGGAGATCGGTCTTCTGGTATCCCGGGGACGCCTCGCCCTCAGCCTGCCGCCCCTGAAATGGTTTGAGCGGGTTCTGGACCTCGGCGTCGACCTCGCCTCCCTGACCCCGGCCATCCTGATCGCCTCCTCCACCCTGCCCGGCCCGCCGTTGCGCGACCCGGCCGACCGGATCATCGCGACCACCGCACGGGATGGCGGCTATCGTTTGATGACCCGCGACCAGCCGCTGCTGGACTTCGCCGCCGACGGACAGGTCGCAGCCATCGCCTGCTGATCGCCCGCGCCGGAGAACGGATTTCCGTCTCGGACATTAGTCTCCGTCAAGGAGACCGAACATGGCCGCACGCCCGACCTGGCAGGGACATCTGAAACTGTCGCTCGTCACCTGCCCGGTGGCGCTGTTCACCGCGACCACCAGCTCGAACGATGTCCGCTTCCACCTGATCAATCCCGAGACCAACAACCGCATCCGCATGGTGCCGACCGATCCCGACACCGGCCCGGTCGAGCGCGCCGACCTGGTGCGCGGCTATGAGGTCTCCAGGGACGAATACGTCCTGTTCGACGACGCCGATTTCGACAAGGTGAAGCTGGAAAGCACCAAGACCATCTCGATCGACAAATTTGTCGACGAGAGCGACATCGACCGCCTGTACTGGGACTCGCCCTTCTTCGTGGTCCCGGAAAAGGGCGCGGGGGTCGAGGCCTTCGCCGT
>CAXBHG010000243.1:0-2857 GCA_963975385.1 uncultured Brevundimonas sp.
CCCTGCTGCTGGTCGCGGCCTTTCTGCCCGTGGTGCTGCTGGCCGGGGTCGGGCGACTACGTCTGACGACACTGGCGATCTGGACTGTCGTGGCCGGTCTGACCCTGGCCCTGCTGGCCTGGCACGATGTGGCGCGTCAGTCGTTGAGCGACCTGAACAGCCCGCCCTTCCTCAGCTTCCCGATGGTGGCCTTCACCGCCGCCGCCCTGTTCATCGCCCACCATCTGGTGGTGCCGGCGGATCAGGCCCGGCGGCGTTTCGCCCCCTTCCCCACCTATTTCGACACCGCCTGGAAGGCCGGGGTCCAGCTGGCCCTGTCGCTCGGCTTCACCGGGGCCTTCTGGGCCCTGCTGATTCTCGGCGCGGCCCTGTTCAACATCATCGGGCTGAAATTCCTTGAGGAGCTGCTGCAGAAGGAATGGTTCGCCATCCCCGTCACCACCCTGGCCTTCGCCATCGCCGTGCAGCTGACCGATGTGCGCGACGCCCTGATCCGCGGTGTGCGGTCGGTGGTGCTGATGCTGCTGTCGTGGCTGCTGCTGGTGATCACCGTTCTGGTCGCCGGCTTCCTCGCCGCCCTGCCCTTCACCGGCCTCGACGGCCTGTGGGACACGGGCAGCGCGACCGCCCTGGTGCTGTCAGCGGGCGCGGCCCTGATCATCCTGATCAACACCGCCTATCAGGACGGCCTGGCCGACAACCTGCCGCCCATGGTGCTGCGCATCGCCGTGCGCGTCGCCGGGGTGCTGCTGACGCCACTGATGGCCATCGCCGTCTGGGGTCTGGCCCTGCGTATCGGCCAGCACGGCCTGACGCCCGACCGGATCATCGCCATGGCCTGTACCGTGGTCGGCATCGCCTATGCCGCCGGCTACGGCTTCGCCGCCCTGAGCCCCTTCTGGCGGCGCGGCGACTGGATGCGCCCGCTGGAGCCGACCAATGTCGCCACCGCCCTGCTCAGCGTCGCCGTCATCCTGGCCCTGTTCAGCCCCCTGGCCGATCCGGCCCGGCTGTCGGTGGCGGATCAGACCGCCCGGCTGGCGCGCGGGGCGGTGCCACCCGACACGTTCGACTACCGCTTCCTGCGCTTCGAGAGCGGCCGGGCCGGTGAGGCGGCGCTGGCCAAACTGGCCACCTCGTCCAACGCCGACATCGCCGCCCGGGCCAGGGCGGCGCAGACGGCGACTTACCGTCATGACATCCGTGTCGGGTCCCCACCCGTCACGCCGGTGTTCGAGGTCTGGCCGTCCGGTACCGTCGTGCCCGCCGAGTTCATGGCCCCGGTGTCCGTCGATGACGATCGCGCCCGCTGCGACAAGCCCGGCACCTGCGTCGTCACTCTGATCGACCTGAACGGAGACGGTGCCATGGAGGTCCTGCTCGTCCGGCAGTCCGCCGTCCTGATGTATGTGCGCGGCGAGGATGGCCGCTGGACCAAGGCCGGGCGGGCATCCCCGCAGTTCTGCCCGGGCAGGGCCCGGATCGATCCGCGCGTCGCCCTGAAGGCCGGGACCCTGACTCCGGCGGCCCCGCTCTGGCCCGACCTGTCACTGGACGGCACGACCCGAATGCAATTCACCCCAATGGACCGCTGCCCGGGCTGACTCCGGTCGGCCCTCACCAGCACCAACCATCTTGCGCCCGCTGCGCGTCATGATAGCGTCCCGCTCCGGAGACACGTCATGATCGCACGCCTGCTCAGTCCGACCGGTCGCATTGGCCGCGCGGCCTATCTTGGGCCGCTGGCCGCCGTTTTCGCCCTGGCGCTCGCCGGGGTGATCGGTACAGGCATGCCCCTGTCTGCATCGACCATCGGAGCCGTGCTGGACCGTCCATTCACCGCGATCGGGCGCAGCCTGGACGCCAGCGTGGTCGCCACCCTGCCCCCGGCCCTGCAGGTCGCGGCGGCCCTGGCCGTCTTCACCCTGGTCACCTGGATGGTCTTCGTCCTGACGATCAAACGCCTGCATGATCTCGGCCGCACCGGCTGGTGGTCGACGCTCCTGCTGCTGCCGGGAATCGGCACGATCCTGATGCTGGTCTGCGCCATCGTGCCCGGACGGCAAGTCCAGACCTAGCCGTCGATATCCGTCCGGCTGAAGTCGTCGCCCTTGTACAGCAGGGGCACGTCCCGGCTGCGGGCGCAGGCATAGGCGAAACAGTCGCCCATGTTCAGCGCCGCCGGATGCCGTCCCTTGCCAAACCGGTCAAAGGCCTCGATCGCCAGCCCCTGCTCCTCGGGTCCGATCGGCGTCACCGTGATATCGGCCACATCCAGAAAGGTCTGGACCGCAGCATAGGCGATCGGCACTTCGACAATCCGCTCGCGCACCAGGGCCCGCACCGTCTCCCACACCGCGACGGGCGAAGTCTGGACCGACGGCGTCGTGGCAATTCTCAGCCGCAGGTCCGCCTGTTCAGGCTCTCCCAGCAGAATGGCGCACAGGGCCGAGGCGTCGACGAACATCAGTCGCCCGACTCGGCGTCGAAAAAAGCCTTGTCGGCCTTCAGGCCTGTCGGCTCCCAGCGGGCGACGGTCTCGGACACGCCCTGCATCAGCCGCAGCTTGTCCTGCAGATCGGTCTCGCCCTGTTCCAGCTCGGCCTGGACCGCCAGACGGACGGCCTCGGTCAGACCCACACCCCGCTGTCGCGCCAGCGCGCGCACAAGGGCGTCCGTTTCGGCATCGCGAACATGAAAGGCCATGGGCACCTCCTCGGCTAGCCATACTTTAGCATCGGCTAGCCGACCCGGCAATCTGAAGGCCACAAGCCTGGACCGGCCCCCGCCGTTAACCCCCGACTCACCACCCCTTCCAACCCGATCTTCACCTTGCCGGGGGTAAAACCGTCCCGAA
>CAXBHG010000244.1:0-2850 GCA_963975385.1 uncultured Brevundimonas sp.
GGGCGATTTCCGCTTTCTCATCCGCGTAGGTCTGGACGCGGCCGTCGGTGTAGAAGAGCCATCCCATTACGCCGCCCTCCGGTCATCGATTTCCATCAGCGCATCGAGCGGCACGCGGTAGGGCTGCATGGCGTCGAAATCCTCGCAATTGCCGCAGTTCTGCACGATCGCGAAGGTGTCGCAGGCATCCTTGAGAATGACCCGGAAGGTGCCGCCGAGGCCCGAGGGCACCTCGTAGGTCCCGCCGATGAGATAGTCCGAGGCCCGGCGCACGAAGACGCGGATGCTGTGGCCATCGGTGGCGAGCCGGATCGCCCCCCGCCCCCGGTCGATGAGCACCTGCACGTCATCCAGGATGTCGGTGTAGAACTGGCCGGTCAGATCGCGAAACGCCATGCGGCGCTGCGCCATCCAGTCGGTATCCCGAAACGGGTTCATGCCGTCGGCGAAGGCGAAGGAGGGATCGGCCTGTTCGGTGGTGACGATACGGGTGGTCGTGCCATCGATGCCGTTTGAGCGCAGATGCACACCATTGCCGACGATGAGGATCAGGGCCGGCCTGTCCACGGGCCCGTTCCAGTTGGGCAGGAAGGTTTTGCAGGCGCGCGCATGGGCGATCTGTGCCGCAACAGCGGAGGCAGAGAACTTGAGAATAGCCATGGGGATGTCTTTCGGTTGGGTGTGGGAGGGTCGACCCGCGCGGGTGGCATGGCCCACGCGCGGGTCGCGTGAGGACTCAGGCCGCTTGCGCGACCTCGCTGTCAGGCTCCGGGGTTTCCGCAGCGGGCTCCGCCTCCTCAAAGGCGACACCGGCGGTCTGCATCATCGGCGGGCACCAGGCGGCCACGGCAGCGCGCTGCGCGTCCGTGAGCGTGGCGAAGGGCTCGGCGAAGAGCTTGTCGCAGAAGGCGACGATCTCCTTCTTGCTCGACGAGGCCAGCGTCACCGCCTCCTGGGCCAGACCCAGATCCTCGCCGAGGATCTTCAGGAGCCAGGCCTTCTTGAAGCGGTTGAAGAGCGCCGCATTCGGCGTCCAGTGGGCGCGAATATCGGGCATGATCTCGATCTCGAACGCATACATCAGGCTGTCGCGCTGCCGGTCCCGCGCGAAGCAGGACTGCGTGGTGCTGGCGGTGGCATAGGCGACGAGCTTGGCCTTCTCGCCGGCCTTCAGCGCGCGAAACGCCGCAAACTGATCGGCGGGCGCGCGGCTGTCATCGAGCCAGGACAGATCAAGCGCATCATGCGCCGCCGCCACCTGCTCAAGCGAGGTCTCGTCGATCTCGTCCATCTTGGCATGGCTGCGGTATTCCTTGCGGGCATCGATCTTGATCGCCTGCGTGACACTCATGCCGCTGGCCAGAACGTCGCTCACCAGCTTGAAGAGCGTCAGATCGAGCGTGGCTTCCGGATGCAGCGCCATCGCGGCCCCAAGCGCCATGGCTCGCTCGGTCTTGAGGTCCTCAGCCAGTGAGGCCGGGTAGGTGATTTCGCCGGCGTCCGGTGCCTCCTCCCCCGTCGGGTTACTTGAGGAGCCGCGTGCGCCCTCCTCTTTGACGGTGTCCTCGGGGCGGACGAGGCCAACATGGAGCGTGATCTGCCCACCCTGCCACGACGCGATCACCCCGGACCGCGCGAGGTCCTCGGCGCTGTAGGCCTCCTGCAGGTCGCGGGCTTCCTCTTCCAGAGCGTCGACGCGGTCGTAAAGGGCATTGTAGGCACCGTCCTCGAGCCCCTCATTCTCCATCTCGAGCTGCAGTTTCTCAAGCTCGGCGGTGATCTCATCGATGCGCTTCTGGCTCGCCTCATCCGGCTCGATCGGGCCGGGATAGACGCGGCCGTAGTCGGCCATGGTCGCGTAATCATAGCGCACCATCGCATCGGCCCAGGCAAATCCCAGCCTCATACGGGCCTCTTCGGCAGCAGCACCGAGCTTCTCGAGCAGGATGGTCTCGACCAGCGCCGCATCCTCGAGCACGGAATGCTCTTCCAGAAGGTCAGCAGCGACGGCACCGCCGCGCGCTTCATAGTCCGCGCGCACGAAAGCTCCGATATCATCGCTGACCTGCACACCGCGGGATTTGAGCGCCTGACGGACCGTGTAGGCCTGTAGATAGCCGCCGTCTTTTGTGAGCGCCTCGAAGACCTCGCGCTGCGCCTCCTGGCTCGGGTGCTCGGCGAAGGCTTTCATCGTGTCGAGCGTGATCACCTTGCCCCGGGCCGCGGCGCGGATGTCGGGGTGGATAAGGCCATAGCGCAACCGGCCTTTCACGGCGGCCACCGTGGTGCCGAAGGTCTTTGCGATCGTCTCGGGCGTCTGGCCGTCGACCTCCATCATCCGGGCGAAGGCCTCGAACTCGTCGATGGCATTCATCGGTGCCTGGGTGATGTTCTCGGCGAGCGACAGTGCCGTGGTGACGTCGCACTCCTCAGGGACAAGGCGGCAGTCCACCTTGGTTTTCGCCGTGAATCCCTTGCTGGCCTTGTCAGCGATCAGCTCCTTCAGGGCTGCATGGCGCCGGCCACCGGCGAGGACAGCATATTTGCCGTCAAGCTTCTGAACCAGAAGCGGCTGAAGCAGGCCCAGCACAGCGATACTGGCCTTCAGATGGGCGATGTTTTCGGGGTCATAGGTTTCCGGCGCATTGCTGCGCACATTGGCGGGATGCGGGACGAGATCGCCGATAGCGACGGTAAGGGGAGCAAAGCTTTTGGTCATGGGATATCCTTCCAGGAGGGTGAGGTGTGGCCCGCGCGCGCTTGCGCGTGACCAATCCCCGGCTTCAGGGATCACCACGACAAAAGGCCCACTTCCGTAATGGGGCGGGCCTCTGTCAAGGGTTTCGGGCA
>CAXBHG010000245.1:0-2838 GCA_963975385.1 uncultured Brevundimonas sp.
TTCCGCATGACCTCCTACGACTATGCGTTGCTGGGAGCGGCAGGCTACTATCAGAGCAAGGAAGGTCTCTCGCGCGCCGACTGGCGAGCCTATGTCGACACATTGAATGTCGGCACGCGGTTTCCGGGCATCAACGGCATCGGCGTGATCCTGCCGGTCGACCCGGCCAGTCAGGACGACTTCGTCGCGCGCGTGCGGGCCGACGGGGCACCGGAGTTCAGGATTCACCCGGATGCCCCCGGGCGTCCGCTCAATGTCATCACCTATATCGAGCCAGTCGCGCTGAACGGACCCGCCGTCGGCCTCAATACCGGCTTCGAGGACAATCGGCTGGAGGCGGCCCGGTTGTCGCGCGGCTCGGGCGATCCGGCGATTACGCGCAAGATCATCCTGGTCCAGGACGATCAGCAGACGCCGGGTTTCCTGATGCTGCGGCCGGTCTATCAGGCCGGGGCACCGACCGGGACGGTCGAGCAGCGTGACGCCGGTTTGCGGGCCTGGGTCTATGCCCCCTTCATCGCCCGGAATCTGCTGGCCGACCTGACGAGCAGCCAGGGGAATTCCCTGGACCTGAAGGTCTATGACGGGACGACAGAGTCGAACGACTCGTTGATCTACGACAGTGCCAATTCGCGCGAGTCGGCGCGCACACCGGCCTATACGGTCCGTCGACAGGTCACGATCATGCAGCAAACCTGGCAGGTCGTGTGGACCAGTACGCCCGCCTATGAGAAGGCGCACCGGTCTGACCAGCCGTTGATGGTGCTGGTCGGCGGGCTGCTGTTCACCGGACTGTTCGGCATGTTCGTGATCCTCGGGGCCGTTCGGACCACCGAGACGATGGAGTGGCTGCTCAAGGAGCAGAAATACGCCGGTCCTGTGCTGGTTTTCCTGATCGTCGCCAGTGGTGCCTTCTACCTGTTCGATACCGCGCATAAGCGGGAAAACGTCTTTGTTCAGGATGTGGTCCGGGAACAGGCCGACAAGATCGCCCTGCTGGTGGCCGTCGACAGTCGCGACCGGATGATGGCGTTGAGGCGAATGGGGCGGCGCTGGGAGGCGACCGGCGGCACCAACCAGGCCGAGTGGCGGGCGGATGCGGACGGCTTCGTCGAGCAGTTCTCGGGCCTGAGGGCGGTCGAGTGGATCGACGACAGCTATCATGTGCGATGGGTGCAGCCGGAGGCGGGCAATGAGGCCGCGGTCAATCTCAACATCCTGTTCAACAAGGAAAGGGCCGAGGCCCTGACAGACGCGGCGACACGGGCGTCGCTGACGCTCACCCCGCCTCTGGATCTGGTCCAGGGTTACCGGGCGATCATCGCCTATTCACCGTTGCACCAGGATGGAAAATTCGCCGGCTTCCTGGCTGCGGTATTCCAGACCGACGAGTTCTTTGCCGGGGTTCTGGGACACGAAATCACTGATACCTACGCGGTGTCGATCAGCCATGAGGGCCGGATACTGTACAGCAGTGAGCCGGAGGGGCAGAGGCTGGCCCCGATCCTGAGCGTCAGTCGCGACATCCGGGTGGCCGACAAGGTGTGGCGACTGACCGTCACGCCCACCACCGTTGTGGTCCGTAGCCAGTCGTCCTTCCTGCCGATCATGCTGCTGATCGGGGGACTGATGATCGCCGCACTGCTGGCGCTGACGATGCGGACGGTCCTGTTGGCCAAGGTGAAGTCGGCCTATCTGGTCCGGTCCAACCGGTTGAACGACGCCATTCTGTCGAGTTCGGCCTTCCTGATCATCGCCACCGACCGTGACGGCACGGTGGTTCTGTTCAACCGGGCCGCCGAGAAGGCGTTGGGTTACGATGCCGCCGAGGTGGTCGGCCTGATGAATCCGTCAGTCTGGCATGATCCTGAAGAGGTCGTGGCCCGGGCGGTGGCCCTGGGCGAGGAACTGGGTCGTCCGGTCGAGCCCGGTTTCCCGGTCTTCACCCTGAAGGCCGAGCGCGACGGGGTGGAGTCGCGCCAGTGGACCTATATCGGCAAGGGCGGTGACCGGTTCCCGGTGAGCCTGTCCGTCACGCCGCTGCGCGATGACTCCGGTCAGATCACCGGCTACCTCGGCGTGGCCGAAAACGTCGCCGACCGGCTTGAACACCAGAGGGCGCTTCAGGATAGCGAGGAAACCTTCCGGGCGGCGATGGAGCACGCGCCGATCGGCATGGGACTGGGGTCGGTAACCGGGGGGTGGCTGAAGGTCAGCCCGTCACTGTGCAAGCTGTTCGGCTACAGTATGGAAGAGCTTCTGAGCAGCGACCTGCGTAGCCTGACGCATCCGGACGATCTGCCGGCCTCGGTCGAACTGCGCCGCCAGGTGATCGCCGGCGAGATTTCACGCTACCAGACCGAGAAGCGCTATTTTCATCGTAGCGGCAGGATCATCTGGGCGCTCGTCAATGCGTCGCTGGTGCGGGGTGCGGACGGCGCGCCGAAATATTTCGTCATCCAGATCCAGGACATCACCGATCGCAAGGAGATGGACCGGATCAAGAGCGAGTTCATCTCGGTGGTCAGCCATGAGCTGCGCACCCCACTGACGTCCATTCGCGGATCCCTGGGGCTGGTTGTCGGGACCATGGCCAATGAACTGCCGGCCAAGGTGTCACGCCTGCTCGAGATCGCGGCCAACAATTGCGAACGTCTGATCCTGCTGATCAACGACATCCTCGACATCGACAAGCTGGCCTCGGGGCAGATGCGGTTCAATGTCCAGACACATCAGGTCGACTGGCTGGTCGGCCAGGCCGTCGACGCCAACACCGCCTATGCGGCGAATTTCAAGGTCGATCTGGCAGTCGAGCCGATCGAGGATGACCTTGAGGTC
>CAXBHG010000246.1:0-2823 GCA_963975385.1 uncultured Brevundimonas sp.
GTCATGTCCGAGGTCACGGCCACGGTGATGGCGGCCTTGCCGTCGGTGACGCCGACCAGGGCCACGACGCCGGAACCGACGTGGGTGCGGAAGCCCTCGGCCACGCCGCGTAGACCCTTGCCGTCGACCCCGTCGAGGACGCGGGCGATCAGTTTGACGCCGTTGATCTCCTCGACCACGACGGCCGCCCCTTCGGCCCCGCCGAGGGCCATCTGCTTCTTCAGCTCGGCGACCTGTTTCTCCAGCGCCTTGCGGTCGGCGGTCAGGGCCTCGACCCGGGCCGGGACATCCAGCGGCTGGACCTTGAAGGTCTGGGCCAGGGTTTTGGCCACCCCGGCCTGGGCGAGAAGATGCTGGCGCGCGGCCTCGCCCGTCAGGGCCTCGATGCGGCGCACGCCGGCGGCGATGCCGGTCTCGGCCGTGATCCGGAACAGGGCGATGTCGCCGGTGCGGGCGACGTGGGTGCCGCCGCACAGCTCGACCGAATAGGGTCTGTCCGCGTCCAGCGCGTGACCGAGCGTCAGCACGCGGACCTCGTCACCGTATTTCTCGCCGAACAGGGCCACGGCCCCGGCCTCGATGGCCTTGTCGGGGGCCATCAGTTCGGTGGCGGCGGGCAGGTTCTGGCGGATGACGGCGTTCACCTCATCCTCCATCCGGGCCAGTTCGTCCTCGGTGACCGGGGCGTTGTGGCTGAAGTCGAAGCGCAGGCGTTCGGCGTCGACCATCTGGCCCTTCTGGGCCACGTGCGGGCCCAGAACATTCTTCAGGGCCGCGTGCAGCAGGTGGGCCGCCGAGTGGTTGGCGCGGGTCGTCAGACGGGCGTCGGCGTCGACATGCAGTTGCACGGTCGCACCGATGGCCAGGGTACCCGAGGTGACGGCGATCTTGTGGGCGAACAGGTCCTGGGCGTGTTTCTGGACGTCCAGCACGGTGCCGGTGGCCTGCTGGCCCGAGGCGTCGGTCCATTCGATTTCGCCGCGGTCGCCGGCCTGGCCGCCGCCCTCGCCGTAGAAGGGGGTGCGGTCGAACAGGACCTCGGCGGTCTGGCCGCTCTCGAGGGTGTCGACCGAGGCCCCGTCCTGGACGATGGCGAGAACCTCGCCGCTGCCGTCGGTGGTGTCATAGCCGGTGAATTCGGTGGCCCCGAGACGGTCGCGCAGGGCCAGCCATTCAGCGGTCGAGGCAGTCTGGCCCGAACCGGTCCAGTGTTCGCGCGAACGGCTGCGTTGCTCGTTCATGGCGGCGTCGAAGGCATCGGTGTCGACCGAGAAGCCGCGCCGGCGGGCCTCGTCCTGGGTCAGGTCCAGCGGGAAGCCATAGGTGTCGTACAGGGTGAAGGCGGTCTGGCCGGACAGGACGCCGCCCTCGCCGAGGTCCTTTGACGCATCCTCCAGCAGGCCCATGCCGCGGCCCAGCGTGGTGCGGAAGCGGATCTCTTCCTGTTTCAGGGTGTCGGTGATGAAGGCCTCGGCCCGTTTCAGCTCGGGATAGGCCTCGCCCATCTCGGCCACCAGGGTCGGGACCAGCCGGTGCATCAGCGGATCGGCCGCGCCCAGCAGGTGGGCGTGGCGCATGGCCCGGCGCATGATGCGGCGCAGGACGTAGCCGCGGCCCTCGTTCGAGGGGGTGACGCCGTCGGCGATCAGGAAGGACGAGCTGCGCAGATGGTCGGCGATGACCCGGTGGCTGGGGGCGCGGTCGCCCTCGGCACTGGTGCCGGTGGCGTGTTCCGAGGCGGCGATCAGGGTGCGGAACAGGTCGGTGTCATAGTTGGACTGGACGCCCTGAAGCACGGCGGCGACGCGTTCCAGCCCCATGCCGGTGTCGATCGACGGCTTGGGCAGCAGTGAACGCGACCCATCGGCCTGCTGGTCGAACTGCATGAAGACCAGGTTCCAGATCTCGACCCAGCGGTCGCCGTCCTCGTCCGGGGTGCCGGGCGGGCCGCCCCAGATGTGGTCGCCGTGGTCGTAGAAGATCTCGGTGCAGGGGCCGCACGGGCCGGTGTCGCCCATCGACCAGAAATTGTCGGAGCCGGCGATGCGGGTGATGCGGCTCTCGGGCAGGCCGGCGATCTTCTTCCAGAGCTCGACCGCCTCATCGTCGTCGATATAGGTGGTGACCATCAGCCGGTCTTTCGGGATGCCGAAATCCTTGGTGATCAGGGTCCAGGCCATCTCGATGGCGTGCTCCTTGAAATAGTCACCGAAGGAGAAATTCCCCATCATCTCGAAGAAGGTGTGGTGGCGGGCCGTGTAGCCGACATTGTCCAGATCGTTGTGCTTGCCGCCGGCGCGCACGCATTTCTGGGCCGAGGTGGCGCGGGTGTAGGGGCGCTTCTCCTGGCCGGTGAAGACGTTCTTGAACGGGACCATGCCGGCGTTGACGAACAGCAGGGTCGGATCGTTCTGCGGCACCAGGGGGGCGGACTGGACCCTGGCGTGCCCGTCGGCCGCGAAATAGTCGAGGAAGCTGGAGCGGATCTGTTTCAGGCTGGACATGAGGGCGCACGTTCGGTCGTCGGGAGGGAGGGCGAACGGGCGTCATATAGGGGTTTTGGCGCGAAAGCATCACCTGCGCCGCGGCGCGCCGCCGGCAGGACGGGCGCGGCCGCGCGAACAGACCGTCTGACAGGCCGCCGGGGCCTAGATTCCCGGTTCGGCCGTCCGGATCGGCTCGTCGTCCTCATCCTCCTCGAGCAGGGCGACCAGGGCGTCGATGATGGCGTCCAGCTGTTCCGGGCTGGCCGAGACGGTCATAGCCTGGCCGTCGGCGGCCTCGAGTTGCAGCAGATAGCCGTCCTCGGAGTCGGACAGGCTG
>CAXBHG010000247.1:0-2821 GCA_963975385.1 uncultured Brevundimonas sp.
CGACGCTTGGTCTCGACCACGACCGTCTTGGTCCGGCCGTGACTGAAGCTCTGGCGCACAGTGCCGGTCGAAACCGAACCCGTCGGGCGCGGCTTCAGGCTCAGTGGCGCGCGGGGGCCCGTCTGGGACGGCGTTGTGCCGCCCGGTGCCGGGGTGCCCTGGTCCTGGCCTTCGTTGGTCTTGTCGTTCTCGTCGCTCATCCGGTCGCTTTACTCGGGGCGGAGAATCCCGCCATCGTCTCGTTCAAACACAAATAGCCGCGCGTCGCCCCACCTCCCCGTTCAGGAGGCGGAACCCCGCCCGTCAAAACCCATTCCAGGGGCTTCATCCGACCCGCTCTCGGTCTCGGTTCCAGGACGTTCCTGGAACCAGTCCCGAGGGTGGAGCGGTCGAAATCCCGCCAGTCGTTCGACCTCTACGGTCCAGCGATTGGCCCGCCCGCCCACAAGCAGGACGGCGTGTATCGCATTTTCCAGCCCAAGGGCCAAACTCAAATCGTCTGCACTGAAGGTGCCGCAGACTTTGGGGGGCGGTTGCTGGTGCCGCGCGAGGCCCAGAAGCTTGCCGCGACCGTCCTGTGAACCGTCGCTGGCCTCGATCAGCCAGGCCGCCTTGCCGGAGCGGATCGCCGCCGCCGACTTTTCGAACCCGGAGATAAGCACGCCTTCGCGTCGGGCAAGGCCCAACTGGTCCAGAACCCGGCGCACCAGCAGGGTCTCTACTGTATCGGCCAGGCCCGCGGCGGGCTTCAGCGGGGCCTTGGCGGCCCGGGAGAACAGGTTTTTCTTCACCGCCGTGTCGACCGAGGCGCGGTCGGCGGCGACCCAGAGACCGCGTCCGGGCAGTTTGCGCCCCAGGTCCGGGGCGACCGAGCCGTCCGGGGCGGCGACGAAACGGATCAGACGAGATTCGTCCATGACCTGGTGGGTGACCAGGTCGCGGCGTTCCCTATCGATCGTTGCGTCGCGCAATCCCATGAACGGCCCGGCTTCCCATCACGCGTCGACGGGGGTTTCGGGGTCCCCGGCGGGAACCTCCGTTTCGGCGTCGTCTTCAACGTCGGTCTCGACCGGGGTCTCGAACACGGCCTCGGCGTCGAGCAGGGCCTCCTCGCCGGCGTCTTCGTATTCAGGCTCGGGTTCCGGCTGCGGCAGTTCCGAGGCGTCGATCCAGCCGGCGGCCACGCGGGCCTGGAGGATCAGCAGTTCGGCATCCGCCTGGGCCAGGTTGAAGCTTTCCAGCACGCCGGGCAGTTTGATCCGCTCGCCGTCCTTGATGTCGAAGCCGCCGCGGATCTCGTCGGTGGCCAGGTCAGCCAGGTCATCGACGGTCTTCACGCCACCCTCGCCGAGCGCCACGGCCATCGGCAAGGTCACGCCCGGAACCTGCAGAACGGCATCCTCGACGCCCAGCTCGATGCGTTTGGCATCCAGCACGGCGGCCTGTTTGGCCAGATAGTCGGCGGCGCGCGCCTGGAGCTCCTCGGCCGTGTCCTCGTCGAAGCCCTCGATCTCGGAGATTTCGTAGGACTCGACGAAGGCCAGATCCTCGACCGTGGCGAAGCCCTCGGTGACCAGCAGCTGGGCGATGACCTCATCCACGTCCAGGGCGTCCTGGAACAGCTGGGTGCGTTCGGCGAATTCGCGCTGGCGACGCTCGGAGTCCTGGGACTCGGTGATGATGTCGATCTGCCAGCCGGTCAGCTGCGAGGCGAGGCGCACGTTCTGGCCGCGACGACCGATGGCCAGCGACAGCTGTTCGTCGGGCACGACCACCTCGACCCGGTCGGCTTCCTCGTCGAGCACGACCTTGGAGACCTCGGCCGGGGCCAGGGCGTTGACGATGAAGGTCGGCTCGTCCGGGTTCCACTGGATGATGTCGATCTTCTCACCCTGCAGTTCGGCGACCACGGCCTGGACGCGCGAGCCGCGCATGCCGACGCAGGCCCCGACCGGATCGATCGAGGAGTCGTTGGACAGGACGGCCATCTTGGCGCGCGAGCCGGCGTCGCGGGCGGCGGCGCGGATCTCGATCACGCCGTCATAGACCTCGGGCACTTCCTGGGCGAACAGCTTGGCCATGAAGCCCGGATGGGCGCGCGACAGCATGACCTGGGGGCCCTTGGCCTCGGCCCGGACGTCATAGATGTAGGTGCGGATCCGGTCGCCGATGTTGAACACCTCGCGCGGGATCGAGTCGTTGCGGCGCATGATGCCCTCGCCGCGGCCCAGATCGACGATGGTGTTGCCGTATTCGACGCGCTTGACCGTGCCGTTGACGATCTCGCCGACGCGATCCTTGAACTCTTCGTACTGGTTGGCGCGCTCGGCCTCGCGGACCTTTCCGGTCACGACCTGGCGGGCCATCTGGGTCTGGACCCGACCGAATTCGAACGGCGGCAGCACCTCGACATATTCCTTGCCGACCACGGCCTCGGGGTCGCGCTTCAGCGCATCCGCCAGCCGCACCATGGCGCTGTCGTTGAACTCTTCCAGCTCGTCTTCCGGCTGCCAGTCGTCGGGTACGATGGTGACGTGACGCGTCAGCAGCATCTCGCCGGTCTTGATGTCGATCCGGGCGCGGATGTCGTGGTGCGCCCCGTAGCGCGACTTGGCGCCCTTCTGGATCGCTTCCTCGATCGCCTCGACGACGATCTCCTTGTCGATGTTCTTCTCACGCGCGACGGCGTCCGCGATCTGCAGCAGTTCGAGACGGTTGGCGGAAATACCGGTGACGGCCATCAGGCTTTGTCCCTTTTGGTCTTGGTTGTCTTGGGGGAAGGGGTCTTGAGAAAGGTCTTCTTCGGCTGGGCCACGCCGCG
>CAXBHG010000248.1:0-2813 GCA_963975385.1 uncultured Brevundimonas sp.
AGTCGGGAAAGGCCCCGCTGGCGGCGACCATGTCGATGCCGGCGATGGCTTCGAGAGTGAAGGCGAGGTCGCGGACGGGCGCGCGGTAGGTCATCGGGGGAATCCTGGAAGATTTCTTCTGTGTATCAGGCGGTATGTGCCGGTGTAGACGGGGGAGAGGCAAGCGCGCTTGGCAATCCCGGCGGCACGCCCCAATCTGACGCCCTGCCGTTGCGGAATGGAAGAGACATGGCCGAACCCCGTCATCGCTATTCGACTGTATCCCTGACCCTGCACTGGGGCATCGCCTTGCTGGTCGCGGTCCAGGTGGGCCTGATCACGGCTCATGAGGCCGTCGAGGGGCCTATGTCCCGGACGATGATCGAGTGGCACAAGTCCGTGGGGATGACGATCCTGGTCCTGACCCTGGGCCGGATCGTCTGGCGGCTGTTGAATCCGGCCCTGCCGCTGCCGGTCGATGCGCCGCGCTGGCAGAACATCCTGGCCCGCACCACACACATCCTTTTCTACGTCCTGCTGATCGGCCTGCCTCTGGGCGGCTGGGCCTCGGCCTCGGCGGCCGGCCGGGCCGTGGAATGGTTCGGCCTGTTCAACTGGCCCGGCCTGCCGGTGCCGCTGGACCGGTCGCTGGCCAAGACCTTCATCGAGGCCCACGAGGTGGGGGTGAAGGTCCTCTATGTCCTGCTCGCCCTGCACGTCGCGGGCGCGCTGAAGCACCATTTCCTCGACCGCGACAACATCCTGCACCGGATGCTGCCCTTCCTGCCGCGACGGCCGTGACCGCGGGCGCGGCCCCCGACGGTACCATCGCGACGGACCGCGCGGCGGTCGACGCCCTGAGGGCCGGCAATCTGGTGATCCTGCCGACCGAGACTGTCTACGGCCTGGCGGCCGATGCGGCCAATCCCGCTGCCGTGGCGGCCATCTTTGAGGCCAAGGGCCGGCCGCGTTTCAATCCGCTGATCGCCCATGTCGCCGATGCGACCGGGGCCGAGCGCATCGGTGTGTTCGACGACCGCGCCCGCGCCCTGGCCGCCGCCTTCTGGCCCGGCCCGCTGACCCTGGTGGTTCCGGTCCGCGATCGTGACTTGGTCTCTGACCTGGCCCGGGCCGGGCTGGACAGTGTGGCGATCCGGGTGCCCGGTCATCGCCGCGCCCGGGATGTGATCGCGGCCTTCGGCGGCCCCGTGGTGGCCCCGTCGGCCAATCGTTCGGGGCGACCCAGCCCGACCACTTTTGCCGATGCGATCGAAGAGACAGGTTCGGCGGCCGCCGCGGCGATCGACGGCGGTGACTGCGCGGTCGGGGTTGAGAGCACCGTGGTCTCGGTGCTGGACGGGCGGGTCTCCCTGTTGCGGCCGGGGGCCGTGACCCGGGCCGAGATCGAGGCCCTGGTCGGCCCGCTCGATACCGGCGGGCAGGGGCATCGCTCGCCTGGTCGTCTGGCCCTGCACTATGCCCCGGACGCCCCGGTGCGGATTGAGGCGACTGACGCTCGCGAGGGCGAGATCCTGCTCGGCTTCGGCCCCGGCAGCGGCGACCCGCGCTGGAGCCTGAGCCCCACCGGGGACCTGCGCGAGGCGGCGGCCAATCTGTTCCGGATGTTGCGCGAGGCGGATCGTGAACACCCGGTCGGCATCGCGGTGGCCCCTGTGCCCGATCACGGACTGGGCGAGGCGATCAACGACCGGCTGCGACGCGCGGCGGGGTTTGTGGGGTAGCGCGAAGCCTGAAGGGGTGGACCGCGCCTACTGCGCCGTCCAGCCGCCGTCGATCGAGAAGCTGGCCCCGTTGGCCGAGGCCCCCAGGTCACTGACCAGATACAGGAATATCCCGGCCAGCTCGTCCGTGGTGACGAACCGCTTGGTCGGCTGGGAGCCGAGGATGATGTCCTTCAGCACGGCTTCCTTCGACAGGCCACGGGTGCGGGCCTGGTCGGCGATCTGCTTCTCGACGATCGGGGTCTCGACAAAGCCGGGGCAGATGGCGTTGCAGGTGATGTTGTCCTGGGCCAGTTCCAGCGCCACCGTCTTGGTGAAGCCGAGAACCCCGTGTTTGGCGGCGACATAGGCCGACTTGAACGGGCTGGCGACCAGGCCGTGGGCGCTGGCGACATTGATGATCCGGCCGCGACCCTGGGCCTTCATGATCGGGATCGCCGCCCGCGTCGCATAGAAGGTCGACGACAGGTTGATGGCGATGATCTGTTCCCATTTGTCGGCCGGGAAGTCCTCGACCGCCTCGACATGCTGGACGCCGGCGTTGTTGACGAGGATGTCGACCCGGCCCAGTTCGCGGGCCGTGAAAGCGACCATGTCGGCCACCGCCTCGCCCTTGCGCATATCGGCCCCGTGATAGCGGACGCGAACGCCGCAGGCGGTTTCAATTTCGGAGCGGGTCCGCTCGATTTCGCCCGCGTCGCCCAGACCGTTCAGCACCACATCGCCACCGCATGAGGCGATCGCCTGGGCCAGGGCCAGGCCGATCCCCGAGGTCGAGCCCGAGACCACCGCCACCTGACCTCTGAGGTCACCGATATCGCGAAAGGAAGCCTGGCCGGCGTCGGAGCCGTCGCCGCTTTTGGGCCGCTGGAACATGGAGGTGTCGTCCGTCTTGTCTTGGAAGGTCAGCCTAGTCCTTCGCCGGCGCGAAGGCGACAGGTCGGGATCAGTTATTTCCCGATCGGGTGAATATCCAGTCCGTGGCGGTGGAGGCAAGCTTGTCGAAGCGATAACCGTCGCGATCATAGGCCTTCAGATCCTCGCTGCGGTCGATTCGCTCGTCGATGGCGAACCGGGCCATGCCACCGCGCG
>CAXBHG010000249.1:0-2808 GCA_963975385.1 uncultured Brevundimonas sp.
ATGTCCATCCTCGTCGACAAGAACACCAAGATCATCGTCCAGGGCCTGACCGGCAAGACCGGCGGCTTCCACACCGAACAGGCCCTGGCCTATCACGGCACCCAGATGCTGGCCGGGGTCCACCCGACCAAGGGCGGCACCAACTGGACCGGGTCGCACGGCGAGACCCTGCCGATCTACGCCACGGTCGCCGAGGCCAGGGAGGCCACCGGGGCCGACGCCTCGGTCATCTATGTGCCGCCGTCGGGGGCCGCCGCCGCCATCATCGAGGCGATCGACGCCGAAATCCCCTTCATCACCTGCATCACCGAGGGCATCCCGGTGCTGGACATGGTCAAGGTCAAGCGCCGCCTCGACGGCTCGAAATCGCGCCTGCTGGGCCCCAACTGCCCCGGCATCATGACGCCCGACGAGTGCAAGATCGGCATCATGCCCGGCTCCATCTTCAAGAAGGGCAATGTCGGCATCGTCTCGCGGTCGGGCACCCTGACCTATGAGGCCGTGTTCCAGACCACCAATGAGGGCCTGGGTCAGACCACCGCCGTCGGCATCGGCGGCGACCCGGTCAAGGGCACGGAGTTCATCGACGTGCTGGAAATGTTCCTGGCCGACCCCGAGACCCACTCCATCGTCATGATCGGCGAGATCGGCGGCGGGGCCGAGGAAGAGGCCGCGCAATTCCTGATCGACGAGGCGAAGAAGGGCCGCAAGAAGCCGATGGTCGGCTTCATCGCCGGCGTCACCGCGCCCAAGGGCCGCACCATGGGCCACGCCGGGGCTGTCGTCAGCGGCGGCAAGGGCGATGCGGAGTCCAAGATCGCCGCCATGCAGGCCGCCGGGATCACCGTCTCGCCGTCGCCGGCGCGGCTGGGCACGACCCTGGTCGAGGTCCTGAAGGGCTAGGTCCGGAAACGCCCCGCTCGCCGGCGGGGCGTTTTTTTCCGTTTCCCGGGGTAAATTCGCCTTTTCGCCCTGCTTCGGTCATGACCCATAAGGAAACACCGCCTATATGACAGGCGGCACCCTCACGCAGACGTGTGCGTGGGGGCGATAGGGACGACGGAAAAAAATGGCGGATGATGCCGGTCGGCTGAATCAGGTCTTTGCCGAGACCAGCTTCCTGTACGGGTCGAACGCCGCCTTCATTGAGGACCTGCACGCGCAGTGGGCCAATGATCCCGCGTCCGTGTCCGGCGAATGGCGCGCCTTTTTCGACCAGTTGCGCGACAGCGCCGAGACGGTGAAGGCTTCGGCCGGCGCCGGGGCCTGGGGGCGCGACCGGAGGACCGAGGCGACCGACGAGACCGGGGCGTTCGACGGCCGCTGGCCGACGCCGAAACCCGCGCCCGGCAAGGCCGGGGCCACCACCGCCGCTGCTCCGGGGGCCTCGATCGACGAGGTCCGCGCCGCCGCCCACGATTCGATCCGGGTGCTGATGCTGATCCGCAGCTATCGCGTCCGCGGCCATCTGCACGCCAAGCTGGACCCGCTGGGCATTGAACAGCCGATCGACAACCCTGAACTGACCCCCGAATTCTACGGCTTCTCCGAGGCCGATCTGGACCGTCCGATCTATCTGGACGGCGTGCTGGGGCTGGAGACCGGTACGGTCCGCGAGGTCATGGCCCTGCTGGAACGCACCTACTGCGGCACCATCGGCATCCAGTACATGCATATCGCCGAGCCGGAGGAGAAGTCCTGGCTGCAGGCGCGCATCGAGGGGCCGGACAAGTTCGAGCAGAACGCCTTCACCCGCGAGGGCAAGCTGGCGATCCTCAACAAGCTGATCGAGGCCGAGGGCTTCGAACGCTTCCTGCACAAACGCTTTCCCGGCACCAAGCGCTTCGGCCTGGACGGGGGCGAGGCCATGGTTCCGGCCATGGAGCAGATCATCAAGCGCGGCGGGGCCCTGGGCGTCGACGAAATGGTGTTCGGCATGGCCCACCGCGGGCGTCTGAACATGCTCGCGGCCGTGATGGCCAAGCCCTACAAGGCCATCTTCCACGAGTTCCAGGGCGGCTCCAGCGTGCCCAGCGACATCGAGGGCTCGGGCGACGTCAAATATCACATGGGGGCCAGTTCGGACCGCGAGTTCGACGGCAACCGGGTCCACCTGTCGCTGACCGCCAATCCGTCCCACCTCGAGATCGTCAATCCGGTGGTGCTGGGCAAGGCCCGCGCCAAACAGGCGTTCGACATCCGCGCCGCCAATGCCGGCAAGCCCGAGGCCGAATGGGCGCTGGACCGCTCCAAGGTGATGCCGGTGCTGATCCACGGCGACGCCGCCTTCGCCGGTCAGGGCGTGGTCGCCGAATGTTTCGCCCTGATGGGGCTGAAGGGGTACCGCACCGGCGGGACCATGCATTTCGTGGTCAACAACCAGATCGGCTTCACCACCAGCCCGCGCAACAGCCGTTCGAGCCCCTATCCGTCGGATGTGGCCCTGATGGTCCAGGCGCCGATCTTCCATGTCAACGGCGACGATCCGGAAGCCGTGGTGTTCGCCGCCAAGGTGGCCACGGAGTTCCGCCAGAAATTCCACAAGGATGTGGTGGTGGACATGTTCTGCTACCGCCGCTTCGGCCACAATGAGGGCGACGATCCGACCTTCACCCAGCCGCTGATGTACGCCAGGATCAAGGCCCAGCCGTCGACGCGGGAGATCTATTCCCAGCGCCTGGTCGACGAGGGCGTGATCGATGCGGCCGGGGTCGAGGCCGCCATCGCCGATTTCGACGCCTTCCTCGACGCCCAGTTCGAGGCCGGCAAGACCTTCGAGGCCGACAAGGCCGACTGGATGGACGGCCA
>CAXBHG010000250.1:0-2778 GCA_963975385.1 uncultured Brevundimonas sp.
CTGTCCAACATCCAGGTGCAGAAGATGGCCCGCAGCGGCCAGATCCGCGTCGACGGTGGCCGCATCAAGCCCGAGGGTCGACTGACAGCCGGGGCCGCGGTGCGCGTGCCGCCGATCCCCGACGACACCTCGCGTCAGGCCGGGGACGTCCACACCCTGTCGCAGCGCGACATCGATTTCGCCAAATCCCTCGTGATCTACGAGGACGACATGGTCATCGCCATCAACAAGCCGCACGGCCTGGCCGTGCAGGGCGGCACCAAGACCAGCCGCCACGTCGACCGGCTGCTGTCGGCCTGGGGCGAGGGGATGGACCGGCCGCGTCTGGTGCACCGTCTGGACCGCGACACCTCCGGCGTCCTGCTGCTGGGCAAGGGGCCCGAGGCCGCCAAACGTCTGGCCGGGGCCTTCGCCCGCCGTCAGGCGAAAAAGACCTACTGGGCCATCGTCATCGGCAATCCCAAGCCCGCCGCCGGCCAGATCGACATGCCGCTGAAGAAGACCGGCATCAATGATTTCGAGATGATGCGCCCCGCCGACCGCAAGGATCCGCGCGCCGAGTCGGCCGAGACCGCCTTCGCCACCATCAGCCGCGCCGCCCACCGCGCCAGCTGGATGGCCCTGCGCCCCTTCACCGGTCGCACCCATCAGCTGCGCGCCCATATGGCGGGGATAGGCCACCCGATCCTGGGCGACCGCAAATACGGGGACGACAAGTCGCGCGAGCTGAGCGGCATATTGAAGCTGCAACTGCACGCGCGCCGTATCGAGCTGGACCATCCGTCCGGCGGCATCCTCGATATCACCGCCCCGCTCAGTCCCGAGGTGAAGG
Source organism: uncultured Brevundimonas sp. (assembly GCA_963975385.1). GTDB lineage: Bacteria > Pseudomonadota > Alphaproteobacteria > Caulobacterales > Caulobacteraceae > Brevundimonas. The sequence continues at coordinate 833 of CAXBHG010000250.1, forward strand.
CCGGATTCGCCCATTTCGGTTTCGACCCGCACGAGGGTGACGACGATCCGTTCGAAGGGGTACGACGGCAGAGATGAGCGTCGAGCTGAACCAGACCGCCAACCGGCTGATCAGCCAGGGCCGGGCCGCCGAGGCCCTGCGCCTGACCGAACCGGCCGTGACCGGGGAGGCGGTGGCCGTCACGGCGCTCAATGCCCACGCGGCCGTGCTCAAGGCGCTGGGGCGTCATGCCGAGGCGGCGGTGTTCAACCGGCGGGCGGTGAAACAGGACCCCAAGGACCGGATCGGCTGGCACAATCTGGCGGCCACCCTGTGCGACCTGTCCGACCATGCCGGCGCCCGCAAGGCGGCCGAGCGCGCCTTCCGCCTCGGCCTCGAAGCTCCGGAGACCTTTCTGGTGTTCGGCCGGGCCCTGCAGGGTCTGGCCATGTTCGACGGGGCCGAGCGTGCCTTTCGCGACGCGCTGAAGCGCCGCCCGGACTATGTCGACGCCCATCGCGACCTGGCCCAGCTGATCTGGATGCGTACCGCCGATGCGGAGTCGGCCTTGGCCGGGCTGAACGCCGCCGCGATCGCCCATCCGTCGCCGCAGATGGCGGCCCTGCAGGCCATGGTGCTGGAACGGGTCGGACGGCCCCGCGACGCCTATGGTGTGCTGACCACCGCCCTGACCCGCTGGCCCGGCGACGCGCGGCTGCAGGTTGCCGCCGCCGAGGCCGCGTCTGATCTGGGCGAGACCGCCGAGGCCGTGCGTCTGGCCGAGGCCGCCTGGGCCCAGGCCCCGGGCCATCCGGCCCTGCTGGAAGCCGTCTGCACCGCCTGGCTGGCCGCCGGCCGTCCGCGCGCGGCCTTCGAGGCCCTGGGGGCGCGGCTGGACGTCGCCCCGCACGACCAGATCGCCCTGGCCTTCCGTGCCACCGCCGCCCGGATGCTGGGCCATCCGGACTATGAGCGGCTGTACGACTATGAGGCCTTCGTCCGTCCGGCGGTGGTCGAGGCCCCCAAGGGCTGGGCCAGCCGCGAGGCCTGGCTGGCCGACCTGTCGGCCGCCCTGCACCGGCTGCACAAGCTGGAAAGCCACCCGCTGGAGAACTCCCTGCGGCACGGCAGCCAGACGGCCCAGAGCCTGCGCCAGTCCGACGACCCGGCGATCAAGGGCTTCTTCCAGGCCATCGACGCCCCGATCCGCGCCTATATGGCGGCGCTCGGCACCGGGGCAGACCCGCTGCGCGCACGCAATACCGGGGCCTATGAGGTTCGTGGGGCCTGGTCGGTGCGACTGAAGCCCGGCGGCTGGCATGTCGACCACATCCATCCGCAGGGCTGGCTGTCGTCGGCCTTCTATGTCGAGACGCCGACCGCCGCCCTCGATACGCCCGAACGCGAGGGCTGGATCCGCTTCGGCCGGCCGCGCCACCGCACCACCCCGGCGCTGGAGGCCGGTCGCCACGTCCGGCCCGAGCCCGGCACCCTGGTGCTGTTCCCGTCGTACATGTGGCACGGCACCGTGCCCTTCACCTCCGACGAGTCGCGCATGACCATCGCCTTTGATGTGGTGCCGGCCGATGGAGTGCCGACATGAGTCGGCCGCTGGCCGTGTTCGACATCGACGGCACCCTGGTCGACAGCCGCGCCTCGATCTTTCGCGCCGCGACCGAAGCGGCCCGCGACCTGGGCCTGCCTGAACCCGAATACGACCGGGTGCGCCAGATCGTCGGCCTGTCGCTGCCCAAGGCCCTGCATGTGCTGGAACCGGCCCTGACCGACGCCGAACTGGCCGATTTCGTCGCCGCCTTCCAGCGCAGCTTCCAGCGGATGCACGCCGAACAGGTGGTCGAGCCGGTCTATGCCGGGGCCATGGACACCTTGCGGCGGCTCAAGCGCGACGGCTGGCGTCTGGCCCTGGCCACCGGCCAGAACCGGCGCGGCGTGACCCGCAACCTGGC
>CAXBHG010000251.1:0-2759 GCA_963975385.1 uncultured Brevundimonas sp.
ACTGCGCAGCGACTCATTGCAAGCAGATAAAATCCCCGCCTGTCAACGCCATTTGATCGAATATTTTCAATGACTTGTATGCGACTTGCTGGCGACTTGGTTTAACTCGGCAAACGACTTTGCCAGGGTCGTGGCCATGACTTTTCCCGACCCGTCCGACGACTTTCGGCGACGTTTGACCAAACCTCGGCAGCACCGGACTTTGGCCGGCCTCCCTTCCGATATCGACGGTTCAGAACAGCCGGTCCCGGCGATCGGGCCGTCCCTTCAACGGGGACCCCGCCTTCGGATCCGCGCGCTTCACAGAGGCGCGAACGACGGCGTCGATTCGCGGGCCTCCCTGTTGTCGATGGCGTCGGGCGCAGCCCTGACCGTGCGCCTGGTCCTCCCGGCGTTCGGAAGCGGCAGTTCGGTGCGCGGGGGGAACACGCAGGGCTGCGCGCGCCATATTCCCCGGCTGGGCCTGGCGACGGCCGGACCAGAACGAGCCCGGTCCCGGCGATCCATTGCCCAGAGCCGTGGACGCCCGTCTGCAGACGTTCCGATTGATCGCCTTACCCTGTCGACCGCGTCAATGATCGGCCAGAAGATCGGCCAAACTGGCAAGGAGGAGCCTTCTGCAGCCTCAAACGCCTTACATTATAGACACTGTCGGGATATGGGCGGCGGATCACTCCGCCCGGAAAGATCGGCCAGAACGCCAGAAATTCCCGAGTCTCCAACCCGTATCGAGCCTGCTCGTCTCGAAACGTTCCCGGCGAGGAGGAAGCAGCATAGCGCCGGCGCGCTCTGTCCTCATGCGAGCGGCGTCAGCAGGTAACGATCCGCTTCAAGCCCCTCGACGGCGAGCACAGCCTCCACCCGTCGGCCCTCGACCGTGCGCCGGATATGGACGATCCGGTCGACCGCTTGGGCGATCGCGCGCCGGGGCGGCCGGGCGACTACTTCGATGATCAGATCCTCGATGCGACGCAGGACGTCTTCGGCCGAATTGGCGTGGATCGTCGAAAGGCCACCGGGATGCCCGGTATTCCAGCTCTTCAGGGTCTCAAGCGCGGCGGCCCCGTCGCGCATTTCGCCGACCACGATCCGGTCCGGGCGCATCCGCAGCGCATCCCTCACCAGATCGACCACCCCGATGACGACCGGCGCGCGCCGGGTCAGCACCGCGACCACGTCCCAGGCCGAGCACTGCAGTTCCGGCGTATCCTCGATCAGGAAGACCCGGTCCCCGGCGAAGGCGGGTTCGGCCAGCACCGCATTGGCCAGGGTGGTCTTGCCCGAGCCGGTCCCGCCGGAGATGAGGATGTTGCGGCGTTCGGCCGCCGCCTGTCGCAGCGCGTTCGCCTGGGCCTCCGTCATCACGCCGCCGCGAACATAGTCGGCCAGCCCCCAGATCACCGCGGGGCGTTTGCGGATCGAGAAGGCCGGCGCCGCGACGATCGGGGGCAGCAGTCCCTGGAACCGTTCGCCCGTCCCCGGCAGGACGCCGGACAGACGCGGGTCCTCGCGCGCCACCGTCTCGCCGACATAGTCGGCGATCAGCTTGATGGCGCGCTCGCGCGCCTCCGGCGACAGGGTCTGGCCGGTGTCGCGACGGCCCTCCCCGCTCCGGTCGAGCACCAGCCGTCCGTCCGGGTTGGCGAGTATCTCCACCACGGCGGGCTCCTCCAGGGCGGCGAGAACCGTCGGCCCCAGCGCGTGCCGCAAGGCCTCCAGCTTGCGTTCCGCGACGATCGGATGGACCGCCATCAGGGCGGAGGGTCAAAGGAGCGGGGTTCGCCGGCCACCGTGTCGGTCGCGGTTCGGCCCGCGACGATCCGTGCGGCCGTTGCGTCGAGCAGCCGTTCGATCCGCCGGTCCACGGCCGCCTGGACGGTCGGATCCTGATCGACGACGGCGTCGGGCAGACGCAGGAAGAAGGCCCGCGCCACCTCGATCAGGAGTTCCTGAACGATCTGCATGTCCCGCGCCGTCGACCGCATGTGGTCCCTCAGCGAGCGTTCGAGCTGCAGCAGCCGATCCTCGGGATCAGCATGGGGCGATTTCTGCAGCCCCCGCGAGATCGCCCGCCCGGCGGCCTGGCTGAGCGGCATCCGGCCTGCCCGCGCCTCGCGATTAAGCGCCGTCGCGAGCTTGGGATCGGTGAGATATACCTGCACGCGGGCGGTCTGGGGGTTAGTCCTTGTCATTTCCTGGTCCTTGCAATTGATCGAGGACCGCCTGTTGTGCGGCCATCTCCTGCGCCACCCGCCCGTAGATATCGGCCGCCCTGGCCGCGACCTTCTTGTCGTCCATGGCCGCCACCACCTCCTTGAACAGAGGCAGGCTGGCCTCAGCGTCCTCGCCGAGGCTGCGACGCCCCGCCCACGGATGAGGGGCGCGGGGCGGAACGTCGAGTTGCCGGCCCTGATCGGGCGGGGTTTCCCGCGCGCGGCTCCGGAACGGTTCGCGCCGGTCATAGAGCAGCTTTTCGGTTCGAAGCGGCCGATGCCCCGCCACAAACACCAGCTGCTGGTCGTCCGGCAGCGAGCGAATCTCACCAGGCTCCAGCAACGGCCGTTCGATCTGCGAGCGGGACACCGAGCTGCGGCCTGTTCCCAGTCCCGCCGGGCCGCTCCGGCTGGTGCGAGTTTCGGTCACTGAGCCCGTCAGCCTGGAGACCTTGTCCTGGGTCAGCGGATCGAGCGCCGAAAAAGCGGTGTAGACCGCGCAGTTGTCGAGGATGGTGTTGTGCTGACCATAGGTCTCGACGATGT
>CAXBHG010000252.1:0-2739 GCA_963975385.1 uncultured Brevundimonas sp.
GGTGGCCTGAACCCCGTCCATCCGGGGCATCTTGATGTCCATCAGGATCAGGTCGAACGCCCGTTCCTGCGCGGCCTCCAGGGCTTCCAGTCCGTCCTCGACGGTTTCGGAGGTGCAGCCGAACATTTCGCACAGCGCCTGGGCCACGACGCGATTGGTGGCGTTGTCATCGACGATCAGGATGTGCGGGGTGCGCTCGAATTCGAAATTCGACAGGCCGGTGACATTGGTGTCGCCGGCGGTCTCGATCTCGGTGCGCTGCACGTCGAGGTCGAAGGCGAAGGTCGCGCCACGGCCGGCATTGTTCTCGGCCCGCAGGCTGCCGCCCATCTCGCTGATGATGCGGTTGCTGACCGACAGGCCGAGGCCGGCCCCGCTTGGCATCGCGCCTTGCAGGGTGGTTTCATGCAGGGAGGCGATGACCGCGGCGTCGACTCCGGGTCCGTCGTCGCGGACCCGCGCCTCAAGCCGGATCCGGTCGCCCTCGGCGGTCGCCTTCAGGCTGATCTCGACGATGCCGTTGCGGGCGAACCTGAGCGCATTGCTGATCAGATTGTCCAGCACCTGCCGCAGGCGCGGCGCGTCGATCAGAGCCCCCAGTTCGGTGTCACCTTCATAGCTGGTCATCAGGGTGACGCTGTCTTCCGCAGCAAGCGGGGCCCAGTCGGCCTGGACGCCGTCCATCAGTGCCTGGAGCGGGGTTGGCTGAAGATTCAATTCCAGTTCGCCGGCCTCGGCGCGCGCCAGATCGACGGCGTCCTGCAACACCTGCAGCAGGCTCCTGGATGACTCAACGATGGTGCTTACGTGCGACCGGGCCGCGACAGGCAGGGGCAGACGCCGGAGAAGTTCGGCGACGGCAAGGACGCCGTTCATCGGGGTCCGAAGTTCCCGGCTCAACACGGACATGAACTGGCTCAGCGAGCGGGCGGCGGCCATGCCCTGGACCCTGGTATCCGCCAGGCTCCGCGCCTCCTCGGTCAAGGTCGAGATCCGCTCAAGCTGCCCGGCGTTGACCGCCTGAATCAGGGCCACAGCGCTGCCGACGCCCTGATAGACGCCGTTCCGGGTAACGATAAAGCTGCGCATCAGCGCGCCGGGGCCACTGTTCAGAAGGGCATGGGAAAAGGCGTCGACGCGAACGCCTGCCTCCACCACAGCGGGCTCGGGATCCATCAGCAGGGTGACCGGCCGGTCGGCATAGTGGGCATGGGCCAGGGGGGCGGCGAATTTCAGCAGGAAGGCGTCGCGCTCAATCAGCCCGACCGGGCACCCATCCACAACGACCGGGATGCCAAGGGTGTCGGCTTCCTGCTGGAATCGCGTAAAAATTACGCTTCCCGGCGTTTCCGGAGGCACCGGTTCGGTGCGTCGCGTCAGGGTTTCGATGGTCGGCATACGCGCCGGTACTCCAATGTAACCCCGGAACCCTAGCCCGGCACCATTTTCGGAACGGTTAATCGCGCGAAGAAACCGGTTTCCTCGTTTTTCCGGGAAGACCCTCCCTTTTGCACCCGGTGGCCGGCTGGTGTAGAAGGCCGCCCGATCTTCACACTTCCATCCTTTTTGCATGCGCGCGGCCGACGGCCGACCGCAGGGTCGTCATGAGCGAATTCCAGTCCGATACCGCCGCGTCCGCCCTCGTCCTGTTCTCGGGCGGGCAGGACAGCGCCACCTGCCTGGCCTGGGCGCTGGAGCGGTATGCGCGGGTCGAGACCGTCGGTTTCGATTACGGTCAGCGCCATGCGGTCGAGATGCAGGCCCGTCTGGTGGTGCGCGAGTCGATGACCCGGGCCCTGCCGCAGTGGGCTGACCGGCTGGGGCCGGACCATGTCGTCGACCTGACCGGCTATGGCCGTATCGCCGAGAGCGCCCTGACCACCGACCGGGCCATTGAAATGGACGCGCGCGGCCTGCCGACCACCTTCGTGCCCGGGCGTAATCTGGTGTTCCTGACCTGTGCCGCGGCCCTGGCGGACCGGCGCGGGCTGGAAGTGCTGGTCGGCGGTATGTGCGAGACTGATTTCTCGGGCTATCCCGACTGCCGTCGCGACACCATCGACGCCATGGCCACGGCCCTGGGTCTTGGACTGGATAGGCCCGTGGTGATCGAGACGCCGCTGATGGCCCTGACCAAGGCGGAGACATGGGGTTTGGCCGAGCGGATCGGCGGGCCGCCGCTGGTCGATCTGATCCTTGAGGACAGCCACAGCTGCTATCTGGGCGATCGCTCGCAGCGTCACCCATGGGGTTATGGCTGCGGCACCTGCCCGGCCTGCGACCTGCGCGCCGCCGGCTATCAGCAGTGGGTCGCCGGATGACCTATGCGGTGAAGGAGACTTTCCTGACGGTGCAGGGCGAGGGCGGACAGGCCGGTCGCCCGGCCGTCTTCCTGCGCTTCGCCGGCTGCAATCTGTGGAGCGGACTGGAGCGCGACCGGGCCAGCGCCGTCTGCAGCTTCTGCGACACTGAATTCGTCGGCACCGACGGCGACGGCGGCGGTAAATTCCGCACGGCCGCAGCCATGGCCGACCATGTCGCCGGGATGTGGCGAGGGCGGGCGGGCGATCCGAAACTGGTGGTCTGCACCGGGGGTGAGCCGCTGCTTCAGCTGGACGCGGCCCTGATCGACGCCCTGCACGCGCGTGGTTTTGACATAGCGGTCGAGACCAACGGCACAATTGCCGCCCCGGCCGGGATCGACTGGATCTGCGTCAGCCCGAAGGCCGAGGCCCCGGT
>CAXBHG010000253.1:0-2738 GCA_963975385.1 uncultured Brevundimonas sp.
AGGGCCTCGGGGTCGCCGGCCTCCTTGCGGAAGATGATCTCGACCGCGCCCTTGGCCCCCATGACCGCGATCTCGGCGCTGGGCCAGGCGTAGTTGACGTCGCCGCGCAGGTGTTTGCTGCTCATCACGTCATAGGCGCCGCCATAGGCCTTGCGGGTGATGACGGTCAGTTTCGGCACGGTGGCCTCGGCATAGGCGAACAGCAGCTTGGCCCCGTGTTTGATCAGGCCGCCGTATTCCTGGCGGGTGCCGGGCATGAAGCCGGGCACGTCGACGAAGGTGACCAGGGCGATGTCGAAGGCGTCGCAGAAGCGCACGAACCGGGCGGCCTTGCGGCTGGAGTCGATGTCCAGCACCCCGGCCAGGACCTGGGGCTGGTTGGCGACGATGCCGACGGTCTGGCCGTCGAGCCGACCGAAGCCGGTGATGATGTTCTTCGCGAAATCCGGCCCGATTTCAAAGAACTCGGCCTCATCCACGACCTTGAGGATCAGCTCGTGCATGTCATAGGGCTGGTTCGGATTGGCCGGGGTCAAGGTGTCGAGACTGGCCTCGTCGCGGTCGGGGTCGTCATAGGACTCGCGCACCGGCGGCTTTTCGCGGTTCGACAGCGGAAGGAAGCCGATCAGGCGGCGCACCTCCGACAGGGCCTCCAGATCGTTCTCGAACGCCCCGTCGGCGACGCCGGACTTCTGCGCATGGACGCGGGCCCCGCCCAGGTCCTCATGCGTCACGACCTCATTGGTGACCGTCTTCACCACATCGGGGCCGGTCACGTACATGTAGCTCGTGTCCTTCACCATGAAGATGAAGTCGGTGATGGCGGGGGAATAGACGTCGCCGCCGGCGCACGGGCCCATGATGACGCTGATCTGCGGGATGACGCCGCTGGCCAGGGTGTTCTGCAGGAAGATGTCGGCATAGCCGCCCAGCGCCTCGACCCCCTCCTGGATGCGGGCACCACCGGCGTCGAACAGGCCGATGATCGGCGCGCCATTGGTCAGGGCCATGGTCTGCAGCTTGACGATCTTGGACGCATGCGCCCCCGACAGCGAACCGCCGAAGACGGTGAAGTCCTTGGAGAAGACATAGACCAGACGCCCGCCGATGGTGCCGCGGCCGGTGACCACGCCGTCGCCGGGGATGCGCTGTTTTTCCATGCCGAAATCGTGCGAGCGATGCTCGACGAACATGTCGGTCTCTTCGAAACTGCCCTCGTCCAGCAGCACCTCGATCCGCTCACGTGCCGTCAGCTTGCCCTTGGCATGCTGGGCGGCGATGCGTTTTTCGCCACCCCCGAGTTTGGCGCCGGCGCGGCGGGCTTCGAGCTGGTCGAGGATGTCTTGCATGGTCAGTCCCTTGATCGAGCCCCCGGATTAGGGGGCCGGGACCGGGCTGGCAAGAACAGCGGGCCCGCGCGGGACGCTCAGGGCGCGACCCCGCCGGCGACGAACCGGGTCAGGCTCTCGCGCAGGCCGTCGCGGTCGACGATATGGCCGCCGCCGTGGGCGTGATGACGCACCGGATAGCCGAACCCTTCCAGCTGCCGGACCATATTGCGCTGGTTGGCGTAGGAGGTTCCCATGTCACGCCGGCCCGACGACACATAGAAGCGTGGTCGCCCGCGCGATGACGGGGCGACGAAGCGGACCGGGGCAAAGGCGATCACGTCGGTGAACAGGTCGCCGTTCACCATGCCGGTCGACAGGGCATAGGAGGCCCCGTCCGACATGCCCAGCACGGCGAGCCGCTGCGGATCGATCGCGACCTGGTCAAAGACGGCCTGCAGGGCCTGATCGATGAAGGCCGCATCGGCACCCACAGGTCCGCCACTCAGGTCCCAGGTCGAGGCCCGCGAACTGACGGACACGACCACGACGCCGGCGCGGGCGGCCTCGCGATCGATCTCGCCCAGCAGGTCGGCAGCCGCCTGCCCGGCCCCGTGCAGGGCCAGAACCAGCGGCACGGGCTGCGACAGATCCAGCGAGGCGGGGACGAACAGGAAGGCGTCGCGGTCATCCAGGCCCAGGGCGCGTGTCAGGTGCCCGGGTTCGGGAGGTCGACGGTCGGGATCAATGCGGGCCCGCAGGCGACCGGCGGCATAGCGGGTCGGGTCGCCGATCAGCGCGGTCTGGGCAAGGGACCGGGGTGGCAGGGCGACGACGGCCAGGCCGGTCGTTAGCAGGACGCGGCGGTTGGGGCGGGACAGGGTCATGGCGGCGCTCCTCGGCTCGGGCCGGCAGGCTAGCACCATCTCCGGCGGGCCTCACCCCAGGGCGCGGAACCAGCGCTCCAGCAGTTCGGCCTCGGCCCGGCGGGCGGCAGTGCGTTCGGCGGCCTCGGCATCGACGCCCCACTGGCGTTCCTGGAAGATCTCGTCGATGCGCGACAGGTCGAAGGCGGTCGCCCCGTCCAGTTCGCCCTGCTGCAGGGCCAGGGCCAGAACGGCCGACCCCAGCAGGGGCGTGGCCGTGGCCAGGCCGGTCAGGGCGAAATCGTCCAGCGCCAGGGCCAGGGCGCGGGTGCGGGCGATGGACCCGGGGGCCTGGGGCCGGTGGATGATGCCCTGGGCCACCTCCAGCGTGATGCCGTGGGTGCGGGCCGCCCAGTCGCGCCACGGGCCCCAGGCCTGGGCCTGTTCGCTGACCAGCGAGGCCGGGGCCTCGGCCAGGTAGCAGAGGCAGTCGGAGCCGGCGAAGGCGGCGATCTCGTCGGCCACGGCCTCGCGCACCTGGCTG
>CAXBHG010000254.1:0-2719 GCA_963975385.1 uncultured Brevundimonas sp.
GCCCTGGTGCCCCAGGACGTGGCCCTGTTCAACGACACCATCCGCGCCAATATCGGCTTCGCCCGCCCCGAGGCCGACGAGGCCGCCATCTGGGCTGCGGCCGAGGCCGCCGAACTGACCGCCTTCATCCGCGACCTGCCCGACGGGCTGGACACCCGGGTCGGCGAGCGCGGCCTGAAACTGTCCGGTGGCGAGCGTCAGCGCGTCGGCATCGCCCGGGCCCTGCTGGCCGATCCCTGTATCCTGATCCTCGACGAGGCCACCAGCGCGCTGGACAGCCGCACCGAGGCGGCGATCCAGAAAACCCTGCGCAGGGCCCGGGCCGGCCGCACGACCCTTGTGGTGGCGCACCGGCTGTCGACCATCGCCGACGCCGACCAGATTCTGGTCCTCAGGGCAGGGCGCATCGTCGAACGGGGCGCGCACCATGAACTGGTGGCGCATCTCGGCGGGGAATATGCGGCCCTTTGGCGCAAACAGACGCGGGGTGCCCGGACCCGAATCTAGACCTTGGGTGTCGGGATCTTGCGGTCCTGAACCTCCTGCAGGCTGGCCAGGACGGTCTGGCGCGCCTCGGCGGCGTCCTCGGGCAGGCGCAGAAGCATCTGCATCGCCTGGGCGTGAACGGTGACGATCCGCCAGTCGAACATTTCCCCGGCAGGGGACGCATCGACCAGGTTGCACAGATGGCTCGCGGCTTCACACAGTTCGTTCAGCGCAAACGGACTGGCGACGTCAATGATGGCGTTGCTGTCGCGATAGACTTCGATCAGCCGGTCGAAATTCTGTTCCAGGGATGTCGGGGGCTCAACGTCCAGCAAGGATTTGACCATCCCGGCCACCGCTTCAAGGCTGGAGGCCCGGCGTTCCTCGATATTGGCCTGCGCCTGGCTCAGGGCCACGCCGACACTGATGCCGCCGGGCTTGTCGATCATTTCGGTCAGCCGTGACTTGCGGCGTTTGTGCGTGATGACGGTCATGGTGTGACGCTGCCTTGAGCCATATCTTCGATTACCGCCGAAGCGTTGGCATCAGCCTCGGCAGCGGCCTTGCGGATCATCTGGGTCCGACGCTCCTCGCCGGGCGGGGAACCGTCCCGGAAGCGGCGATCAGGCCCGAAATAGTCGCCCACCTCAAGGAAGGGACGCTGGTCTCGCGACACCCAGACAATCCGTTCCAGCAGGGTGATGGCACTGAAGGGTTTGACGATGACGAAGCTGGCACCGCAGTCCCGTGCCTCGGTGGCGCGGGAGCGCCGCAGGTGAGCGGCCGTCATGATGATGGGGGTAAAGGCGTTCGGATCCAGTCCGGAGCGTCGCAGCCAACGGACCAGTTCGAACCCGTCCGTGCCCGGCATTTCGCAGTCCACCAGCAGCAGGTCGACCGGGCTTTCCTTGAGAATGCTGATCGCCTCCGCGGCACTACGACAGGTGTAGCGGGTCCGGATGCCAAACCCGAGCAGGGCCTGGCAGGTCAGGTCCAGGGCAAAGGGCGAATCGTCGACGACCATTGTCACAGCGCTGCTGAGATTGACGACAGAACTGGTGCGTAACGAAGTCGCGAGACCACTCATTGAGCGGGGAACCCTGAAGCCGGCAACCTGAAGTGGTCACTCTCAGAGATCGTTACCCTCCCAGAGATGGCGAGAGGGTTAACGGTTCAGCTGGCCTGGCCGATCGCGTAGAACCGGTCGGCGCGCTGACGGCGCAGGGCCTCCGGCGAAAGGCCGGACAGGCCACGCAGTTCCTCGGCCAATACGTCCCCGACGGCGGCAACTGCCGCCGCGGGATCGGTATGGGCTCCGCCCACCGGTTCAGTGATCAACCGGTCGACGATCTTAAGCTGAATCAGGTCAGGGCCGGTGATCTTCATGGCCATGGCGGCGTCGCGGGCCCGGGCCCCGTCGCGCCACAGGATGCCGGCGGCCCCCTCGGGCGAAATCACCGAATAGATGGAGTGCTCCAGCATCAGCACCCGGCTGGCCCCGGCGATGGCGATGGCCCCCCCGGAACCGCCTTCACCGGTGATGGTGGCGATCGAGGGAACCCCGAGCGTCAGGCTGCGCTCTGTCGACCGGGCAATCGCCTCGGCCTGGCCGCGCTCCTCTGCGCCGAGTCCCGGATAGGCTCCCGCGGTGTCGACGAAGGTCAGAACCGGCAGGCCGAACTGCTCGGCCATGTCCATCAGGCGGACCGCCTTGCGATAGCCTTCAGGGCGCGCCATGCCGAAATTGTGCTTCAGCCTGGACTCGGTGTCATTGCCCTTTTCATGGCCCATGATGACCACGGCCTCGCCACGGAACCGGGCCAGGCCGCCGAGGATGGCCTGGTCATCGCCGAACTGGCGATCACCACGGAGTTCGACGAAGTCGGTAAAAAGGCCGTCGATATAGTCGATCAGGTGCGGTCGCTGCGGGTGCCGCGCGACCTGGGTTTTCATCCACGGATCAAGATTGGCATAGGTCTTGGTGCGCAGCTGTTCGGCCTTGCGGCGCAGGCCCTCGATCTCGGTCTCGAACGAACCCGAGGTCGTGGACAGCAGGCTCAATTCCTCGATCTTGGCCTCCAGATCGGCGATCGGCTTTTCAAATTCGAGGTAGTGGGTGGCCATGCAGGCGTCCGGTACGGCAGGCGCGACAGGTGCGCCACGGGAAGGCGGCGGAACCTAGTGGGGCAATCGCGCGCGGGCAAGTGAGGCGTCAGTCTTCCCGCGCCAGCGG
>CAXBHG010000255.1:0-2710 GCA_963975385.1 uncultured Brevundimonas sp.
CACCTCGCGCAGCAGGGCGGCGGCGACCGGCGACAGCCCCCCGGCCTTGCGCAGCCAGTTGGCGGTGCTGTCCTTGCCGCGCCCGGCCTCCAGCCGCGCCGCCAGGGCCTCGATCGACAGGTCGGGCCGCAGGTCCAGCGTCAGCAGGGCCGCCCCCTCGGCCGCGATCGCCTCGCGCAGGGCCGCCGACAGCGTATAGACCGCCCCGCCCTCCAGCCCGTAGGCGGTGACCACCGCCTCGCCGCGCACGGTGCGGTCGCCGAAGCTCAGCGCCACCCCCTTCAGCGGCTGGCCGGCGAAGCGGCTGCGCACCACGTCGGACCACTCAACGTCAAAGCCCATGTTCGACGGCCGCAGCGGCACCACCGCCACCCCGGCGGCCTGCAGCGGCGCGACCCAGGCCCCGTCCGAGCCCAGTTTCGGCCAGCTGGCCCCGCCCAGCGCCAGCACCACCGCATCGGGCCGTTCCCGCCGCTCCCCGTCCGGGGTCTCGAACCGCAGCGCCCCGTCGTCGCTCCAGCCGGTCCAGCGCGAACGGGTCCGCAGCTCCACGCCTAGCTCATTGAGCCGCGCCAGCCAGGCCCGCAGCAGGGGCGAGGCCTTCATCGCCCGCGGAAACACCCGGCCGCTGGAGCCGGTAAAGGTGGCCTGGCCCAGCCCCTCGGCCCAGGCCGTCAGATCATCCGGCGAAAACGCGTCCAGCCACGGCGACACGGCCCCGGCCGCCTCCCCGTATCGCCCCACAAAGGCGTCCTGCCCTTCCGAATGGGTCAGGTTCAGCCCGCCGCGCCCGGCCATCAGCAGCTTGCGCCCCGGCGACGGCATCCGTTCATGCACGGTCACCTTCGCGCCCGCCTGCGCCAGCCGCTCGGCCGCCATCAGCCCGGCCGGCCCGGCCCCGACGATATGGATGGTCTTTGTCTGGATACTCATGATGCGGGTCCTACCCTGTTCCGCGCAGTGCGGCGACTGCGTCCCCCTCTGCTTTCGTCATCCCGGCGAAAGCCGGGACCCAGCGGCGCGCGCGAGCGCGACCCTGTCGCGGACACATCTGCTCACCGCATCGTGCGTGGACAGATCGCCCTCGCCTTCGCGAGGGCACCGCTGGGTCCCGGGGTTCGCTGCGCGCCCCCGGGATGACGACAGCAGAGGGAGGTCGCGGAACACTCCCGCTTCGCATACGCTCTGCCCCCATGAGTGTTGCCTTTACCCGTGAGGAGGATCTGGAGGCCACGGCCGCCGATCTGCCCGACCGCCCGATCTCGCCCCACGCCAATCTGGTCACGCCGGAAGGGCTGGCCGCGATCGAGTCCGCCCTGGCCGCCGCCCGCGCCGCCTACAATGCCGCCCAGGCCCATGGCGAGATCGAGACCGACCGCACCGCCATGGCCCGGGCCACCCGCGACCTGCGCTACTGGTCGGCGCGGCGCGCCTCGGCCCAGCCGGTCGAGATCGCCGCCGCCGACGGCCGCGTCCGCTTCGGCGGCTCGGTCACCCTGGAACGCGACGACGGCCGCACCCAGACCTGGCGGATCGTCGGCGAGGACGAGGCCGATCCCGCCCGCGGCAGTGTCAGCCATATCTCGCCCCTGGCCGTGGCCCTGACCGGCAAATGCGTCGGCGACACCGCCCTGATCGCCGGGCGCGAGGTCGAAATCACCGCCGTCGACTGAGTCATCTTCACCCGGAAGGTTGTCCCCGGCGGCCCGATGCCGCAAACAGGGCCGGACGGGCGGGTGACCGCCCCGGGACCGCGCGCCGCGCGCCGGTTTCCCCGACCTCCCGGCGCTCCCGCAGCGCGAAGCGCGACAGCGCCACGAAAGAGAGACCTCCATGGCCCGCAAGCCCAACTACAGTTTCGAACGCATGGAGCGCGAACGCGCCGACGCCCGCAAGGCCGCCGAAAAGGCCGCCAAGAAGGCCGAGAAGAAAGCCCAGGCCGCCTGGGAAGCCGGCGAGGGCCCCAAGCCCGAAGAGACCCCCGCCGAGGACTAGACACCGGCCCTCCCCGCGGCCTCGACCGCCGGGCCTGCGGGCACGGCGGCGCGGGGTCCGGGGTCACGCCCGCCCGCGCCTGACCGACCCGCCGTCCCCCCGCCGCCGGAGCCCGACCCGCGATGACCCGGACCCTGACCGTCACCCGCCTGCTGACCGACAAGACCGACCCCGGTCGCACCGAGCTTCGCACCGCCGAAGAACCGGCCGCCGCCGCCGCGGGCGAGGTCATCCTCAGCCCCGACCTCTTCTCCCTGACCACCAACAACATCACCTATGCCGCCTTCGGCGCGGCGATGAACTACTGGGACTTCTTCCCGACCGGTGAGCCAGACTTCGGCCAGATGCCGGTCTGGGGCTTTGCCGATGTGATCGCCTCAGCCGTCGAGGGCATCGCCGTCGGCGAGCGCTTCTACGGCTACTGGCCGATCGCCAGCCATCTGCGCATGCGCCCCGACCGCGTCAGCGAGCGCGGCTTCTATGACGCCGCCGAACACCGCCTGCCCCTGACCTCGGCCTATAACCAGTACAGCCGCTGCCGCACCGACCCGTCCTGGGCCGCCGCCGACGAGGCCTGGCTGGCCCTGTACCGCCCCCTGTTCGTGACCGCCTTCATGCTGGCCGACTATCTGCACGACAACCTGGCCTTCGGCGCGCGCCGGCTGCTGGTGTCCAGCGCCTCGTCCAAGACCGCCTATGCCACCGCCTTCTGCCT
>CAXBHG010000256.1:0-2666 GCA_963975385.1 uncultured Brevundimonas sp.
GCCGCGCCCGTCTGTAACCAGGCCTGGGCCTGCTCGCTCGTCTCGTCGCCGTCCAGCAGGGTGTCGAACATGCCGGTGATCGCGGTGATCAGGGTGCGGGCGTCCAGGTCCATGAGACGATCCTGGATGGCCTGGTCGAACCGCTGGATCGCCACGGTGAGGATGGTCGCCATCTTGTTGTCGGCGCAGCGCCGGGCCAGCTCGGACGACCCGATCACGACCGAGAGAATGAGGGCATAGGGATCGCTGTTGGTCGCCGCGGCGAACCGGTGGATATGGTCGAGGTTCAGGCGGGTGGCGCCCGACTCGAAGCGTTCATAGGTTCTGAGCGCCATGTTCATGGCGCTGGCGACCTCGGCCGTGGTCATGCCGCGATGTTTGCGGACCGCCTTGACCGCCGCGGAAAGCAACTCGCCGTCGCGGGGCAGTTCAGGCGGCACTCCACTCATCGGCGAAACCTCTCAAACACGGGATGGTGCGACGGGACGCTTCAGTGGGCAACGCTCATCCTTTCGTTTCCGTACACAACCGGTGCTCCTCCGCCACAAAGCGGCGGATGAACCGACGGCGCACGGCGGATATCTCGACGTTTTATGGCGTTTTTGGCCATTCGGGGTTGCAACTCATTGGCGAGCCGGTCGATCCGCGCCAGAAACCCTGGCTCCCTTCCTGGAGACGACCGTGACCCGAAAGCGCGATCCCTTCCTCCTTGCCCTGGAGAGCATTCGCCATCTGTCCGAGCAGGGGGCCTATGCGCCCGGGACGCCGATCGTGATTATCGAGGAGGCCCGGCGCCTGCGGTTGTCGACCACGCCGGTGCGCGAAGCTCTCGCCTGGCTGTGCGGCGAGGGCCTGATCGAACGGGCGCCCTTCGGCGGCTATCTGGCCTCGCGGATCGACGCGGCCCTGGTTCGGGACCGGTTCGCCTTCCGGCTCCATTGCCTGACGACAAGTCTGAACCTGGCCGAGGCCGTGCAGGACCGTGATGAACCCGTTCCGTCGTCCGCCGCACCGGAAAAGCGGCTGGCCGAACGTCTCGACCGCATCGTCCGGGGCGCGGGCAATCAGGTCCTCGCCGAAGCCTTTGAACGGGTGGGTCGTCAGCTCCTGCCGCTGGCCCAGGCGGAGAAGCGGATCCTGCATGATCGTGAGGCCGAGGCCGTCTCGATCCTTCAACTGGCCGACTCCGCCTTGATGCCGGCGCTCCGGCAAGCCCTGGTCGCCTATCACCAGCGCCGGATGGACGCCGCGCCGCTGCTGGTCCTCGACGTCTCCGGAGAGCGGCGGGATCCTCCCGGTGAGGCGGTCTAGGTGCCGGTGCGGCTGGCATGCCTCGGTCTGGGCCTGCTGCTGGGATTGCAGGCGGCGACGCAACTGTTCGCCTGGACCTATCACTGGGCCCCGGCGCTTGGCCCGGCGATACGGGTTCATCCTGACCTGGCGCTCTATCCGCCCTGGGCGATCCTGGCCTGGCGCGGGGAGTTCGGCGACGAGGCCCGGACAGCGGTCTCACGCAGCGCGCCGCTGATCCTGTTGGGTGCGGCGAGCGGCCTGGGCCTGGGATCGATTGTCAGCGGAGATCGAACGGCGCGTCGGATCCGGGGATGGGGCGGCTGGGCCGAGGCTCGCCGCGCGGGCCTGCTCAGTCCGGCCGGCGCGGTCCTGGGCGTATTCAGGGGGCGGCTGCTGGCGACGGCCGATCTTCGGCCGACGCTGGTGACCGGCGGGACCCGCAGCGGCAAGGGGCGGGGCCATGTGACCCCGACCCTGTTGTCGTGGACCCCGAGCGTCCTGGTGCATGATCCAAAGCGCGAACTGTGGCGGATCACGGCCGGCTGGCGTTCGCGGTTCTCGCATACCTTCTATTTCGCGCCGCGGGATCCGGCGTCCGCGCGCTGGAATCCGCTGGCGGAGATCCAGCCGGGACCCGGCGAACTGGCGCAGGTCCAGCGCCTTGTGGCTATCCTGTCCGATCCCGGCGGTGCGCGGGACGATGAGGCGATCTGGGACAAGGCCGCCTCGGAAATCCTCGAAGCCGTGATCCTGCATGTCCTCTACACCGCCGAGGACGCCGACAAGACCCTGCTCAAGGTGCGCGAGCTTCTGGCCGATCTCGACGATGCGGCCGACGGGATGATGAAGACCCTTCACCGGTCGGGGGCGGACGGGAAGCCCGAGACCCATCCGTTCATCCGGACGGCGGTGAAGGGGTATGCCGCCATGCACGACCGGTTCCGGACATCGGTGCAGGGAACGGCGCGGTCCTATCTGAAATGGCTGGCCGGCGAGGATGTCGAGCGGGCGCTGTCGGCGTCCGACTTCGCCTTGGGCGATCTGATGTGCGCCGAGGCGCCGGTGTCGCTCTATGTCCAGGTGGCCCCGGCGGACGCCGCCGCGCTGCGGCCGCTCGTGCGGCTGATGTTCTATTCCGCCGCCCAGGCCCTGACGGCGGAGGAGACCAGGGACGCGACCGGCCGGGAGAAACGCCACAAGCTTTTGATGGTCATGGACGAGTTTCCGCTCCTGGGGCGGCTGGCCTTCTTCGAGAAGTCGCTGCGCCTGATGAGCGGCTACGGGGTCAAGGCGATGTTCGTGGCCCAGTCGCTCAACGACATCGTCGAGACCTATGGTCAGCACAACACCATCCTCGACAACTGCGCGGTCTA
>CAXBHG010000257.1:0-2666 GCA_963975385.1 uncultured Brevundimonas sp.
GCGCTGGAAGCCACCCCGCCCGAACTGGCCGCCGACATCGCCGACAAGGGCATCATGCTGACCGGCGGCGGTGCGCTGCTGCGCGGGCTGGATGCCGAAATCCGCGACCACACCGGCCTGCCGGTGTCGGTGGCCGACGACCCCCTGTCCTGCGTGGCCATCGGTTGCGGCCGGGTGCTGGAGCATCCGCGCTGGATGAAGGGCGTCCTCGACTCCGCGCTCTGAACCGGGCGGTCTGCCGGCCGTCTCAAATCCCTGTCATCGTGGCGTGCGTGCCGGTTCCCAACCGGCCCGGATTTTGCGATAGCCTGTGTTGATCCGTGGGGTTGTCCCACTGATTCTCGCTCTTTGCTGGAAGGCGCGCCGTGGCGTTTCGCGACGGACCGTTCGAAAATCTCAAGGTGCCGCTGGTCTGGACCGCGGCCGTTGTTGTCGTGGCCGGAATCGTGGCGTCGGTTCTGCTGCTGCTGAACGACCATCGGGCGACGGACGGACAGGCCGGATACGGGGCTGTGCGCTCGACCGCCGACGCCGTGGCCGGACCGGTGGGCGGGGTGTTCGCCGCCCCGGTGCGCTGGGCCGGAGCCGCGAGCGACTATGTCGGCGGCTATTTCTTCGCTGTTTCCGAGAACCGCAGGCTCAAGCAGCAGCTGGCGGAGTTCCAGCAGCAGCGTGACCAGGTGATCGCGCTGCGGAACGTCAATGCCCGCTATGAGGTGATGCTGGGCGTGCGCACCGAACCGCCGGTGCCGATGGCCACCGCCCGGTCGATCTCGGAATCGCGCGGCCCGTTCAACCGGGCCCGACTGTTGGACGTCGGCAGCGCCAAGGGCGTCACGGTCGGCAATCCGGTCATCAATGAACACGGCCTGGTCGGCCGGATCATCGGCACCTCTCCGGGCATCAGCCGGATGCTGCATCTGACCGATGTGGCCAGCCAGACCCCGGTGCTGATCGCCCGCAGCGACGCGCGCGCGATCCTGAAGGGGGACGGCAGCGGCAATCCCCGTCTGGAGTTCGTCCGCGGCGTCGGTTCGATCGAGGTGGGTGACCGGGTGTTGACCTCGGGCGACGGCGGCGGGTTTCCGCGCGGCCTGCCGATCGGCGTGGTCGCCAAGGGCATCGACGGCTCGTGGCGGGTCAAGCTGTTCAGCGACCGGGGCGCGATCGACTATGTCCGGGTGATGCTGTTCCAGGACTTCGGCCAGCTGCTGGAGTCGGATGATCTGAACGCCCCGCCGCTGGCAGGGCTGAACGCCGCCCCGCCGCCGACGGCCGCCCAGGCCGCCGCCATCGGCGATGCGGCCGCCCGCCGGGCCGCGGTCTCGGCCGAGGCGACAGCGCGCAATCGTGGAAACACGCCCGCCCGGCCGACGCCGCCGCCGGCCGCGACTCCGCCGCCGGCCGCCCGCGCGACGCCGGGCGGTGCCACCACTTTACGGTCGCCGGCGGCAACCTCGACCCAGACCGGCGCGCCGGCGGCGACCCCGCCCCGGCCGCGGCCGGCCGGACCGCGCCCGTACCAGCCGGCGACGCCCCCCGCTGCGACGCCGGCCGCGCCGACGCCCGCGCCGGAAACGGGAGCGGACGGGTGAGACGTTCGATGGCGGTCCGGGTTGTCGGCCCCCTGCAGTGGATCGTGTATCCGTCCCTGATCTCGGTCGCGGCCACGGTCATCCTGGCCACCCCGGTCAAATTGTTCGGCCTGACCCTGCCCGAGCCGGTCCTGCCGATGGTGCTGGCCTTTTCCTGGCCGCTGATCCGGCCCTCGGTCATGGCCCCGGTCGTGCTGCTGGGCCTGGGCCTGGGGCTGGACGCCTTCTGGCACGGGCCGTTCGGCATGTGGGCGCTGGCCCTGTCGGCGGTCTATGGGGTGGTGCTGCTGTCGCGCAGCTTCCTGCTGGGTCAGGAGACCCGGGTCCTGTTCGTCTGGTACGCCGCCTGCACCCTGATGGCCTTCGTGCTGGCCTATCTGATTGTCACCGTGAGTTCGCCGACCGCCCCCAGCCTGCTGGCGACCATCGCCCAGATCGCGCCGACCCTGCTGATCTTCCCGCTGGCGCATATGATGATCGAGCGGTTCGACGACGGGGATGTGCGGTTCCGATGAGCCACGAACCGTCGATCTTCTTTTCCGACGTCAACGAGCGCCAGGGCTCCTTCCTGCGGCGGACCTTCGTGCTGGGCGGGCTGACCACCCTGGGGGTCGTGGCCCTGACCGGGCGTCTGGCCCAGTTGCAGGTCATCCAGGCGCAGCAGTATGCGACCCTGGCCTCGAACAACCAGTTCAACTTCCGGCTGGTGCCGCCGCCGCGCGGGCGCATCCTCGACCGCAACGGCGTGGTCATCGCCGGTAACCGGCCCAGCTTCCGTGTGCTGGTGGTGCGGGACGAGACCAAGGACCTGGACCAGACCCTGGACCTGCTGGGGCGGCTGCTGCCGGACACGCTTGAGCGTCGTCGGGCGATCATCCGCGACGTCAATGCCGCGCCGCGCTTCTCGCCGGTGCCGGTCAAGAGCGACCTGAGCTGGGAGGAGTTCGCCCGGGTCAATCTGTACGCCAATGAGCTGCCCGGCGTGATGGCCGACATGAACGAGGCCCGCTACTATCCGTTCGGCGGATCGTTCGCCCATGTGGTCGGCTATGTGGCCAAGGTCTCGGACCG
>CAXBHG010000258.1:0-2656 GCA_963975385.1 uncultured Brevundimonas sp.
GGGGTGGACCTGGTCAAGGACCCGGCGACCCTGGTCGCCGCCTATGATGACAGCCAGGGGGTGACGGCGGCGTTCAATCTGAACCTGCTGGATCGGGCCAATCGCGAACTGGATGCCGGTTTCGACCTCGACGGCTTTCGGCATCAGGCGGTCTGGAACGAAGCCGATTCGCGGATGGAAATGCATCTGGCGGCGACGCGTGACATGGCGATTGACCTGGGTGACCGCCGCATCGCCTTCGCCCAGGGCGAGACTGTCCACACCGAGAGCTCGCGGAAATTCACCGAGGCATCACTGCGGCGCATGGTGGAGGCGGCGGGCTGGTCGATGGCGCGCTTTCGGGCGGGGCCGGCCCCCTCGGTCGCCCTGGCCCTGCTTCAGGGCTGAGACCCGGCAGCCGAGTGCCGCCGGGTCGTCGGCGTCTAGTCCGCCGGGGCGTCCTTGCGGGTGCCGTGCGAGGCTTCGCCGCCCTTGCGGCCGGCCTGGGCGGCCAGGCTGCGGTCCTGGGAGAAGCTGCGTTTCTCGCTGGGCACGCTGGCCCCGCCCTTGCGGGCGATCTCGCGCTGGCGCTCGGGATCCATGGAGGCGAACCCCCGTCGTGAAACACCGGAAGCCCGGGTGGGTTGACCTTCGGCCATGGTGCGGTCCTTTCCAGAAGACAGTGTCGGTTGTCATCTGAACCCGGGGGCTGGCCGGAGGTTCCGGCGGTGCGACCATCGGGCGGCCGTTTTGCCTGTCCCCTCGCGCCGTCAGCCGCCCGAGGGCGGAAAGAACGGAACCTCCGGCCCCGGATCGCCGGCGGGGGCGGGGTCGAGGTCCGGCAGGTCGTCGGGCAGGTCGCCCGGATCGATGTCGGGGCCCGGGGTTCCGGGCAGGGGAATGTCGGGAATCGGGGCGTCGGGTATTTCGGGGGCGGGATCGGTCATGGGATGTCCTTTCCCCCTTCCAACGCGAGACGGGCGTGGATGTTCAGCCGGCCGCCCGCCCGGGACAGGGGGTCAGGACGGGCCGGACGCCGGGCGGGCGATCGGGGCCTGCTGCATGGCGGCGTCCGAGACATAGGGATTGTCGCGCCGCTCGGCCCCGAACGTCGAATGAGGACCGTGCCCCGGCACGAAGGTCACGTCGTCACCCAGGGGCCACAGCCGGGTGGTGATGGCGGTCAGCAGATCATTGTGATTGCCGCGCGGGAAGTCGGTCCGGCCGATCGAGCCGCGGAACAGCACGTCGCCGACCTGGGCGAAGCGCGCCGCACGGTTGAAGAAGACGACATGGCCGGGGGTATGGCCGGGGCAGTGCAGGACCTCCCACTCGGTCTCGCCGAGGGTCAGGGTGTCGCCCTGGTCCAGCCAGCGGTCGGGCGTGAAGCTGCGGGCCGTCGGCAGGCCATAGGTACGGCCCTGTTCAGGGATGCCGTCGATCCAGAACTGGTCGTCGGGATGGGGGCCGATGATGCTGACCCCGGATTTTTCCTGCATCTCGGCCGCACCGCCGGCGTGGTCGAGGTGGCCGTGGGTGATCCAGATGGCGTCGAGGGTCAGGCCGCGGCGGGTGATTTCCGCCAGAATCCGGTCGATTTCGGCCCCGGGATCGATGACCGCGGCCTTGCCGGTCTTCACGCACCAGACGGTGGTGCAGTTCTGCTGCAGCGGAGTCACCGGGGTAACGAAGACGCCGATGGGGGAGACGGGCTGGTTCATGCCCCACACATAGGCGAGCGGGACGGTCGGCGAAACCGTCGCCTGCGTTGACCTTTTCGGCCCTACTCGACATAAGGGCGGGCTTCGAGCGCCGCTCCCACCGGGGCGGCCTTTCTGCTTTATTCAATCCCCGTGCGCGCCAGTTCCTCCGGCGCTGCCCCAGAGCGTCAGATTCTGTCCATGCAAGTCGTCGAAAAGTCGAACGAAGGCCTCAGCCGCGTGATCGCGGTGACCATCCCCGTGACCGAGCTGAACGCCAAGCTCGACGCCAAGCTGAAGGAGGTCGCCCCGCAGATGAAGCTGAAGGGCTTCCGCCCCGGCAAGGTCCCGGCGTCGCATGTGCGCAAGACCTTCGGCCGCGAGATGATGGGCGAAATCATCAACACCGCCCTGAATGAGTCGAGCCAGAAGGCCCTCGAGGACGCCAAGGTGCGTCCCGCCGCCCCGGCCGACATGAAGCTGACCTCGGACATGGACAAGGTCATGGCCGGTCTGGAAGACCTGGTCTTCGAAATGGCCCTGGAAGTCATGCCGGAGTTCACCCCGGTCGACCCGACGACGCTGAAGCTGTCGCGGCCGGTCTATGAGGCCACGGACGCCGACCTCGACGAGGCCCTGAAGGAACTGGCCGGCCAGGCCAAGTCCTACGAGGACAAGAAGGGCAAGACCGTGAAGGCCGCCGAGGGCGACGAGGTCACCATCGACTTCCTGGGCAAGCTGGACGGTGAGCCCTTCGAGGGCGGTGCCGCCGAGGACGCCCAGCTGGTGATCGGCTCCAACCGCTTCATCCCGGGCTTCGAGGAGCAGCTGAAGGGGGCCAAGGTCGGCGAGGAGAAGGTCCTGAACGTGACCTTCCCCGAGGACTACCAGGCCAAGCATCTGGCCGGTAAGGCCGTGACCTTCGACGTCACCGTCAAGGCCATCAAGGCCGAGGCCGAAGCCAAGGTCGACGAGGA
>CAXBHG010000259.1:0-2629 GCA_963975385.1 uncultured Brevundimonas sp.
TCAACTGGCTGAACTGGTACGGCGGCAAATTCTCGACCAGCCAGAAGCGCGGCGTCTTCATGGACCAGGCGCTGGAGCTGCTGCCGGCCGACTACTGGCGCTGGCGGCTGACCGCCTATGGGCCCGAACACGCCGACTCGGCCTTCACCTGGGAGGATTTCCAGGCCAGCACCAACAAGGACCTGGCCGATGTGCTGGGCAATTTCGTCAACCGGATCGTCAAATTCACCGAGAGCCGGTTTGACGGGGTGGTGCCCGAGGGCGGTGAGCCGGGTCTGGTCGAGGCCCAGCTGGAAACCGACATCGCCGCCGGCATCGCCGAGGCCACGGCCCAGCTGGAGGCCATGGAGTTCCGCAAGGCGGCCCAGGCCATCCGCGCCGTCTGGGTGCTGGGCAATGAATATCTGCAGGTCGCCGCGCCGTGGACCGCCTTCAAGACCGATCCGGTGCGGGCGGCGGTGGGCGTGCGCACCGGCCTGAATCTGGTGGCCCTGTTCGCGCGCCTGGCGGCCCCGATCATGCCGTCCAGCGCGGAGAGGATCGCCGCGACGGTCGGCGAGACCGACCTCAGCTGGCCGCTGGCCACCGACGACCTGCTGGACCGGTTGCCGCGCGGTCAGGCGGTGGCCTCGGCCGAGGTGCTGTTCCGCAAGATCGAGGATGTTCAGGTGGCCGAGTGGGCCGAACGTTTCGGCGGCGGCGAGCCCGAAGCCTAGACCCTATCTGCTTCAGGTCGGATCGACCTGAATCCCGCAAAGGGTCCGGAGTCAAACTGGAGCGAACTCCACGCCGGGCCGGACGGCGTCCAGCCCGACCGATGGCGTTCTAGGCGACGGGCTCGGGCGCGGCCGGGACCGGGTCGGCGTCCGGTGCGGTGCCCTCTGCCGGCGCGATCACCTCGACCGACGGCGTCGCCGGCCCGGCCTCGTCGCCCGCCCCGCGGCGGTGTTTGGCGGCTTCCTTCGGCGTGATGTCGAGGAAGGCCGGGGCCGAGGCGTTGAAGGCGTCCATGCGGTCGGTCCGCACGATCACCGACCGGGCCCCGTCCCAGATCATGTGCAGGGCCACGTACAGGACGATGACCAGGCCGACGTAGCCGATCCAGCGGTAGCGGTTCAGCATCCGGGCGATGAAGCTGGCGGCCAGACCCATCAGGGCGATCGACAGGACCAGGCCGAAGACCATGATCCACGGATGGGCATGGGCCGCGCCGGCCACGGCCAGCACATTGTCCAGTGACATGGTGACGTCGGCGATCATGATCTGCAGCAGGGCCGCGCCGAAGGTCTTGCGCTTCAGGCCCAGGGCCTCGGGCGTCGGTCCGCCGCCGTGGTGGACCGACAGGGCGGCCTCCATCTCGACCGAGGCCTCGGCCTGGTCGTGGGTGGCCTGTTCGCGCAGCTCGCGCCACATCTTCCAGCAGACCCAGAGCAGCAGGATGCCGCCCGCCAGCAGCAGGCCGATGATGGCCAGCAGCTGGACGGTGATCAGGGCGAAGCCGATGCGCAGCACCACCGCGGCGGCGAGGCCGATCAGGATGGCCTTGCGGCGCTGTTCCACCGGCAGGGCGGCGGCGGCCAGGCCCACGGCGATGGCGTTGTCGCCGGCCAGGACCAGGTCGATCATCATCACCTGGCCGAGAGCGGCGGCCTGGCTGGCGAGTTCAGGGGAGCTGAGAAATTCGAACATGATGCGCTGTTAGGTCAGGAGGAGAGGCTGGGCAAGGCGGCGGGTCAGGACGGGCGCTGGGCCCGGGTGACTTCATACAGGGCCACGGCGGCGGCATTGGAGACATTCAGGCTTTCGAATCCGCCCGGCATCGGGATCCGGGCCAGGGTGTCGCAGTGTTCGGCGACCAGACGACGGATGCCGTCCCCTTCGGATCCGAGCACCAGCACGGTCGGACGCGAATCGAGCGCCGTCTCCAGCGACTCGTCCGAGCCGCCGTCGAGGCCGACGGCGCGCCAGCCCCGTTCGCCCAGGGTCTCCAGCGCGCGCGACAGATTGGTCACCCGGGCACAGGGCAGGCGTTCGGTGGCACCGGCCGAGGCCTTGGCCAGGGCCCCGGCGAGGGCGGGGGAGTGGCGATCCTGGACGATGATGCCGCGCGCCCCGAAGGCGAGGGCCGAACGGAATATGGCCCCGACGTTCTGGGGGTCGGTCAGCTGATCCAGCATGACGATGACGCCTTCGGCCGGTTCGGCGATGTCGTCCAGGGCCACGCCTTCCAGCGGCTGGACCTTGAACACCAGTCCCTGGTGGACGGCCCCGGCGGGCAGCATCCGGTCCAGCGCCTGGGGCTCCATCACCTCGACCACATGACCGTGGGTCAGGTTGTCGCGTTCCAGTTCGACGGCGCGATCGGGGCTGGCCAGCAGCCGGCCCATGCCCCGCCGGGCGGGGTTGGCGAGGGCGGCCAGCACCGGATGGCGACCCCAGACGAAATTGTCGGCGTCGACCTTGCCGCGCGACGGGCGCGGGGCGGCGGGGTTGAAGGCCCTGGTCGGCGGGTTGGGGTTCCAGCCGCCCTTGCGGGGCGCGTCGGAGGCCTCCGGCGTCTTGCTCCGGAAGCCCGGCTTTTTACCGGTTTTCCGGTCGTTGCGTTCTCGATTTTGCGACACTATAAGAC
>CAXBHG010000260.1:0-2587 GCA_963975385.1 uncultured Brevundimonas sp.
GAGGGCCTAGTTGCCGCCCGGACCCTCGCGGTGACGGGTGATGACCCGGACCTGGTGTTCACCGCCCTTTTCGGACGCCTCGATGGTCCCCGAGCCGTCGGCGTCCATACGGGCGAAGGCCGCCCGCATCGGAGCCAGAAATTCGGCCTCGGAGATATTGCCGTCGCCGTCGGAGTCGAGGTCGTTGCCGCCCTCACCGTCGTTCAAATGCTGGAACTCGACCCGGGTCTCGCCGTCGGCTCCGTGCCAGGTCATCGGTCCGCCCCCGGGGCCCATCCGGTGAACGAAGACCTCATGATCGCCGCCGGTGCCGCCGGCTGCGGCATCGGTGATCACCATGATCCGTTCCTCATGCCGTTCGCCCGGGGCCCCCTCGGGGCCGTCACGATGGATCTCCATGCGGTGAACCCTCGGACGGCCTTCGGCACCGTCCGGCCCGCGCCGGAAGATCATCTCACGGGGTCCACCCGGACCGTGACCGGCGCGGAGTTCCTCGGTCGACAGGCGACCGTTGCCGTCGGTATCCATGCGGGCGAAGACGTCGTTCATCGGACCGGCGAATTCCTCGCGCGTCAGCTGGCCGTCGCCGTCCTTGTCCAGACCGCCGGGGCCGTCATGGTCGCCCATGACCATGACCCGGGTCTCGGTACGCACCTGCGGTGCGGGCGGGGGGGCCGGCGGCGTCTGCATCGTCAGGACGGCGGCGAGGTTCAGAAGGGTCAGCATGGAGCGTCTCTCTGCGGTGAAGCGATACGCCGTTGGACCACACCGGCCTTGCCGTCATGTTTCAGCGCCGCACCGAATTGTTTCAATCCTGAAATGACGCCGACGCCGGACCCCGTCACAATGGCGGGAATGACCCTGTCCTCCGCCCCCCGCATTCTGGTCGTCGACGACGATTCCGGCATCCGCGAGGTGCTGTGCGACTATCTGGTCCAGCACGGCTATGAGGCCAGCGGCGCGGCGACCGCCGCCGAGATGGACCGGGCGCTGGCCGCGCGCGCGCCGGACCTGATCGTGCTGGACCTGATGATGCCCGGCGAGGACGGGCTGTCGGTCTGCCGCCGCCTGTCCGGCAAGGGGCCGCCGATCGTCATGCTGTCGGCCATGGGCGAGGATACCGACCGCATCATCGGCCTGGAGCTGGGGGCCGATGACTATCTGACCAAGCCCTGCAACCCCCGCGAACTGCTGGCCCGGATTCGCGCCGTGCTGCGCCGCCCGCGCGGGGACAGCCCGCCCGAACCGGGAGTTCTGGCCTTTGCCGGCTGGCATCTGGATCTGATGCGACGCGAACTGACCCGGCCGGACGGCGGGGTCACGGGTCTGTCGGCGGGGGAGTTCGCCCTGTTGCGCGCCTTTGTCGAAAGTCCCGGTCGGGTCCTGAGTCGGGACCAGCTGCTCGAGCGGGCACGGGGCGCGGATACCGAGGTCTTCGACCGGGCCATGGATGTGCAGATCAGCCGGCTGCGGCGCAAACTGGACGACGGCTCGGGCCTGGAACTGATCCAGACCCTGCGCGGTGAGGGCTATATGTTCGACGCGAAGGTCGAACGCCGGTGAGATCGCCGACCACCCTGCCCGTCCTGATCCAGGTGGCCGCCCTGGCGACCCTGGCCGTGATCATGTCCCAGGCCGTGGCCTTTGGCGTGGTGCTGCTGGCCCCCGAGCCGCGCCCCGCCGGCTTCAGCATCGAGGCCGCCGCCGAGGCGCTGGAGGGGCGACCGGCCGAGACCTCGGATGGTCGCACGCTGAAACGCCACCTGTCCGACAGGACCCCCACCCTGGCCGGCGATCCGCGTGCGCCCCTCGCCATGGCCATCAGCGCCGGTCTGGCGCAGCGGCTTCAGGTACAGCCCGATGCGCTACGGGTCACCGTGCCGCCTCACGGCCCCGGCCGCCGCCTGCCGCCGCCCCGGACCGAAGACCGGCGCACCGAATTCGTCCTGGTCCGACCCGGACGCCATGCCCCGGGCACTGAAGGCAGCGAGACGCTGCGCTGGAACCGGAAGATCGGGCCCGGCGAGACGATCGTCCCTTCCGGCCCCGAACGTGAGGTCCGGGCCGAGGTTCACATGCGCCACATGGCCCCGGCCGGGGCCGAGGCCATCACCATCGACACCACGACCCACCAGTTCACCGTCGTGACCGACAAGCTGACCTTCGCCCCGTTCAGCGCCGCCCTGCGGCTGCCGGACGGACGTTGGGCCTCGGTGACGCCGCCGCGCGGCCTGCTGTCGCCATGGCAGGTGCGGATCCTGATCGCCCTGGGCATCTCCCTGCTGCTGCTGGCCCCGCTGGTCTGGATCATGGCACGCCGCCTGACCCGGCCGATCCGGGTCTTTGCCGAGGCGGCCGAGCGGCTGGGGGCCGACCCCGACGCCGCGCCCATGGTCGCCTCGGGCCCGACCGAGGTGCGCACCGCCATCCACGCCTTCAACGACATGCAGGCGGCCCTGCGCGACCATATGCGCCGCCGCAGCCAGACCGTCGCCGCCATCGCCCATGACCTGCGCACCCCGCTGACGCGGCTGCGCTTCCGCGCCGAACAGGCCCCGGACAGCGTGCGCGACCGCATGGCCGCCGA
>CAXBHG010000261.1:0-2583 GCA_963975385.1 uncultured Brevundimonas sp.
AGCTCGGTCATGGCGAACAGGCCGTTGAGCACCACGAGGAGCAGAACGACAGCGATGGCGATGGCTAACATCTAGGGGGAGGCAGACCTGCGCGGCGCAGCAGTCGGCGTCCGCTGTTCGTTCCTAGACGAAGTTGACTGTTTCCGCCACGGTTTCCTTGCGGCTCAACCTCGCGGACCGGCATCGACCGCGCCATAGGGACCGCTGACGTCCGGATTCGCCGGGGCAGTCGCGGCACAGGCCGACATCCCGATCAGGGTGCCGATGAACAGGCCGATGCGAAGCGCGCGCAACATGATTACCAAATCCCTAACGTCCGGAATGCGAACGTAGAGGCCGGTTTTCGGTTGCGCTCAAGCCCTTGCCCCAAAGAGGTGCGGGATTAACCCAGACGCATCACCCAACGGGCGATCAAATACGCGCCAACGACCGCCAGAATGGTCCAACCGACCCAATTCCGGTTCCCCTGCCCCGTCTGGCGGTCGGCGACGATTCGGCCCTTGTGGACCGCGGCGACGAAATTGACGCCGTTGAGGTCGCGCGACGTCCGCACAGCCGCGAAATGATCCTGCGCCTGATCGGCCGTCACGATCCGGCTGGTCACCGTGAGGTCCAGCGTGTGCACCGCCTGACGATCAGAAAGCCAGACCAGTGCGCTGCGCACCCGCGTGGCCGGACCGGCGCGCTCGATTGTCCAGGGCGGTATCGTCAATGCGACCGGCAGGTTGAAAATCCGCTCGGTCAGAATCCGGCGCGGGGTGCCGAGGTCGATCGGCTCGGTCCGCCTCGCCGTCTCAACATCACGCAGATTGGGGCCGACGACGTCATCACGCGAAACGAACCGCAGCCGCTCGCCGTCGATGACCTGGAACGGTCGGTCGACATCGTAGAGCTCAACCAGTTCCAGACGGTTTTCAACCGCGTGGTCGGTCACCGCCAGCGGGGCTGCATCAACCAGCTGGCCATATTCCACCTCCAGCGACTCGCGCATACGCCGGCTGACGTTGCGATTGCCGTCATTGGCGAGCCAGCGGCGGATGTCATCGGCGCGCCAGTCCCGATACTGGGTGCGGATCTCGAGCCGGGCCGGCATCGTCGCCTGCTTGTCGAAGGTCCAAGTCTCCCGCGTCTCGCACACGGTGGCGACCACACTGTCGCGCATCCTCTCCAGAACACCGCCCGCGACCAGCGGCAGGGCCCAGTCGAACCGCGGCCGGGTCAGATGGGCCAGGTCACCGCCCTGCGCCGCCAGCGTCGGGTCCAGCCACCAGTGTCCGTCAGCGGTCGTCGCCCGCACGATACAGTGGTCAAATGCCGTGGCGTTGGGCGGCTCATTCTCCAGGTCCGGACCATTGCGGGTATTGACCAGGGCAGGCACCGCCTCGATCTCCATCCGCCCCAGAACGGCGACCAGCAGCCGCGAGGCATCCTTGCAGTCACCGTAACGACTGTTCCAGATGGACTCGACCGTGCGGGGCCTGAAGCCCCCCTCCCCGATGCCGACGGAATGGTAGCGTAGTGCGTCCTGGACCAGTCTCAGCCCGGCGGTAATCCGGCTCGGCGGATCCGGCCAGGCGGCCATGATCACGGCGACGGCCGCCTCCAGTGTCTCGGGCAGACTATCGGGCGCTTCATAGAAGTGGCGGAACAGGTCGGCGATGACGGGCCAGGTAACGGCGTCCGCGACATGCACACTGGCATAGCCGACATGCCAGACGGGCGCGTCAGCCTCGTGCCGCCAGGGCCCGAGATCGCGAGCGACCCAGCGCAGCGTCCGGACCCCGTCCGCAGTCACATCCTCGCCCTTCGGCAGCCGACCGAAAGTCCGCACGGTCAACCGCCGCGTTGCAGCAGTGCGAATTTCGACCCGGGTCTCAACGACTGCCGCACTCCACTGGAGCCGCGGCACAATGCTCAACATCTCCTTCAGCACCGGATTGGTTCCGATGATCGAATAGCTACCATCGACCACATCACCGACCCGGACATCCGGCACGACCATGTGAGCGGTCAACCGCCCGTCATAAACGGCGCGTTCCAGATTCAACTCGCGCCGGAAGAGTTCGAAGGCCTCGGGCCGGGCAGCGTCGCGAACCTGGCCATCACGCCAGACGCGGATGCCATGGATGACCAGCCGTTCGTAAGCGGGGTTGAACACCGCTTCAAAGCTGGCCGCTGATTGCAGCCCGTCACTTCCGGTCACCTGCTGGACCAGCCGGCTGGTGTAGACCCGTTCGTGACCGGATGCGTCGAGGCGCATGTCGGACAGCCAGAAACAGCAGCCGCGCTCGCTCAGCGCCGACGGGTCCCGGTCACCGATGTCGACGGGGCCAGTGTCGAAGCCGGCCGGGGCGGGCGCGAACTCCAGGCCGCGCACGGGCGCAGCCCCGCTTCCGTACGCCATGAATGCACCCCCCGATACAACTTGCCGTAAACGCTAGCCTATCGCATTTGGCGAGTCATCTGCCATTGCGTCTGCCGCCCCCCCGCCCAAGAAAAAACCCCCGCCGGTTCGCACCGGCGGGGGGTCTGTCTTTTGTCATCGCGCGCTCAGGCCGCGCGCGACCGATCAGGAGGCTCTAC
>CAXBHG010000262.1:0-2580 GCA_963975385.1 uncultured Brevundimonas sp.
CGGCCTCGCCCGGGGCGGCGACCGGCAAGATCGTGTTCGACGCCGACGAGGCCGAGCGTATGAGCCAGCTGGGCGACGCGGTCATCCTGGTCCGTGAGGAAACCAGCCCCGAGGACATCCGCGGCATGCACGCCGCCCGCGGCATCGTCACCGCCCGCGGCGGCATGACCAGCCACGCCGCCGTCGTGGCGCGCGGCATGGGCCGTCCCTGTGTGTCCGGTGCCGGGGAAATCTCCATCAACGAGCGTGCCGGCACCTTCACCGCCCGCGGCCGTACCTTCAGGGCCGGTGAGGTCATCACCATCGACGGCTCGAAGGGCGAGGTTCTTGACGGTGCGGTGGACATGATCGAGCCCGAGCTGACCGGCGACTTCCAGACCCTGATGGGCTGGGCCGATGAGGTGCGCCGCCTGAAGGTCCGCGCCAATGCCGAGACCCCGCTGGACGCCCGCACCGCGCGCGGCTTCGGGGCCGAGGGCATAGGTCTTTGTCGCACCGAACACATGTTCTTCGACGACGCCCGCATCGCCGCCGTGCGCGAGATGATCCTGGCCGACGACGAGAAGGGACGCCGCCTGGCCCTGGCCAAGATCGCCCCGTTCCAGAAGGCTGACTTCGTCGAACTGTTCGAAATCATGACCGGCCTGCCGGTGACGGTCCGTCTGCTGGATCCGCCCCTGCATGAGTTCATCCCGCACAGCGAGGCGGACATCGATGCCCTGGCCGAGACTTCGGGTCTGGACGCCGCCAAGCTGAAGCGCCGGGCGCGCGAGCTGCACGAGACCAACCCCATGCTGGGCCATCGCGGCTGCCGGCTGGGCGTGGCCTATCCCGAAATCTACGAGATGCAGGTGCGCGCCATCCTCGAGGCGGCGCTGGAGGTCAAGAAAACCGCCGCTGAGGCTCCCATCCCCGAGATCATGCACCCGCTGGTCGCCCTCGGGCTGGAGATGAAATATCTGCGCGAACTGACCGACCGCACCGCCGAGGCCGTGTTCGCCGAGGCGGGGGACCGGGTCGACTATCTGGTCGGCACCATGATCGAACTGCCGCGCGCCGCCCTGCGCGCCGCCGACCTGGCCGAGCACGCCGAATTCTTCTCGTTCGGCACCAATGACCTGACCCAGACCACCTTCGGCATCAGCCGGGACGACTCCGGCCGCTTCCTGCAGGCCTATATGGACGAGGGCATCTTTGAGTCCGACCCCTTCGTCCGGCTGGACCAGGACGGGGTCGGCGACCTGATCCGCATCGCCGCCGAGCGCGGCACGGCGCAGCGGCCGGATATCAAGATGGGCATTTGCGGCGAACACGGCGGTGACCCCTCGTCGATCGCCTTCTGCGAAGAGGTCGGCCTCGATTACGTCAGCTGCTCACCCTACCGGGTGCCGATCGCCCGGCTGGCCGCAGCCCAGGCGGCCCTGGTCGCCCGCGGCGGCGAGGCCCGCGAAAAGGACCGGTAGCGCGCATCGCGGCCCCTCGGCCGCAGTGTGCGCCCGGGGTCGTCGTGGTCCGTCTTGTTAACCTGATGTGACAGACAAGTAATCGTTGGCCAAAATAAAGTCACTGTTGGCGTATCGCCGTCTGTGTCCTTTATTCCACGGTTAAGCTTCCGTAATAAAACGGCCATGGAACTGCCGCGGATGCTACCCATTTGAGCTTTCGCTGGATGGGGGCGGTGACCACCCGGGTCACCACATCTAGGAAAGACAGATCATGCGTAATATCCTCCTCGCTTCGGCCGCCCTGGCCCTGCTGGCTGCTCCGGCCATGGCCCAGAGCGTTTCCTCGCCGAGCTACTACGGTACCCTGGGCTATACCCAGCTGGACAACGACGCCGACCTCGGTGCGATCACCGGCCGTTTCGGTGCCAAATTCACGCCCAATCTCGGTGCCGAGGCTGAAGTCTCCTTCGGCGTTCGTGACGACACGGTTTCGGTCGGTGCCACCGACGTCAAGGTCAAGGAAACCTATGACGCCGCCGTCTATGGCGTGGCTACCCTGCCGATCAACCCGAGCTTCGACCTGTTCGCCCGCGCCGGTTACGGCACGACCGAGCTGAAGGCCTCGAGCGGCGGCATCAGCGCCACCGACAGCAACGAGAGCTGGAACTATGGCGTCGGCGGCAACTACTACATCGACGCCCAGAACGGCGTTCGCGCCGACTGGACCCGTCGTGACTTCACCAACGACGGCGGCGAAGCCGACGTCTATTCGGTGAGCTACGTTCGCCGCTTCTAGGTTTCAGAAGCCGGATATGAAGAAGGCGCGCCCTGAGAGGGGCGCGCCTTTTTTCATGGTGCCGGCGCTGGTGTCAGGCCGCGCCGGGGGCCAGGGCCCAGCGCATCGAGCCTTCACCGAACGGTTTGACGAACATGTCCCGGTAGCGCTCGAATACTTCCACGATCATCACGGCCAGGTCCTGGGTGATGACC
Source organism: uncultured Brevundimonas sp. (assembly GCA_963975385.1). Lineage (GTDB taxonomy): Bacteria > Pseudomonadota > Alphaproteobacteria > Caulobacterales > Caulobacteraceae > Brevundimonas. The sequence continues at coordinate 2,436 of CAXBHG010000262.1, forward strand.
TCGCCGCGCTGGCGTTTCATGGCCGCGACGCAGTCGACCACCACAGTCTGGTGCGCCGAGCCGCCCATGCTTCTGAGCACCGTGGCCACGTCCTGGGCGAGGGGTTCCAGCCTGGGTTCCCAGGGATTGGCGGTCTGGGTCATGC
>CAXBHG010000263.1:0-2571 GCA_963975385.1 uncultured Brevundimonas sp.
CGCCCGAGCCCGGCCTGCAGCACCTGCTGGACAGTATCATCGAGCGGATGAGCGGCGTCGTGTCCTCGCAGGGGGCCAAATATGTGATGCTGAACGCGCCGCGGTCGGCGCTGGATGCCATCACCGCCATCCTGCCGGGGGCCGGGTCACCGACCGTCATGCCCCTGTCCGGACGCGATGACGCCGTCGCCGTCCACGCCGTCTGCCAGGAGGCGGTGTTCTGGGAGACGCTGGAGAAGCTGAAGGCCGCCGGGGCCTCGGCCATCCTGGTCCTGCCGATCGAGAAGATGATGTGATGCGACTGATCGACTGGTCCTGCCTCGACGCCGACGGCCGCCGTGCCGCCCTCGCCCGGCCGCAACGGCGCAGCGAGACGCGCGTCAGCGACGGCGTGCGCGCCATCTTCGACGATGTGCAGGCACGCGGCGGCGCCGCCGTCACCGACTGGAGCCTGAAGCTGGACGGGGCCGCCCCGCGCCGCATCGCCATCACCCCCGACACAGTGGCCGCCGCCCGCGACCGGCTGTCGCCCGCCGACACCCGCGCCCTCACCATGGCCGCCGCCAATATCCGCGTCTTCCACCAGCTGACCGTCCCGGTCGATACGGCGATCATCGAGACCACACCGGGGGTCCGCTCGCAGCTGGTGTGGCGGCCGATCGCCTCGGCCGGACTGTATGTGCCCGGCGGCTCGGCCCCGCTGTTCTCGTCGCTGCTTATGCTGGCCATTCCCGCCACCGCTGCCGGGGTCGAACGCCGCGTCGCCGTGACCCCGCCGACAAAGGACGGAGACGCACACCCGGCCATGATCCTGGCCGCCGCAGAAGGCGGGCTGGACGATCTGTGGCTGATCGGCGGGGCCCAGGCCATCGCCGCCCTGACCTTCGGCGTCACCCTCGACGACGGCGAGATCGCGCCGTGTGAAAAGCTGTTCGGACCCGGAAATGCCTGGGTGGCCGAGGCCAAGCGTCAGGCCGCGGCCCTGCCCGGCGGCCCCGCCGTCGACATGCCCGCCGGCCCGTCCGAACTGCTGGTCATCGCCGATCTGGCGGCCGATCCGGTCATCGTCGCCGCCGACCTGCTGAGCCAGGCCGAGCACGACGCCGACGCCCAGGTGGTGCTGGTGTCGGACAGCAGGGCCGCGATCAATGCCATTCTCGAGGAGGTCGAGGCCCAGCTGCCGTCCCTGCCCCGCGCCGACATCGCGCGCGCCGCCCTGTCGGAGGGTCGGGCCATCAAGGTGCGCGATCTGGCCGAGGCCTGTGCCGTGTCCAACCTGTACGGCCCCGAACACCTGTCGCTGCAGACGGAAAGCCCTGAGGCGCTGGTGACGCGGATATCCGCCGCCGGGGCCGTCTTCGTCGGCAATTGCGCGGCCGAGACCCTGGGCGACTATGCCGCCGGACCCAGCCACGTCCTGCCGACCGACGGCGGGGCCCGGACCCTGGGCGGGATCACCACGGCCAGCTTCATGACCACCATGTCGGTGCAGCGGGTCACCGTCGCCGGGGCCGCGGCCCTGGCCCCGATCGCCGCCCGACTGGCACGGCTGGAGGGTCTGGAGGCCCACGCCCGGGCCGCCGACCTGAGGTGCCCGTCATGATCAACCTGCCCGCCCCCTTCGCGCCGCTGGTTTCAGACGGCAGCGGTCTGGACCGCTATCCAGCCGAGCCGTCCGCCCTCGCCGTCCGGATGGCGCAGGTCTATGGCCTGCCCGTGGAACAGGTTCTGCCGGTGCGCGGCCTGTCGCACGGGCTGGAACTGGTCTGGCGGCTGTGCGCGCGGGACGGCCGGTCGGTCACCGCGCCCGAGGCCCAGCCCTATGCCGGACTGGCCGCCATCTATGCCCGTCCCGGAGCGCAAGGCGAGGCCGGGGCCGTCGTCATCCGCGCCCTCGGCTCGCCCGAGGCTGTGGCCGAGATGGCGGCCCGCGTCGCCCCCGCCCTGCTGGTGGTCGATGAGGGTCTGATCGAATTCTCGGATGCCGCCTCGGCGAGCGAGGTGATCGGCGACCATGCCAATCTGGTCGTGCTGCGCAGCCTGTCGCTGGCCTATGGCCTGGCCGGGGCCCGGATCGGCGCGGCCCTGGCCCAGCCCGCCACCCTGGCCCGACTGGCCGCCATGCTGGAGCCCTATGCCCTGCCCGAACCGTCGGTGCGACTGGCGCTGCAGGCGCTGGACCCGTCGCGCATGGTCGAGACCGCCCAGCGGATCGCCACCGTCCGCGCCGAACGCGATCGCCTCGCCGCGGCGCTGGGCCGGGTCATGACCATCGAGGCCGGGGTCGGCCCGGTGCTGATGGCCCGTCCCGGCGACCTGGCCGCCACCCGGGCGGCGCTGGACAAATTCGGCGTCGCCGTCGGCCCGTCCGGCGACCGTCTGCGCCTGCCGGTCACGATCCGGCCCGAGGTCAACGACCGGCTGCTGACCGCCCTGGGTGTCGGCCCGGCCCCGCGCCGGGCGGCCCGCACCGGCGAGGCCGTGCGCGACACGAAAGAGACCCGCATCGTCTGCACCGTCGACCTCGACGCGCCCGGCCCGGTCGCCATCCACACCGGGGTCGGCTTCTTC
>CAXBHG010000264.1:0-2561 GCA_963975385.1 uncultured Brevundimonas sp.
GGCGCGGCCTATACGGAAAAGGGCGGCCTGTACGTCAATACCGAGGGCCGGGTGCAGATGGCCGAACGGGTCGTCTTCCCCAAGGGCGAGGCCAAGGAAGACTGGGCCGTGCTGCGCGCCCTGTCGGAACGGGTCGGCAAGACCCTGCCGTACGACACCCTGGACCAGTTGCGCACCGTGCTGATGCGCGAGCATCCGACCTTCGGCCGCATCGACTATCTGGCCCCGTCAGCGGCGTTCGATGTCGCGGGACTGGGCAGGAAGGGCGACCTGGGCGACGTGGCCTTCGGCTCGATCGTCACCGACCCCTATCTCAACAATCCGATCGCGCGGGCCAGCGCGACCATGGCCGAGCTGTCCGCCCTGCGGATCGCCCCGGTCGCGATGGCGGCGGAGTAACCGATGGAATCCGCAAACACCTTCTGGACCACACCGCTCGGCTGGACCCTGATCACCGCCGGCGGCATCCTGCTGGTCACCGTCGGCATCCTGATCTCGCTGGCCTTCCTGCTGCTGGCCGACCGCAAGATCTGGGCGGCCGTGCAGATGCGCAAGGGACCGAATGTGGTCGGGCCGTTCGGCCTGCTGCAGTCGTTCGCCGACTTCTTCAAATTTGTGCTCAAGGAAATCGTCGTCCCGGCCGGGGCCGACAAGGTGGTCTTCCTGCTGGCCCCGCTGATCAGCTTCGTGCTGGCCTTCATCGCCTGGGCGGCCATTCCGTTCGCGCCGGGCTGGGTCATCTCGGACCTGAACGTCGGCATCCTCTACATCTTCGCGATCAGTTCGCTGGGCGTGTACGGCATCATCATGGGGGGCTGGGCCTCCAATTCGAAATACCCGTTCCTGGGCGCGATGCGTTCGGCGGCGCAGATGGTGTCCTATGAGGTCTCGATCGGCCTGGTGATCATCAACGTCATCCTGCTGGCCGGCACGATGAACCTGTCCGACATCGTCATCCAGCAGGAGGGCTGGTTCTGGAACTGGTTCGCCTTCGGTGGCGGCCTGGCCACCTGGCCGACCATCATCGTCATGTTCCCGATGGCCATCATCTTCTTCATCTCGGCCCTGGCCGAGACCAACCGCCCGCCGTTCGACCTGCCCGAGGCCGAGTCCGAACTGGTGGCCGGCTATCAGGTCGAATATTCCTCGACCCCCTATCTGCTGTTCATGATCGGCGAATACGCCAACATCGTCTTCATGTGCGCGATGATCAGCCTGCTGTTCTTCGGCGGCTGGAACCCCGGCTTCCCGATCGACTTCACCGCCGGCTGGCCGCCCTTCCTCGTCAATTTCCTGCTGTTCCTGGTCTTCTTCGCCAAGATCGTCTTCTGGTTCTTCATGATCGCCCTGGTGAAGGCCTTTGTGCCCCGCTACCGCTATGACCAGCTGATGCGTCTGGGCTGGAAGGTCTTCCTGCCGACCGCGGTCGTGGCCGTGGTCGTGGTCGCCGCCTGGCGGGTGTTCGGGGTCGGGTCATGATCCGCCTCGTCCTGATCGCGTCCCTGGCGCTGGGCACCGCCGCCTGCGCGGTGCCGGTCTATGAGCCCGAGCCGGTCACGCCGCAGCAGTGGCAGGAACGCCAGGAGCGCATCGCCCGCCAGCAGGCCGAACGCGACCGGCTGTGCGCCATTACCAAGCCGGAAGATCCCCGGCACGACCAGCTGTGCAACACTACGCCCCGGGACAGATCCTGATGTTCAAACGCATTGTCCAGGCGACCAAGGGGGCCCTGCTGCTCGACCTGTTCGGGGCGGTCGGCCTGTCGCTGAAATATATGGCGCGGCCCAAGGCCACGGTGAACTATCCGTTCGAGCGCAATCCGCAGTCGGTGCGGTTCCGGGGCGAGCATGTGCTGCGCCGCTACGCCAATGGCGAGGAACGCTGCATCGCCTGCAAGCTGTGCGAGGCCATCTGCCCGGCCCAGGCCATCACCATCGAGTCCGAGCCGCGCTCGGACGGCAGCCGCCGCACGACCCGCTATGACATCGACATGGTCAAATGCATCTATTGCGGCCTGTGTCAGGAGGCCTGCCCGGTCGACGCCATCGTCGAGGGGCCGAACGCTGAATTCACCACTGAGACGCGCGAAGAGCTGCTCTACGACAAGGAACGTCTGCTCGCGAACGGCGACCGCTGGGAACGGCAGATCGCGAAGAATCTGGAACTCGACGCACCATACCGATAAACGGAGCGCGCGATTCCGGACGGGATCGCGGCTCAAGACTGTGAAGGGGGCTCGGTCCCACCCATGCTGCAAGGCATAGCGTTCTACATTATGGCGGCCGTGGCCGTGGTCTCGGCCCTGCTGGTCGTCACCGCGCGCAACCCCGTGCACTCCGTGCTGTGGCTGATCCTCGCCTTCTTCTCGTCGGCGGGTCTGTTCGTGCTGCTGGGGGCCGAGTTCCTGGCCATGCTGCTGGTCGTCGTCTACGTCGGCGCGGTGGCGGTGCTGTTCCTGTTCGTCGTGATGATGCTGGACGTCGACTTCGTCCGCCTGCGCGAGGGCTATGCCCGCTATCTGCCGCTGGCCGCGATCGTGGCCGGGGTGCTGCTGGCCGAGA
>CAXBHG010000265.1:0-2545 GCA_963975385.1 uncultured Brevundimonas sp.
GTCTCCATCAGCGCCGCCACCAGCAGGTCGCCGAAGGCATAGGCATAGACATAGAAGGGCGCGTGCACGAAATGGCTGACATAGGCCCACCAATGCTCATAGCCGGGGTTCAGCGTCACCGCCGGGCCCAGCGCCGCCCCCATCTCCTCCATCCAGATCTCGCCGATCCGCTCGACCGGGACCTCGCCCGCCAGCCGCTCGTCGTGGAACCGGGTCTCGAAGCGGTGGAACGAGATCTGGCGCACCACCGTATTGAGGCCGTCCTCGATCCGCCCGGCCAGCAGGCCGCGCTGCTCGGCCTTCGGCGCGGTGGCCAGCAGCCGGTCAAACGTCAGCCCCTCGGCGAAGATCGAGGCCGTCTCGGCCAGGGTCAGGGGCGTATCGGCCAGCAATGTCCCCTGACCGGCCGCCAGGGTGTTGTGCACCGCATGACCCAGCTCATGCGCCAGGGTCAGGACGTCGCGCCGCTCGCCCATCCAGTTCAGGAATACATAGGGATGCCGGTTGGCGCTGACCGGATGGCAATAGGCACCCGACTGCTTGCCGGCCCGGGCCTGGCCGTCAATCCACGGCTGGTCGAAGAAACGCCCGGCCCGTTCGGCGAACTCGGGGCCCAGATCGGCGAAACTCTCCAGCACCAGCGCCCTGCCCTGGGCCCAGTCGAAGCCGCGCGGGGCGGTCGTCTCGATCGGGGCGTTGCGGTCCCACTGGTCCAGCCGGTCCTTGCCCAGCGCCTTCGCCTTCAGCGCATAATAGCGGTGCGACAGTTTCGGATAGGCGGCGGCCACGGCCTCGGCCATGGCGTCGACCGACTCGCCGTCGACCTCATTGGCCAGATGGCGGCTGTCGGCCGGGCGTTTGAAACCGCGCCATCTGCTCTCCAGCGCCTGATCGGCGGCCACAGTGTTGATGACCAGCCCCAGGGTCGCGGTCCGCGCCGCCAGCGCCGCATTCAGCCCCTCGGCCGCCGCCTTGCGCCGCTCGGCCTTGGGATCGCTGAGCCGGTTCAGCGTCTCGGCCAGGGTCAGGGACTCCCTGCCGACCGACACCGTCATGGCCGCCAGGGTCTCGTCGAACAGACGCGGCCACTGGGCCATGATCGGCCCGCTTTCGGCGATGAAGGTCTCCAGCTCGCCCGACAGTTCATGCGGCTTCATCGCCCGCACCCGGCGCAGCCACGGGGTCCAGCGCGCCGCCGCCGGCACCGCCTTCAGCGCCGCGTTCAGCTCGGCCTCGTCCAGCTGGTTGATCTCCAGCGTGACCCAGACGGTCGGGGTGACGATGGCCGTGGTCTTCTCGCGCAGATTGGCCTCGAACCCCTGGGCCGCCGCGTCATTGCGGTCGGTCGAGGCGGCGAGGAAGGCATAGGCCCCCAGCCCGCCCAGGGCCTCGGTCGCCTGTTCATACAGGCTGATGACCCGGTCCAGCGTCGCGCCGAGGGCGGTGGCATCGGCCCGTTGGGCCAGCATCTGCCCCTGCAGGCCCGTCAGCTCGGCCACCAGGGCCTTGCCGCGCTCCAGATCGGTCGCAATGCCCGGATCGGTGCGCGAGGCATAGAGGTCGGACAGGTCCCACAGCGGGGCATCGGCGGTCGGGGTTTTGAAGGGGGCGTTCATGCCCTCTAGTGTGGGCAGGGCAGGCCCCGGGCGCAACCGCGCCGGTCGTGTTGCCGCTCGCACGCCGCGACCCGACGTCGCTTCCGAAAACCGCCAGACAGGGTGATCCGGACCCGCCAGTCTGCGGTCATGACCTATGCCATCCAGGCCCTGCCACTCGCCCCCTTCGCCCCCCTGTTCGCCCTGTCCGACGCGGCCCTGATCGCGCTCGGGGCCCGGCGCATGATCGCTGACAGCCCGCACAGCGCGCCCTGTCGGGTCAGTCTGGTCGACGCCGACCCCGGCGACCGGCTGATCCTGACCCATCACCTCCATCTGGACGTCCCCGCCTCCCCCTATCGCGCCGGAGGGCCGGTGTTCGTGCGCGAGACGGCGGTCGAGACTGCCCCGGTGGTCGGAGCCGTCCCCGACCTGCTGGGCCGTCGCCTGCTGTCGGCCCGCGTCTATGACGCCGCCGGGATGATGACCGACGCCGATGTGGTCGAGGGCAAGGATCTCGACGCCCGGTTGCGCCTGTGGCTGGCCGACCCGGTCACCGCCCAGGTCCAGCTGCATACGGCCCGGCGCGGCTGCTATCTGGCCCGGGCCGTGCGAACGGACTGATGCCCCCTTTCAATTGCCCGGGGCCAGAGGCAACCTCCGGTCACGCTTCGGTCCTGGGGGGACGCGCACATGACCATCTTCGGCGACAACGAGACCGGCACCGGCCGTTCCAGCCTGACCACCGGCGACCGGCGCGGTCTGGCCCTGGCCCGCATCGGCATCGGCCTGGCCCAGGGCGTCGTCCTGTATCTGCTGTGGCGTTCGGTCGGCACCGGCTATGGCGAGACCGCCGTCCGCGCCTGGCCGGCCACCGTCCCGACCCTGTTCGCCCCCCTGCTGCTGGTCGCGGCCTTTCTGCCCGTGGTGCTGCTGGCCGGGGTCGGGCG
>CAXBHG010000266.1:0-2526 GCA_963975385.1 uncultured Brevundimonas sp.
TTGTCGGTGTGCTGCTGGGCTGGTGCGGCGGCAAGCTGCCGGACGCCGAGGTGATTCCGGGCATGCCCAGCTTCACCGTCGGTGACGGTCAGCTGAACAGCTTCCTGTGGCTGGCCCGTCTGCTGACGGCCTATTATTTTGCCTTCTTCCTGATCATCATGCCGCTGGTGGGCCTGAAGGAGACGCCGCTGTCGATCCCGCTGTCGATCTCGGAGCCGGTGCTGCCGCCGGTGTCCGACGCCGGACAGAAAGGCTGAGCGCGATGACGATCCTCAAGAAGAACGCCCTCACCATGCGCAAGACCCTGGTCACCCTCGTCGCCGTCCTCGGCCTGACGGCTGTCGCCGCCCCGGCCATGGCCGCCGGCGGGGCCCATCACCCGCGTTCGGGCGGGTTCAGCTTCGAGGGGCCGTTCGGCACCTTCGACCAGGGCCAGCTGCAACGCGGCTACAAGGTCTATCGTGAGGTCTGCGCCGCCTGCCACGGCATGGACCTGATGCATTTCCGCAATCTGGGTGAGCGCGGTGGTCCGTTCTATGACCCGCACGCGGCCAACCCGACCGAGAACCGCTACGTCAAGGCGCTGGCGGCCGAGATCCAGGTGCCGGACATCGATACCGAGACCGGCGAGGCGATCATGCGCGACGCCACCCCGGCCGATAAATTCCCCTCGCCCTATCCGAACGCCACCGCGGCGGCGGCCGGCAACGGCGGGGCGGCACCGCCTGACCTGTCGGTGATGGCCAAGGCCCGTCACGATGGGGCGAACTATATGTACTCGCTGCTGTCCGGCTATCAGGCGGCTCCGGCCGGCCTGCAGATCCGTCCGGGCCAGTACTACAACCCCTATATGGCGGGTGACATGACCCCGTTCTGGACGGGGGAGGGCCATGCGCCGGCCGGTGGCTTCATCGCCATGCCGCCGCCGCTGGCCGACGGCCAGGTGACCTATGACGACGGCACCACCCAGACCGTCGACCAGTATGCCAAGGACGTCAGTGCCTTCATCACCTGGGCCTCGGACCCGCGGGCGACTGAACGCAAACAGGCCGGTTTCGGCGTGATGATCTTCCTGTTCCTGTTCGCCGGCGTGACCTATCTGAGCTACCGCCGGATCTGGAAGGGTGTCGCCCACTAGGGCGGCCGCTTTCGCGACGCTGACAAGGCCCGCCGGGGTTCGTCTCCGGCGGGCTTTTTCATGCCCGCTTGATTGCCGGCCGAACTCGCTTTACGTTTTAAAGTCGAAACGGGAGGAGATTGGTGATGTCGCGTCGTCTTTCCATTGTGGTCGCTGCTGCCCTGCTGGCCGCGCCCCTGACACTGCCGCAAAACGCCCGGGCCCAGGCCCCGGAACAGCCGGCCGGGACAGAAGCCCAGCGCCAGGCCATCGCCGCGCTGGATCGGCTGGACGGCCGATGGCGCGGCGAGGCGGTCAGCTTCGGCCCGGGCGGTCGTACGGTGATCACCCAGACCGAACGTGTCGGCTCATTGCTGGGCGGATCGATCAAGGTCATCGAGGGGCGGGGCTACAATCCCGACGGCAGCACCAGTTTCAACGCCATGGCGTTGATTTCCTGGGACACGGCGGCCGGTCGTTATGGCTTTCACTCCTGGGCCAATGGCCGCACGGGCAATTTTCAGTTCGAGGCGACCGAAGACGGATTCCGCTGGGAAGTGCCCGCCGGGCCGAACGGCCGCGTCGAATATGTGGCGGTGGTCGCTGACGGGACCTGGCACGAGGTCGGCCACTATATCGTCGAGGGCCAGCCGCCGCGCCGGATCCTGGAGATGACCCTGACCCGGCTGGGGGACAGCGACTGGCCCGCGGGCGTGCCGGTCGGCCCCGGCGACTGACACCGGGCAGCCGGTCGCATCGACAGCCCACGGACGGTGCCCTAGGGTCGCCGCCAGTGTTCAAAGGCTGAGGGTACCCGTTCATGCGCCTTGCTACGTCTGTCGCCATACTCGCCGCAGGAGGCCTGCTGGCCGCCTGTGCCACCGTTGAAGCCCCCGCGGCCCCGTCACCCGCCAGCTTCGACGCCGCCCGCCTGTCGGAACATGTCCGGGTGCTGGCCGACGACAGCTTCCAGGGGCGCGGCATCGCCACCCCGGCCGAAGACATGGTGGTCCGCTATCTGAGCGAACAGTATGCGGCGGCGGGCTTCGAGCCTGGCGGACCGGGCGGGGCCTGGACCCAGGATGTGTCGCTGAACCGGTTCACCGCCTCCAACATCCAGGCGGATTTCAAGGTCGGGGACGAGACCATCGCCCTGAACCAGGGCCAGCAGATCACCATCTCCACCCGGCTGCCGGGCGACCATGTCGCCATCGCCGATGCGCCACTGGTGTTCGTCGGCTACGGCATCACCGCGCCCGAGCGGGACTGGGACGACTTCAAGGGCATGGACGTGCGCGGCAAGGTGCTGGTCGCCCTGGTCAATGACGCCGATTTCGAGGACCCGTCGCTGAACACCTTCAACGGCCGGGCCATGACCTATTACGGGCGCTGGACCTACAAATACGAGG
>CAXBHG010000267.1:0-2523 GCA_963975385.1 uncultured Brevundimonas sp.
CACTGGCCACACCCACCTTTGCCTCAGATCAAGGCGTCGCTTGTCGCAAGGGCGCAACTGGTCGACCATCCGCCGCTCCAGGGGACACGCCGTGAATCTCGACCTCTATTCCGACCGCGCCAAACAGGCGATCCAGTCCGCCCAGTCGCTGGCCCTGGCCCGCCGCCACCAGCAGTTCGCGCCCGAGCATCTGCTCAAGGTGCTGCTGGAAGAGCGCGACGGCCTGGCCCGCAATCTGATCACCGCCGCCGGTGGCGACGCGGCGAAAGCCGAGACCGCGACCGAGACCGCCCTGAAGAAGCGCGCCCAGGTCAGCGGCGGCTCGGGCCAGCTGTATCTGGACGGCGACACCGCCCGTGTCTTCGCCACCGCCGAGGCCGCCTCAAAGGCCGCCGGCGACGCCTTCGTCACCACCGAACGCCTGCTGGCCGCCCTGGCGACCGAGGGCGGGGTCGCGGCCGAGGTGCTGAAGTCGTGCGGCGTCACCGCCAGGGCCCTCGATGCGGCCGTGGTCGACCTGCGCAAGGGCAAGACCGCCGACTCCGCCGGGGCCGAGGACGCCTATGACGCGCTGAAACGCTATGCCCGCGACCTGACCCTGGCCGCCCGCGACGGCAAGATCGACCCGGTCATCGGCCGCGATGAGGAGATCCGCCGCACCATCCAGGTCCTGGCCCGCCGCACCAAGAACAACCCCGTCCTGATCGGCGAGCCCGGCGTCGGCAAGACTGCCATCGTCGAGGGTCTGGCCCTGCGCATCGTCAATGGCGACGTGCCCGAGAGCCTGAAGGACAAGACCGTCATGGCGCTCGACATGGGCAGTCTGATCGCCGGCGCGAAGTATCGCGGCGAGTTTGAGGAACGGCTGAAGGCCGTGCTGGGCGAGGTCACCGCCGCCGAGGGCCAGATCATCCTGTTCATCGACGAGATGCACACCCTGGTCGGGGCCGGCAAGGGCGACGGGGCCATGGACGCCTCCAACCTGCTCAAGCCCGCCCTGGCGCGCGGCGAGCTGCACTGCGTCGGGGCCACCACCCTCGATGAATACCGCAAACACGTCGAGAAGGACGCCGCCCTGGCGCGCCGCTTCCAGCCGGTCTTCGTCGAGGAGCCCAGTGTCGAGGACACCGTCTCGATCCTGCGCGGCATCAAGGAGAAATATGAGGTCCACCACGGGGTGCGTATCTCCGACTCGGCCATCGTCGCCGCCGCCACCCTGTCCAACCGCTACATCACCGACCGCTTCCTGCCGGACAAGGCCATCGACCTGATCGACGAGGCCGCCAGCCGCGTGCGCATGGCCGTCGACTCCAAGCCCGAGGCGCTGGACGAGATCGACCGCCGTCTGGTCCAGCTCAAGATCGAGCGCGAGGCCCTGAAGAAGGAGTCCGACAAGGCCTCGGTCGCCCGGCTCGAAAAACTGGAAGACGAGATCGCCGACCTCGAGGGCGAGAGCGAGGACCTGACCACCCGCTGGAAGGCCGAGAAGGAAAAGGTCGGGGCCGGGGCCCAGCTGCGCGAGACCCTGGATCGCCTCCGCGCCGAACTGGCCGCCGCCCAGCGCGCCGGCGATCTGGGCCGCGCCTCCGAGATCGCCTATGGCCAGATCCCCGGCATCGAGAAACAGCTGGAACAGGCCGAGGCCAATGAGGCCGACAAGTCCGGCCCCCTGACGCCCGAGGTCGTCGACGCCGAACAGATCGCCCAGGTCGTGTCGCGCTGGACCGGCGTCCCGGTCGACAAGATGCTGGAGGGCGAGCGCGAGAAACTGCTGGCCATGGAAGACGCCCTGGGCCAACGCGTGGTCGGTCAGGACGAGGCCCTGGCCGCCGTGTCCGACGCCGTGCGCCGCGCCCGCGCCGGCCTCAACGACCCCAACCGCCCGCTCGGCTCCTTCCTGTTCCTCGGCCCGACCGGCGTCGGCAAGACCGAACTGACCAAGGCGCTGGCCGAATTCCTGTTCGACGACGAGGCCGCCATCACCCGGATGGACATGTCCGAATATATGGAAAAACACAGCGTCAGCCGCCTGATCGGGGCCCCTCCCGGCTATGTCGGCTATGACGAGGGCGGGGCCCTGACCGAGGCGGTGCGCCGCCGCCCCTATCAGGTCGTCCTGTTCGACGAGGTCGAAAAGGCCCACCCCGATGTGTTCAACGTGCTCCTGCAAGTGCTCGATGACGGCCGCCTGACCGACGGCCAGGGCCGCACCATCGACTTCCGCAATACGCTGATCATCATGACCAGCAACCTGGGCTCCGAGTTCCTGTCACAACAGGGCGAGGGCGACAGCGTCGACGCCGTCCGCCCCATGGTCATGGAGTCGGTGCGCGCCCATTTCCGCCCCGAATTCCTCAACCGCATCGACGAGATCATCCTGTTCAGCCGCCTCGGCCGCGACCAGATGGCCGGCATCGTGAAGATCCAGCTGGGCCGGTTCGAGCGCCTGCTGGCCGACCGCCGCCTGACCCTCGACCTCGACCCCACCGCCCTCGCCTGGATCGCCGACCGCGGCTACGACCC
>CAXBHG010000268.1:0-2514 GCA_963975385.1 uncultured Brevundimonas sp.
CCGAAGGTTCTGCCCTTCGCCAGCCAGCCGGTCTGGCGGATGCTGGACCAGGCCTATCGTGACGGAAAACGGATCCTGTTCGAGGGGGCCCAGGGCTCGCTGCTGGACGTCGATCACGGTACCTATCCCTATGTCACCTCGTCCAACACTGTGGCGGGCCAGGCGGCGGCGGGCTCCGGCCTGGGGCCGCGGTCGGTCGGCTATGTGCTGGGGATTGTGAAAGCCTATACGACCCGGGTCGGTGAAGGGCCGTTCCCGACCGAATTGTTCGACGCTGACGGCAAGCGGATCGCCGAGCGCGGACGCGAATTCGGCACCGTGACCGGCCGGGCGCGCCGGTGCGGCTGGTTCGACGCGGTGCTGGTGCGGCAGTCGATCGCCATCAACGGCATCCACGGCATCGCCCTGACCAAGCTGGATGTACTGGACGGGTTTGACGAGCTGAAGATCTGCACAGGCTATCGTATCGGTGACCGGGTGCTGGACTATCTGCCGGCGGGCATGAAGGACCAGGCGGCGGCGGAGCCCATCTATGAGACGATCGAGGGCTGGTCCGACAGCACCCAGGGCGCGCGGTCGTGGAAGGACCTGCCGGCCAATGCGATCAAATATGTGCGCCGGATCGAGGAATTGATCGCCGCGCCCGTGGCCCTGCTGTCGACCAGTCCGGAGCGGGACGACACCATCCTGATGCACGACCCCTTCCAGGGCTGAAGCGAAACCGGCCGCGTTCAACGCGTCTTAACCGACGCCTGCTATCCGGAAACCTGTTCTGGAGAGCGTTTCGTGTTCGCAGTCGATAACCGCCAATTGGCCCGTCTTGAGCCCACCGTCAGGCGTACCCTGATCGTTGAGCCCAATCTGCACGCTGCGCGTCTGCTGGTCGACATCATCAAGGGCCTGGGCGCGCGCGACATTCATGTCGAGCAAACCGAAGCCAAGGCCATGACCGTAGCCCGGGAACTGGATCCGGGCCTGATCTTCACGGAGCGAGGCGGTCCCGCGCTGGACGGTGAGGGGTTTGTGCGTCAGTTGCGCCGGTCACATCTGCCCTGCAGGGCCGCGCCGGTCATCATGGTGACCGCGGACGCGACCGCCAATACGATCAGGGGCGCGCGCGACGTCGGCGTCCACGAATTCCTGCGCAAGCCCTTCACCAGCGCCGACCTGATCAAGCGGGTCGAGAACGTCGCCCTGAAGCCGCGCGACTGGATCGAGGGGATTGCCTATGTCGGTCCGGACCGGCGGCGGTTCAACTCGGGTGAATATGCCGGTCCGCAGAAGCGCAAGAACGACCGGCCGACCGGGGCGATCGCCGTTGCGGCGGCCGTGAAGGACCAGGCGCTGCGCATCCTCGCGGCGGCGCTGAACCAGTTCGACAACGACCCCGTCCAGGCCGTGCGCGCCGCGCGACAACAGGCTGTGACGCTGAAGCAGCTGGCGATGAAGTCGTCGGACGCCCGGATGGCCGTGGCGGTTTCCGCCCTTGAGGTGGCCCTTTCAGGTTCGACGACATCCAAGGCCAGCCTGGCCGGCCCCATCGGCGGGCTGCTGGCCCTGGCCGATCCTGCTCCGGCGCAGAAGGCCGGCTGAGGCCGACCCTGCGTCAGGCGTCGACGAGGTTGCGTTCCTCGGCCGCAGCCCGCATCGCCTTCTGAAGCTTCTCGAAGGCGCGAACCTCGATCTGGCGCACCCGCTCGCGGCTGACGCCATACTGGCCGGCCAGTTCCTCGAGGGTGACCGGATCATCCTTGAGCCGACGCTCGGTCAGGATGTGTTTCTCGCGGTCGGTCAGCTCTTCCATGGCCTCTTGCAGAAGACCCATACGCAGGGACTTCTCCTCGCTCTCGGCGAGGGCGGTCTCCTGGGAGACGGCCGTGTCGTCGGCGAGCCAGTCCTGCCATTCGCTTTCCCCGTCCGAGCGCAGCGGGGCGTTCAGCGAGGCGTCGCCGTTCAGGCGACGGTTCATATTGGTGACCTCTTGCTCGGACACGCCCAGCTTGGTGGCGATGGCCGACAGGTGTTCGGGGTGCAGGTCACCTTCCTCGAAGGCCGAGATCTGGCTCTTGGCCTTGCGCAGGTTGAAGAACAGCTTCTTCTGCGCGGCGGTGGTGCCCATCTTCACGAGCGACCAGCTGCGCAGGATGTATTCCTGGATCGAGGCGCGGATCCACCACATGGCGTAGGTGGCCAGGCGGAAGCCCTTGTCCGGATCGAATTTCTTGACCGCCTGCATCAGGCCGACATTGCCCTCGGAGATCACCTCGCCGATCGGCAGGCCGTAGCCGCGGTAACCCATGGCGATCTTGGCCACGAGGCGCAGGTGGGAGGTGACGAGGCGGTGGGCGCTTTCGGAGTCCTGGTGCTCGCTCCAGCGCTTGGCCAGCATGAATTCCTCATCCTTGGTCAGCATGGGGAATTTGCGGATTTCCGTCAGGTATCGCGACAGTCCCTGTTCAGGCGACATCACCGCGAGCGATTTAACAGCAGCCATATTCGTGGTCCCTCCGACCC
>CAXBHG010000269.1:0-2505 GCA_963975385.1 uncultured Brevundimonas sp.
CGGTAGGCCCGGAGGGACTCGAACCCCCAACCAGACCGTTATGAGCGGTCGGCTCTAACCATTGAGCTACGGGCCCGCCGAGGGCGGTGGTTTCGCCTAGCAGGCGGTCGCTCTGGTTGCCAAGCGCCATCGTCAGCCAGCCGGTCGCGGCGATTTCCGGCGATGAACGGAACCTGCCACCCGGTCCGGGACGTTGTTCAGGCAGCAACCGCCAAGGTTCCGCCATGACCCGACGACATCGTCCGGGTCCCGAAGCCTGTTTTCCGGAGACGCCCCATGATCCGATCCTTCCGTTCCCTTTCGCTCGGTGCCGCCCTTCTGGTGGCCAGCGCCCTGACGGCACCCGCCGCCCTGGCCCAGGAGGCCCCGATGGCCGGCATGCATATGATGCAGGCCCCGCCGTCGCTGAACCTGTCCGCCTACGGCGAGGTGCGCATGGCCCCCGACATGGCCACCGTCAGCTTCGGCGTCGTCACCGAGGCCCCCACGGCGGTCGAGGCCATGCGCCGCAACGCCGCGCGCATGAACGAGGTTATGGCTGCCCTGCGCCGCGCCGGCATCGCCGAGCGTGACGTCCAGACCTCGGGCCTGAACCTGTCGGCCCAGTATGACTATGTGCAGAACCAGCCACCCAAGCTGCGCGGCTACCAGGCCAGCAACCGCGTGACTGTGACGATCAATGACCTGTCCAGGGTCGGCACTACCGCCGACGCGGTCGTCGCCGCCGGGGTCAACCAGATCGACGGCATCAGCTTCGGTCTGCAGGATTCCAGCGCCGCCGAGGATCGGGCCCGACAACTGGCTGTCCGCGCCCTGCAGGCCAAGGCGGCCCTCTATGCCCAGGCCCTCGACGTGCCGCTGGCGGGCATCCGTTCGCTCAGTGAGTCCGGCGGCTACAGCCCGCGTCCGCCCTCGCCGATGTACGCCCGTGCCGAGATGTCCATGGATTCCAACTCGACCCCGGTCGCGGCCGGGGAACTGACCGTGCGGATCGACATCACCGGCGTCTACGACCTGGGGCGTTGAGCCACGTCGGGCCCGCCGCCACCGGCGGGCCCGGCCGACTCGCCCGCTACAAGACGTTCATTTGACGCGAACGCTTCCCCCTCTATGGTTGCGTCAGGCCGTTTTCTGGCCCGCTCCGTCCGGATTTGCCGACCTTCATGAAACAGTTCTTCCTGACCGTGCTGGGCGTTTTCCTCGGCCTCGTCCTGTTCGTCGTCGTGGTCCCGGTGGTGCTGATCACCGCGGCGGTGTCCTCGGCCTCGTCGACCCCGGTGACGGCCTCCAACACGGTGCTGGAGCTGGACCTGCGCGAGGGCATGACAGACCAGGACCCGATCAATCCGTTCGCCGTCTTCGGCGGGTCCGGCCTGTCGGTGATGGAGGTGGTCGACACCCTGGCCCAGGCCGGGGACGACCGTCACGTGAAGGCCCTGCTGATCCGCCTGCCCGAGGCCGGCATGACGCCCGCTGCCGCTGACGAGGTGCGCCAGGCCGTGCGGCGCTTCCGCGCCTCCGGCAAGGTGGTGATCGCCCACAGCCAGGGCTTCCAGCCGGTCGGCACCACGATTTCCAGCTATATGGTCGGGGCCTCGGCCTCGGAACTGTGGATGCAGAACACCGCCAGCTTCCAGCTGACGGGCTTTTCCGCCGACCAGATCTTCCTCGGTCGCGCCTTCGACAAATACGGCGTCAACGCCCAGTTCGAGCAGCGCTACGAGTACAAGAACGCCGTCAACGAATACACCCAGAGCGACTTCACCCCGGCCCATCGCGAGGCGATGACGGCGTGGATGACCTCGATCTACACCAGTGCCATCGCCAATGCCGCCAGTGACCGCAAGGTCACGCCGGTCGCCCTGCG
Source organism: uncultured Brevundimonas sp. (assembly GCA_963975385.1). GTDB lineage: Bacteria > Pseudomonadota > Alphaproteobacteria > Caulobacterales > Caulobacteraceae > Brevundimonas. Next base: position 1,868 of record CAXBHG010000269.1, read on the forward strand.
CGCGACCATAGAGGGCGGTCCGTGGTCGTCCGCCGAGGCGCTGCAGCGCAAGCTGATCGACAAGATCGGCCAGGTCGAGGAGGCAGAGACCGAAATCATGCGCCGCGCCGGTCGCAATGCGGTGCTGGTCGACCTGGGCGACTATGCGTCGGCCAAGGGCCAGCGGACCGGCTCGGGCCGCAACGCCATCGCCATCGTCGGGGGCGAGGGGGCCATCCTGACCGGTACCGGCAGTGGCGGCGGCTTCGGCGGCGGGTCGTCGATCCGCTCTGACGATCTGGCCGCGGCCATCTATGAAGCCATCGACGACAAGGACGTGAAGGCCATCGTTTTCCGCGTCTCGTCGCCCGGCGGCTCGCCGGAGGCCTCGGAGCAAATCCTGGCGGCCGTTCGGGCTGCCAGAGCCGCGGGCAAGCCGGTGGTCGTGTCCATGGGGGCCTATGCCGCCTCGGGCGGCTACTGGATCAGCTCGGAGGCGGACTACATCGTGGCCCAGCCCTCGACCCTGACTGGCTCAATCGGTGTTTATGGCGGCAAATTCGTGCTGGCCAATGCGCTCGGCCGCTTCGGTGTCGATATCCGGGACCTGTCGGTCGGCGGCGACTATGCCGACGCCTTCTCGCCGGCCCGGCCCTTCA
>CAXBHG010000270.1:0-2499 GCA_963975385.1 uncultured Brevundimonas sp.
ACCGGGCGCGGCGGTACGGGCTCAGGAGTCAGCAGCGTCGGCTTCGCCGGCCACGGACACGACGGGTTCGGGCAGGACCGGTGGGGTTGAGTCCGGGTAGGTCAGGTAGTCGGACCAGATGTCATGGGTGCGCTGGCGCGTCGCCTCGATCCGGCAGCCCAGCCCCATGAGCGTGCGGATCGTGCCGCCCTTCCACTGGTCGTACAGGCCGAGACAGCGGATATCGGCATAGGCGACCCAGGCGGCCTGGGCCGACTGAAGGTAGGCGGTGGACTGGGTCGGCTCGCCGTAGGACGGGTCGGCATGGTCAGAGTCCCGGGCGCGGCCGTAGGCGGCTTCGAGATAGCGCTGCATGCGGGCCTGCTCCCGCTCGAGGTCGAGAGCGCCACAGGCGTTGAGCTCAATCGTATTGCCAGCGCGGTCGCAGACGATGGCGTCCTGCGGCGGGGCGGACGGTGCGCCCTCCTGCATAAGGGCAGCGGTCAGCAGGGCAATGATCAGCATGGGACTGTCCTCCGGTAGAGACCCAACTGGCCCCTCCGGAACGCCGCCGTCAACGTCGTCGCCCTACTTCTTCGGCGCGTGCTTCTGACCCGTGCGGACGCGGCCCGAGCGCGAGACCTGACGGGCCCCGCCGCGGGCCCCCTTCTGGATGGCGACGCTGGAGCCGGCCTTCTTGTTCGAGCTGGCCTTCAGCCCGGTCAGCGGGCGCGGCTTGGCCGTGCGCGTCTTCTTCTGCTCCAGTGCCTTGCCGGGCAGGTTGGACAGGGCGTCGGCGGCGGCCTCGGCCTTCTTGACGCGGCGCGGCGCGGTCTTGGCCGGACCGGTGAACCGTTCAGGCCCCGACTTGGAGCCGCCCTCGGCATAGGGGTTGTCCGACCCCGACTTGACGTTGAGGCGGATCGGGGTGCCGGGCAGGTCGAAGCTCTCGCGCAGGCTGTTGACCAGATAGCGTTTGTACTGTTCCGGCATCGAGGCGGCGCGGCTGGCCATCAGCACGAAGGTCGGCGGGCGCGCCTTGATCTGGGCCATGTATTTCGGCTTGATCCGCTTGCCGTCGACGGCGGGGGGCGGATGCCTCTGGGTGGCCAGGGCCAGCCAGGTGTTGAGGTCCTTGGTCTTGACCTTGACCGACCAGGTCGCGTGCGCCTTCAGGATCGCCGGCATCAGCCGTTCGACCCCGCGACCCGAATGGGACGACAGGGCCACGAACGGTGAACCGCGCAGCTGGGGCAGCTTGTCCTCGGCCATCTGGGTCAGCTTGGCCAGCCGGGCCTGGGGCTCGTCCTCGAGGTCCCATTTGGCGGCAACATAGACCAGCGCCCGGCCCTCGCGCTCGACCAGATCGGCCAACTGCAAGTCCTGGGTGTCGAAGGCGTCGTCCTTGTCCATGACCAGGACCACGACCTCGGCATAGGTGATGGCGCGGATGGTGTCGGCGACCGACAGCTTCTCCAGCTTCTCGTTGACCCGGGCCTTGCGGCGCATGCCGGCGGTGTCGACCAGGCGGATGTTCTGGCCCTCATACTGCCAGTCGACCGAGATGGAATCGCGGGTGATGCCGGCCTCGGGGCCGGTCAGCAGACGGTCCTCGCCGATCAGGCGGTTGACCAGGGTCGATTTGCCGGCATTGGGGCGGCCGATGATGGCGATACGGATCGGCTTGTCGGGCTCGTCGACCTCCTCGACCCAGATGTCGGCGCTGGCCCCCACGATGGCGGCATACAGGTCGGCCATGCCCTCGCCGTGCTCGGCCGAGATGGCCACCGGCTCGCCGAAGCCCAGACCATAGGCCTCGCCGATGCCGCCGCCGCTCTCGCGGCTCTCGGACTTGTTGGCCAGCAGGATGACGGGCTTGTGCTGCTTGCGCAGCCGCTCGGCGAAGATCCGGTCCAGCGAGGTCACGCCCTCGCGGGCATCCATCATGAACAGGATCAGGTCGCCGTCTTCCAGCGCCGCCTCGGTCTGTTCGCGCATGCGCGATTCCAGACTGTCGTCGCTGATGTCCTCATACCCGGCGGTATCGATCAGGGTCAGATCGAAATCACCGATACTGCCGTCGGCATAGCGACGGTCGCGGGTCACACCGGGGCGATCATCGACCAGCGCCAGGCGCTTGCCGACAAGCCTGTTGAACAGGGTCGATTTGCCCACATTGGGGCGGCCAACAATGGCGACTTTTAATGCCATGTCGGCGTTCTAACCCAGAATGACTGCAGACGTCAGCGAATGCTGACGAGTTGACCGGCTTCGGTCAGGACATAGAGGGCCCCGTTATAGGCCGAAGGCGCGACATAGACCGGTGCCCCGACCTTGAGCGTCGACAGCAGTTCGCCGGTCTTGGGGTTGAGGGCCACGACCTCACCCTCGGAGTTGGCGAGCACCAGACGGTTCGAGGCGAGGATCGGTCCCGACCAGCTGGGACGCACGGTGCGGTCGAAGAAGCCGAACAGGCCGCCTTCCTGACGCACCCGGCCCTCGTTGAGGTCCCGGGTCCAG
>CAXBHG010000271.1:0-2494 GCA_963975385.1 uncultured Brevundimonas sp.
GGCGATCCGGTCCAGCACGTCGGTCATGGGCGCACTCCAGGGCGCGCGGACGTCCACGTCCGCAAGGGCTGTCGGCTGCCGGGGCGGACCTGGAGGTCCGCGCTCCATTGGAACGTCATGCCTCTTCCTCGATCGGGGTGCTGGTGATCCGGGCCAGGGCGTCCAGCGCGGCGGCGGCGCGGCCGTCGTCGATCACCGCGGCCGCCTGGACCACGCCCTCGGCCAGGTCGGCGGCGCGGTCGGCCACGACCAGGGCGGCGGCGGCGTTCAGCAGGACGATGTCGCGATAGGCCCCGGTCTGACCGGCCAGCAGGGCGCGCAGGGCGGTGGCGTTCTCCTCGGCATCCCCGCCGCGCAGGGCGGCGATGTCGGCGCGGGGCAGGCCTGCCTCTTCGGGGGTGACGGTGAAGCGGCGCACGGCCCCGTCCTTCCATTCGGCCACCTCGGTCGGGCCGGTGGTGGTCAGTTCGTCCAGACCCTGACCGTGCACGGTCCAGGCGCGGGTGGCCCCCAGACGGCCCAGCACCTCGGCCAGCGGCTCCAGCAGGCGGGGATCATAGACGCCCATGACCTGACGCTTCGCCGAGGCCGGATTCGAAAGCGGGCCCAGCAGGTTGAACACGGTGCGGAAGCCGATCTCGGCCCGGACCGGCCCGACGTGGCGCATGGCCCCGTGGTACGCCGGGGCGAACAGGAAGGCGATATTGGCCTGGTCCAGCGACAGACGCTGTTGCGCCGGGGTGGCTGCCAGGTTGACGCCCAGCACCGACAGCACATCGGACGAGCCCGATTTCGAACTCAGGGCGCGGTTGCCGTGTTTGGCGACCTTCAATCCGGCCCCGGCCAGAACGAGGGCGGCGGCGGTCGAGATGTTGAAGGTGTGCTGGCCGTCGCCGCCGGTGCCGCAGGTGTCGATCACCTCATAGGGGTGATCGAGGGCCGCGGCGGCGTCCCGCATGGCGGTGGCGAAGGCGGCGATCTCGCCCACGGTCTCGCCGCGCATACGCAGGGCGGTGACGGCGGCGGCGACCTGGGAGGGACTGGGTTCGCCCCTCAGACAGGCGGCGAAGAAGGCGTGCGCCTCAGCGTCCGACAGGACCTGCCCGTCGACCAGTTTCGCCAGCAGGGGTTTGAAGCCGTCGGCCACGGCGTCAGACCATGGCCAGGCGTTTGACCCCGGCCAGGTCGAGGAAATTGGCGAGCAGGTCGTGGCCGTGTTCGGTGGCGATCGACTCGGGGTGGAACTGGACGCCGTGGATCGGCCGGGTCTTGTGGGCCAGACCCATGATCTCGCCGTCGGCGGTCCAGGCGGTGACCTCGAGCATGTCCGGCAGGGTGTCGCGGCGCACGGCGAGGCTGTGATAGCGGGTGGCGGTGAAGGGCGAGGGCAGGCCGCGGAACACGCTCTGTCCCGTGTGCTCGATCGGTGAGGTCTTGCCGTGCATCAGGCTTTTGGCGCGGATCACCTCGCCGCCGAACGCCTGGCCCATGGCCTGATGGCCCAGACAGACGCCGAAGATCGGCATGGATTCGGGGGCCGAGGTCAGCAGCGACAGACAGATGCCCGCCTGATCCGGGGCGCAGGGTCCGGGCGACAGCAAAACCGCCTCGGGCTTCAGGGCCCAGGCCTCGTCCGTGGTCAGATCGTCGTTGCGCACGACGCGCGTCTCCGCGCCCAGTTCCGCGAGGTAGTGGACCAGGTTCCAGGTAAAGCTGTCGTAGTTGTCGACGACGAGGATCATCCCCGGCTTCTAGGGCTCCGGAGCCGGTCCGCCAAGCGCCGCCGGGGGCGATAAGGAGTCGTTAACCCTTCCCGGATGCAATCGGCGGGCACAGACGGGAAATTCCATGACTGATTCCGCCATCCCCGACGCCCGCAGGCTGCTGGCAACACCGGTGCGGGCGCACAGTCCCTGGGCCACCCTGGTTGCCAGCGCCCTGGCGGCGACGGCGGCGGTGCTGATGGCCGGTGTGATGGTTCTGGGCCCCGGCGTGCGCTTCAACGACAACGGCGTCCCGATCGATCCGGCGACGATTCCGGTTCAACCCGACTGATCGCTCAGCGGTTGCCGCTGGTGTAGCGCCAGGCGTCGGTCGCGGCATTCATCGGGGCACGGGCCTTGGCCCGGGTCTCGGCATATTCCGCCGCCGGATCACTGTCGACCACGACCCCGGCCCCGGCCTGGACGAAGATCCGGTCATCGGTGAACATGGCGGTGCGCAGCACGATACAGATGTCGGCCTCGCCCCCGGCCGAGATATAGCCGACCCCGCCGCCGTAGCCGACGCCGCGCTTTTCCGATTCCAGCTCGTCGATGATGGCCATGGCCCGGACCTTGGGCGCGCCGGACAGGGTGCCGGCGGGCAGGGCGGCCAGCAGGGTGTCGACGGCGTCCAGCTTCGGATCGGCCCGGCCGCGCACGTCCGAGACGATATGCATGACCTGGCTGTAGCGTTCGACGGTGAAGCTCTCGGTGACCTCGACCGTGCCGGG
>CAXBHG010000272.1:0-2486 GCA_963975385.1 uncultured Brevundimonas sp.
GGCGACATCACCGCGAGCGATTTAACAGCAGCCATATTCGTGGTCCCTCCGACCCGGATTACGAGCGGGTCCTTCGGTTCCGGCCACATTGCGTGCGCCGGTTCCTCACCCCTCAACGAAACAGTTAGCTACGGGTTTCCGCCATTGTTAGGGGCAGATCGTCACAGGCTCTTGCGAGCGTGGCCGTGGCGCCACGGGTTCGTCTGTCGGAATGTCTATCGCAGAGTCAGTCCTTTTTCAAGACTTACTGTGCGGAATGACGGTGCCGGGCGGTTATAGCGTCGCCAGGCCCTGTTCCAGACGCTGCATATCCTCCGGCGGTTCGGTCTCGAAGCGCAGGGCCTCGCCGGTGACGGGATGGATGAAGCCCAGCACGGCGGCATGCAGGGCCTGACGGGCCAGGCCGGCCCCGGCGATCAGGGTCCGTACCACCGCGGCCGGACTGCCCGAGCCATAGACGGGGTCGCCGAGCAGCGGCGACCCCTTCGACGCCAGATGCACGCGGATCTGGTGGGTGCGTCCGGTGTGCAGGGTGCAGGCGACGCGGGCGGCGAGGGGCGCGGCTCCGGCCCTGGCCGGAACACCGAAACGGGCCTGGACCCGGTAGTCGGTGATGGCTTCGCGCCCGCCGCTCTTGAGCACCGCCATCTTCTTGCGGTCTGAGGATGAGCGGCCGATGCGGGTCTCGATCCGCCCCCATTCGGGCGAGGGGGCACCGCGGGTCAGGGCGATATAGGTGCGTTCGATGTCATGGGCGGCGAACAGGGCCGAGAGTCCGGCGTGGGCCCGGTCGGTCTTGGCCGCGACCATGACCCCGGACGTGTCCTTGTCCAGCCGGTGCACGATGCCCGGCCGCGCCACGCCGCCGATGCCGGACAGGGAGTCACCGCAATGGGCCAGCAGGGCGTTGACCAGGGTGCCGGTCTCGCAGCCGGGGGCCGGATGGGCAGCCATGCCGGCCGGCTTGTCGATGACGATCAGCTCGGCGTCCTCGTACAGGACGGTCAGGGGGATGGCCTCGGGCCGGGGTTCGGCGGCGATCACGGCGGGCGGGGTGATCCGGTACAGGCCGGTGCGGGCCCGGGCCGAGCCGTCGCGCACGACCTCGCCTTCGAACGAGACCTCGCCCTGGGCCATCAGCGTCTGCAGCCGGGCGCGGGACATGCCGGGCAGGGCGGCGGCCAGGGCCTTGTCCAGCCGTTCATTGGGGGCGTCGACATGGGCCTCAAGCGGCTCGGGCCGGTCGTCATCTTCGGTCAGGAGGGGGTCGTCGGACACGGGGCGCTCCGCCGCAGCGAGCGGTCGACCCCTGTCTAGCATGGGCCGACGGGGCCATGCCAACGGCCCAAGCTTGGCCGTCGGGGCCTCATGTCATAGACTGCCGGTCTCTCGGGGGAGATTGAACCATGCGCACATTGATCATCATCGCCGCCGCGACAGCGTCCGTCCTGACGCTGGGCAGCTGCGCCACCATGAGCGAGGACGAGTGCCTGGCCGGGGACTGGGGGCGTCAGGGCTATGCGGACGGCCGGTCGGGTCAGCCGACCAGCCGCCTTGATGCCCATACCGAGGCCTGCGCCAAATACGGGGTCGTCCCCGATGCCCGCAGCTACTATTCGGCGCGAGAGGACGGCCTGCGCGAATACTGCACCCCGGCGCGCGGCTTCCAGGTCGGTCGCGAGGGCAGCAGCTATGCGGGCGTCTGTCCGCCCGCGCTGGAGGCGGACTTCCTGCCGGCCTATCATGACGGTCAGGTCGTCCATGCGGCCGAGCAGGCCCTGTCGTCAGCGCGGTCCAGCGTCTCGAGCCTGGGCGCGCGGGCCGAGGACCTGGACCAGAAGATCGCAGCCAAACGCACCGAACTGCGTGCTGACGGCCTGACCGACGCACAGCGGGACCAGATTCGCGCCCGGATCGACGAGATCCGGCGCGAACGCGAGGGCGTTCTGCGCGACTGGCGACGGGCCCAGGATGAGGTCGACGACGCCGAACGGCGCGTGCGTGACGTCCACTACCGGTTCGCCGACCTCTACGGTCGCTGGTAGGGCGGACGGGCGGCGGTCATGACCGCTGCCCGATCCCTCAGGAGGCGGCGCGCAGCACCCGGCCGAAATGCGGGTCGAGGTCGCCCTTGGCATAGCGCCGGGCCATTTCCGCCGTCGATTTGGGCCGGATCTGCGAGGCCTGGCCTTCGCAGCCGAACTGGACGAACCGCTCCTGGCAGAGTTTGCGCATCGCCTCCTTGGCGGGCTTCAGATAGGCGCGCGGATCGAATTCACCCGGCTTTTCGGCCAGAATTTTCCGGATCGCGCCGGTCATGGCCATGCGGTTGTCGGTGTCGATATTGATCTTGCGCACGCCGTGTTTGATGCCGCGCTGGATCTCCTCGACCGGCACGCCCCAGGTCTGGGGCATCTGGCCGCCGTACGCATTGATGATGTCCTGCAGGTCCTGCGGCACCGAGGACGAGCCGTGCATGACCAGAT
>CAXBHG010000273.1:0-2480 GCA_963975385.1 uncultured Brevundimonas sp.
AAAAATTGCGGATTCGGTCAATCGGGGGCGTCGGCATGGTCGCGCCGGTAGCACGACAAGGCGCAAACGCCAACGCAGCCCCCTCGCCCGGACCGGCCGGAACCGCCGAATGCAGCGTATTACTTCGTCGTAAGAGTGGCCCGGATCGTTTGAGAACGGGACGCGAACACGCTAGAGACTGTTCCCGACGGCGGTCTGCGACAGGACCGATCACCGGTCCGATGGCTCCCCCGATCGGACCGCGACAGGGGTACTCACTTTGGCGACGACGAAACCGATCCTCCACACCGGACTGATCCTGGCAGCAGTACTGACGCTCGCCGCCTGCGGCGGCGAGAAAACCGCCGAGGCCGATACCAGGGCCGGCGGCGGTGCCAGCACCCAGACGGTGACAGCCACCACGGCGACGCTGCAGACGGTCGACCGGATCGTCACTGCCTCCGGCACGATCTCGGCCTGGGAAGAGGTGCCGGTCGGGGCCGAGACCGGCGGCCTGGTCGCCACCGGCGTCTATGTCGACGAGGGCACCTGGGTTCGTCAGGGCCAGGTTCTGGTCAAGCTGAATGACGCCCTGTTGCGCGCCCAGCTGCGCCAGCAGGACGCCGCCGTGGCCTCGGCCGAGGCCAATGCCGCCCGCGAGGAGGCCGATCTCGGCCGGGCCCGCGAACTGAAGGAGCGGGGCTTCCTGTCCCAGGCCTCGCTGGACATGGCCGTGGCCGAACAGCGTGCCGCCGAGGCCCAGCTGGCCTCGGCCCGGGCCGGCCGTTCCGAAACCGCCACCCGTCTGGCGCAGACCGAAATCCGGGCCCCGGTGGCCGGACGTGTGATCAGCCGCAGCGTCACGCGCGGCCAGATCGTCCAGGCCGGCAGCGAACTGTTCCGCCTGGTGCGGGACGGCCGGCTGGAACTCGACGCGCGGATTCCGGAAACGGAACTGGCCCTGATCCGTGCCGGCCAGACGGCGACCATCGCGTCCGACCAGATCGGCCAGGTCGGCGGGCGCGTCCGTATCGTCACACCCGAGGTCGACGGCGAATCGCGGATCGGCATCGCCCGCATCGCCCTGGCCGGTACCGAAGGCTTCCGCCCCGGCATGTACGCCCGGGCCCGGATCAACATCGGGGCCCGGCCTGCGGTCACCGTCCCGACCCCGGCGGTCCTGTATCGCGAGAACCGCGCGGGGGTCTTCGTCCTGACAACCGACAGCCGGGCCCGGTTCCAGCCGGTGACGGTCGTGTCCCGCAGCGACGATCGCACCTCGGTCACGGGCATAGAGGCCGGGGTCCGGGTTGTCGTCGACGGCGCCGGCTTCCTCGGCGACGGAGACCGGGTAACGGTCGCTGCCGCATCACCGCCACCTGCGGCCCGCCCCGCAACCGCAGCTGCGAAGTAGACCCGACCGATGAGAAACATTTCATCCTGGTCGATCCGGAATCCGATCCCGATCATCCTGATGTTCATCCTGTTGAGCCTGGCCGGCATCAACGGATTCATGGGCATGCGGATCAACAACAATCCCGACATCGACTTCCCGCTGGTCAATGTCTACGCGGGCCGGCCGGGTGCTGCCCCCGCCGAGATGGAGGTCCAGGTCACCCGGTTGATCGAGGACTCCCTGTCGGGCCTGTCCGGTGTGCGCCACATCAACTCCCAGATCACCGACGGCTCGTCCTCGACGACCATCGAGTTCGAGCTGGGCACCGATACCGAGCGCGCCACCAACGACGTCCGCAACGCGATGAGCGGCCTGCGTGCCGACCTGCCGCAGGACATGCAGGAACCCAGTGTCCAGCGCATCGACATCACCGGTGACGCCCTGATCACCTGGGTCGTCCGCTCCGGCACCATGTCGCCTGAGGAGATCAGCTGGTTCGTCGACAATGAGGTCAGCCGGTCGCTACTGGCGATCGGCGGCGTCGGCGAGGTCAACCGTTCGGGCGGGGTCAATCGCGAGATCCGGGTCGAACTCGATCCCGACCGTTTGGCCTCCTACGGCCTGACGGCGGCGACCGTCAGCCAGTCCCTGACCGGCGTCAACAGCGACCAGCCCGGCGGACGGGTCACCATCTCCGGCTCGGAACGGTCGATCCGCACCCTGGGGGCCGCCGGGTCCATCGCGCAGTTGAGCGAGACCCTGATTCCGCTGTCCGGCGGCCGGACGGTGCGCCTGGGTGACCTGGGGCGTGTCGAGGATCACTGGAGCGAACCGCGCCGGCTGGCGCGTTACAACGGCCAGGAGGCCGTCACCTTCAACTTCCTGCGCTCACGCACCGCCAGCGAGGTCAAGGTCGCCGAACGCGTGCGCGAGGCCGTGGCTGAAATCGACGAGGCCCATCCCGAACTGACGATCGAACAGGTCACCGCCAGCGTCGAATATATCGAGGAAAGCTTCATCGCCTCCATGGAGGCCCTGCTGCTGGGTGCCGCCCTGGCGGTGGTGGTCGTGTTCATCTTCCTGCGCGACTGGCGCGCGACCTTCA
>CAXBHG010000274.1:0-2459 GCA_963975385.1 uncultured Brevundimonas sp.
ATCGACACCCTGATCGCTGGACAGGCGCTGGCGCGGGGATGGACGGTGGTGACGCGCAATGTTCGTCATTTCGGGCGCGTCGAGGACCTGCCGCTGGTCGACTGGACGGTCGGGCCGGAGCTCCTGTCCGCAGAGACCATTGCGACCCGTGTCGGCATGGCGGATTGACACGTCCATGATCGAGATCGCCCGTTTTGCCGATGTCTATGAGGCCGAGATCGTCGCGGCCCGGTTGCGGGCCGACGGGTTCACGCCGACCCTGGGCGGGGCCGAACACGCCAAGGCGGATCCCTTCATCCTGCAGGCCCTCGGGTGGATTCGGCTGTCCGTGCCGGACGGGGAAGAGATCACGGCGCGGGCGCGTCTGGCCGCCCTGCGCGGCGGTGCCGAGGCGATCGCGGAAGAAGCGGATGCCAGACCCGGCCGGGTCCGGGACCGAACCCTTCCCGCCAAATTCACGCTTGGTGCGATCCTGCTGGCCTTCCTGGCGGGTCGCTAGGGCTTTAGTTCGCCCAGCACCGCCTCCGTGTCCTGACCCAGGGCCGGGGGCGGGCGGTCATAGACGACGGGCGTCTTCGACATGCGGATCGGCGAGGCCACGGTGCGCACCGGGCCGTCGAGGTCAGCGCGGGTCTGTTCGACCACCAGACCGCGATGCACCGCCTGCGGCTCCTGAAACACCTGATCCACCGTATTGACCGGGCCGCAGGGCACGCCCGCCGTCTCCAGCGCCGCCATCAGGCCCGCCATGGTCAGGCCCGCGGTCAGGGCCGAGACCTCGGCCGACAGGGCGGCGCGATACTCGATGCGCAGCGCATTGGTCAGGAAGCGCGGGTCGGCCCCCAGTCCGGGCGCGCCGAGCGCCGTGCCGAGGGCGCGGAACTGGCCGTCATTGCCGACGGCGATGACCACCATGCCGTCGGTGCAGGGAAACGGCTGGTAGGGGGCCAGGTTGGGGTGGGCATTGCCCATCCGCGTCGGGGCCTTGCCGCTGACGAAGAAATTGGTCGCCTGATTGGCCAGCATCGCCGCCTGGACGTCGAACAGGGCGATGTCGATATGCTGGCCCTCGCCGGTGGCGCGGGCGTGCAGCAGGGCAGCGAGGATGGCGTTGGACGCATACAGGCCGGTGAACAGGTCGGCCACGGCCACCCCGACCTTCATCGGCTCGGCCCCCGGCGTGCCGTCCGCCTGGCCGGTGACGCTCATCAGGCCGCCCATGGCCTGGATCATATAGTCATAGCCGGCGCGGTGGGCGTCGGGCCCGTCCTGGCCGAAGCCGGTGATCGAGCAATAGACCAGCTTCGGATTGAGCGCCGTCAGCGAGGCGTGGTCGAGGCCGTATTTCCTCAGGCCGCCGGTCTTGAAATTCTCGACCACCACATCGCTGGTCCTGGCCAGTTCGCGCACGGCGGCGGCCCCTTCCGGTGTGGCGATATCGAGGGCCACCGACTTCTTGCCGCGGTTGGCGCACAGGAAATAGGCGGCGTCGCCGGGCGTGCCGTCGGCCTTGTTCGTGAAGGGCGGTCCCCACTGGCGGGTGTCGTCGCCGCTGCCGGGCCGTTCGATCTTGATCACCTCGGCCCCGAGGTCGGCCAGGGTCTGGGTCGCCCACGGCCCGGCCAGGACGCGGGACAGATCGAGGACGCGTACGCCGGACAGGGGGCCTGGGGTCTGGGTCATGGCGATCGTCGGTCCGCTGTCCGGGTCAGGGCGCACCCGGGAACCCCTCGCTTAACGCGACCCGCCCGGCACGCCAATCCCGTCGGCCGCGCGACTGACCGCCGGTCCGGCCGGGCGGGCAAGAAAAAGGGCGGCGGACCGAAGTCCGCCGCCCCCTTCAGTGTGTCGTTCCGGATGGATCAGAACGGACGGTAGTTGACGCTCAGGAAGAAGCGACGGCCGAACAGCTCGAAATTGTCGGACGAGGTGTTGCCCATCCAGCGAGCCGGCTCGGCGTCGAACGCGTTCACGACACCGGCGCGGATCGTGACGTCGTCACGGGCCTGCCAGCGAACCGAGAAGTCGTGCTGCGAGAAGTCACCCGTCTGGGTGTAACGCAGGTCTTCATAGCGATCGAGGTTGGCGGTCAGGTTGTTGATGTCCTCGATTTCCTGGCTCGCCTGCCAGTCCCAGTCCCACGAGAAGGCCAGGTCGGGCGTCGGAGCCCAGTTGACCGTCGACAGGAAGCGGACGCGCGGCATGCCGACCGTGTCCGCAAAGATGCTCGGATCGGTCGGATCGACGATGTTGACGTAGTCGTTCTGCTCGATCAGCCAGTTGCCCCGCAGGGAGTGGCTGAACTTGCCCCAGTCCATGCCGAACCATTCCGGCAGGTTGAAGCTGTAGCGGGTCGTGAAGTCGACACCCTTGGCGGTCAGCGACGCATAGTTGAGCGAACCCTGGATGAAGCTGGTCACCATGAAGGTGGACGCGCTGCGGGTCTGGGTCAGGCAGAC
>CAXBHG010000275.1:0-2458 GCA_963975385.1 uncultured Brevundimonas sp.
TCGACGTCACCGTCAAGGCCATCAAGGCCGAGGCCGAAGCCAAGGTCGACGAGGATTTCGCCAAGCGTATCGGTCTGGAATCGCTGGACAAGCTCAAGGAGTTGATGCGCGACAATCTGAATGCCCAGTACAAGCAGGCCGCCCGCTTCAAGCTGAAGCGCTCGCTGCTGGACGCGCTGGACAAGGCCCACAGCTTCGACCTGCCGCCGAAAATGGTCGAGGCCGAGTTCGACGGCATCTGGCAACAGGTCCAGGCCGACAAGGAAGCCGGCAACCTGCCGCCGGAAGACGCCAAGAAGTCCGAGAAGAAGCTCAAGGACGAGTACCGCAAGATCGCCGAGCGCCGCGTGCGCCTGGGTCTGGTGCTGGCCGAGATCGGCCGCGCCAACGACGTCGGCGTCACCGACCAGGAGCTGAACAACGCCATCATGGCCGAGGCTCGCAACTATCCGGGTCAGGAGCAGCAGGTGCTGGAGTTCTACCGCCAGAATCAGAATGCCGCCGCCTCGATGCGCGCGCCGATCTATGAGGAGAAGGTCTGCGACCTGATCTTCGACAAGGCCAAGGTCAAGGACACGCCGATCACCAAGGAAGAGCTTCTCAAGGAAGACGACGAGGAATAGGCCGTCCCGCACGGTTTTTGCCGACAGTGATCCCCGCTCCGGCCGCCGGAGCGGGGATTTGCTTTTTCGGCTCACGCCTTGCGTCAACGACTTGGCAACGCGATATCCTGTTCAACAGGTCAGCGGCCGGTGAGTCGCGCCAGACGCCCGGCCAAGGGCAGCATCTCCGAGAAGGCCACCGAATGCGCGATCCGATCGATTTCATCCAGAGCAACCTCGTGCCGATGGTGGTGGAGCAATCCAGCCGCGGCGAACGGTCGTTCGACATCTTCTCGCGCCTGCTGCGCGAGCGGATCATCTTCCTGACCGGGCCGTTCGAGGACACGATGGCCTCGCTGATCTGCGCCCAGTTGCTGTTCCTCGAGTCGGAGAACCCGAAGAAGGAAATCAGCATGTATATCAACAGCCCCGGTGGTCAGGTGACCTCGGCGCTCGCGATCTATGACACCATGCAATACATCAAGAGCCCGGTTTCGACCGTGTGCATGGGCATGGCCGCCTCGGCCGGCTCGCTGATCCTGACCGCCGGGGAGGCGGGCCAGCGTATCGCCCTGCCGAACGCCCGCGTCATGGTTCACCAGCCCTCGGGCGGCTTCCGCGGCCAGGCCTCGGACATCGTGCGCCACGCCGAGGACATCGTCGAAACCAAGAAGCGGCTGAACGAAATCTATGTCCATCACACCGGACGGACCTATGAGGAGGTCGAGAAGACCCTCGACCGCGACCATTTCATGGATGCCAAACAGGCCAAGGACTGGGGCATCATCGACCACGTCTACGAAAAGCGCGAGGAAGCCGAGGGCGACGGTATCAAGACCGTCTGACCTGCCGGCATCGGCGGATATCGGAGAGGGCGTGCCGGCGACGGCGCGCCCTTTCCTTTTTGTGCTATGAGCCGCGGATGCAGTACGGACGTGACACTCGCGGCGTCGTCGAGATCGACGGCGACATCTATGACTGGGAGGTGCGGCGCCAGCCCCAGCCCCTGGCCAATGGCAGTTGGGACGGCATGGCCATCGCCCTGCGCCTGAGGGATTTCAAGCGGGAGGCCATCGTGCAATTCCCCATGCCGATGCGCCCGAACGGCCGCCCGGACCTGGAGAAGCAGCGCGTCAATGTCGAGGCCGTGCGCAATTCCGTGACGGCAGCCATCGAGGCGGGCTGGAATCCCACCTCGCGCGGCAAGCCGGTGGTGTTCGACGTGGACGCCGACGGGCGCTAGGGCCGGATACGTCCGGGACGCGCCGTAAAGACCCGGAATCCCGCCTCGGCGGCAAAGGCCAGCATTTCAGTATCCCCGCTGGTGTCGCCATAGGCCGCTGCCAGCTGCAGATCCTCGCCATAGGCGGCGCGCAGGCGGCGCACCTTCTCCTCGCCGCGGCAGTTGGAACCGGTGAAGGCTCCGGTGACGCGACCGGCGTCGTCGAATGTCATATGGGTACCCAGCAGGGCCTCGGCCCCGAGGCGACGGGCGAACGGGGCGACGGTAATTTCCGGCGAGGCAGTCACAATCACGCGATGAGCCCCCTTGCGTCCCCAGTCCTGCCAGCAGGCCAGGGCGTCGGGTCGGATGAAGCGGGGCCAGATGAATTCCGCGAACCGTTCGGCCTCGGCCTCGAGCGTGGTGCGGTCCAGACCGCCGAGGAATTCCCGCACCGAGGCCGCCTTGATACGCCCGCGGTCGCGGTCATGGGCATAGCTGAGGACCGCAGGCGTGAGCCTCGCCAGGCCCACGGCCCAGCGTGCGGGGCCCGCCCGCCAGCGCAGGAAGGCGGTGAAGCTGTCGCGAATCGTCAGGGTGCCGTCAAAATCGAAGGCGACAATCGGCACACCCG
>CAXBHG010000276.1:0-2455 GCA_963975385.1 uncultured Brevundimonas sp.
GTGTCACGCAGGCCGGCGAACGACATCTTGGTGCCGGGGATGTAACGGGCCGGGGCGGTGATGAAATGATCCAGGGCGTCCAGGGTCCAGGTCGCATCGACCGCCGTATGGCCCTTCATGGCATCCGAATAGGCGAAGCCGGCATGGCCGGCGACGGCCCGGCCGACGACTCCGTTGAGATTCGGTCCGACGCCGTTGGCACCGCCGGGGGCGATGGTGTGACAGGCCTGGCAGCGGGCGAAGGCGGCTTCACCGGCGGCGATATCGGCGGTCGGCAGGATGGTGCCCCAGTCGGGCGGCAGCACCACCTCTTCGGGACCGCCGGCGGCCTCTTCCGGGGCGTCGACGAAATAGCCCATTTTTTCAGGCGCTTCGGTCTTGTAGACCATACCCGAGACTTGCTGGACCACGAGGATGGCAAACACCGTCCCCAGACCCGCGCCGAAAATCTTGTTCCACTTCAGATCGCCGCTCATAGCGTCGTCGCATCCCGTTTCTGGGCCCCTCCGGAAGATCGGTCACTGGCCGGTCCTGGGGGCTTATCCTTGCGTGGCCGTCTCTTACACGGTAGCGCGGCCTTCGCAACTGGCCCGGGCCTGTCCGGGCGTCGCGGGGCGAAATCAAGTCGATGAATCCTCTGGTCCTGATCCCTGCGCGGATGGCCGCGACCCGGCTGCCGGACAAGCCCCTGGCCGATATCGGCGGGGTGCCGATGATCGTGCGCGCCTGGCGGCAGGCTGTGGCCTCGGGCCTGCCGGTGGCGGTGGCCGCGGGCGACCCGGAGATCGTCGCGGTGATCGAGGCCGCAGGCGGGCGGGCCGTGCTGACCGATCCCGACCTGCCGTCGGGATCGGACCGCATCCGCGCCGCGCTGGAGGCGATCGACCCCGAGGGGCGCCACGATGCGGTGATCAATCTGCAGGGCGACATGCCGTTCGCCGATCCCGGCCTGGCCACGGCCTGCGCCGCCCTGCTGCACGGCCAGCCGGACTGCGACATCGCGACGCTGATCGCCCCCGAGGCCGGGATCGCCGACCGGTCGAACCCGGATGTGGTCAAGGCCGTGGTCGCCCTGGCCGAGGGGGAGCCCCACGGTCGGGCCCTGTATTTCACCCGCTCCACCCTGTTCGGGGACGGACCGGTGTGGCGGCATGTCGGTCTGTACGGCTATCGGCGCGAGGCCCTGACGCGATTCTGCGCCGCCCCGCCGTCGCCGCTGGAACGGCGCGAGAAGCTGGAGCAGCTGCGGGCGCTGGAGATGGGTCTGTCGATCTGGGCCGCTGTGATCCCCGAGGCCCCGCTGTCGGTCGACAATGCCGACGACCTGGCCGCGGCCCGAGCCCTGGCGGTCGCAGGCTAGACGTCGAAGCCGTCGACCCAGGCCTGCAGCAGGGTGCGGGCGATGGCGACCGGCGGCGGGGCCTTGATCGACGGATGGGTGCCGGCCAGCACGGCGCGGGCCTCGTCCCGGGTCAGCCAGGCCACGGCTTCCAGCTCGGTCTGGTCCGGGGCGGCATTGTCGTCGGAAACCTCGGCGATCAGGCCGATCATCAGCTGCGACGGGAACGGCCACGGCTGGCTGGAGTGGTAGCGCACCGCCGTCACCGTCAGTCCGGCCTCTTCCTCGATCTCGCGGGCGCAGGCCTCCTCGATCGATTCGCCGGGCTCCAGAAACCCGGCCAGGGCCGACATCCGCCCCTCGGGCCAGGCCGCCTGACGGCCCAGCAGGCAGACCGGCTCGGCCCCGCCCCGGTAGACCGGCAGCATGATGGTGACCGGGTCGACGCGGGGGAAATGCTCGACCCCGCAGGCCGGGCACAGGCGTTTCCAGCCGCCGCAGGCGGTGTCGGTCTCGATCCCGCAGGCGGCGCAGAAGCCGTGGCGGCGGTGCCAGTCGAACAGGGATTTCGACACCCCGGCCATGGCGGCGTCCGCCGGACTGAGCAGGCCGCCGGCCTCGCGCATCTCGACGAAGGCCCCGAGACCTGCGGCGGGACCGGTGGTCGGGTCGATCGAGCCCTCGAACTCCATGGCGAAGACCGGCGCGTCCTTCCACACACCCAGGAACAGCTCGCGGTCGGGCACCAGGTCACGGGCATGCGGCAGGGCCAGCCAGGTCAGGCGCGGCCCGTCGGCATGGTCCTCAACCAGGGGACGCCCCTCCCACAGCATCAGGGCCAGGGCGTCGGGCCGTTCGGCCTGCTCGGCCAGCCAGCGGGGGTCGTTGCGCAGGTCACCGGCCCGGTCGAGCGGATTGCCGGCGAAGGTATTGGTGGCGGGAAGGGGCATGACCCCATCCATAGCCCCAAGCGGATGTTGGCGGGAGGTGTCTTGATTCTGCCCGCCCGAACCGCGATATAGGCCTTGGAGATCGCGGGCGAAGGTTTCGCCAATCTGGTCAGGGCCGGAAGGCAGCAGCCACAACGAATTCCCCTTCGGGTCGCGGTCTCCACCT
>CAXBHG010000277.1:0-2447 GCA_963975385.1 uncultured Brevundimonas sp.
AAGGCCCCCTTTTCGTTGCGGTACAGGCCCGGGGCCACGAACCGGTACATCTGCCAGGCCAGGATCGGGAAGGCGACGATGAAGGCCCCGAAGCCGGCCAGTTTCATCTTGGTGAACAGGATTTCCAGCGGGGCGGTGTAGATCAGTTCGACCATCTGGCCGTCGACGACCGGCAGGGCCTTGAGGCCGGCGGTGCCGAGGATCAGGTCCAGCGGCGACACATGGGTGCCGGGTGCCAGGCTCTGGTGGAAGGCCGCGGCGACCGCGAACGGCTTGACCAGGAAGATGTACAGCGGCTCGGCGAAGGCGAAACACAGGATGAAACCGAGGATGAAGGCGATCACACAGATCAGCAGCCGCCCGCGCAGCTCGATCAGGTGATCCATCAGCGGGGCGCGCGAGGCCTCGATCTCGGCCTCGTCCCGGTCGGCGGCGCTCACAGGTCCACCTTCTTCGCCCGGACGGGTTTCGACTTGCCATCGGCCTTCCTGACCGGGGCAGCGGCGGGTTTGGCCTTCGCCCGGGGTCTGGGTTTGGGTTTGACCGCGGGTTCCGGCTTCGGTTCCGTCGTGTCCGGGGCCGGCAGCGGCGTCATTTCGGGTCCGGCGTCGGGCCATTCATCGGGCGCGGGGGTCATGGTCGGAACCGGGCCCGGGGCCAGACCCGAGTCCAGGTCCCTGCCGATCTCGCGGAAGGCGGCGTCGGCGTCGGCCCCGAGGGCATGGATACCCTGGTTGGTCCGCAGCGCCTCGACTTCCTTGCGCAGCTCGTCCAGTTCGGACTGGCGCGCCATCTCATCGAAACTGGCCCGGAACTCATTGGCCATGCCACGGGCCTTGCCCATCAGCTTGCCGAGCTTGCGCATCAGGACAGGCAGATCCTTCGGCCCCACCACAAGCAGGGCCACCAGGCCGACCACCAGAATTTCCATGCCGCCGAGACCGGGGCCGAGACCACCCATGCGTCAGACTCCGACGTTCAGGGGGCTAGTTTTTCAGGTCTTCTTTTTCGGCATCGGTCCGCGGCAGCGAACTGGTGCCGCCCGACGGACCGTCCTTGGCGTCATCGTCCTTGAGGCCGTCCTTGAATGCCTTCACGCCCTTGGCCGCGTCGCCCATCAGGCCCGACAATTTGCCGCGCCCGCCGAACAGCAGGGCCACGACGATAATCACGATGGCCCAGTGCCAGATGCTCAAACTGCCCACGTAACGCTCTCCTCAGACGGACCCTGACGGCCCGCAACAAATCTGTCCCGCCATATAGGCCACCTGATGGCGCCGCGCCAAGGGAATGCCGCGTCAGGTCGCCGCGCTGTTGGCCCGAATCCATTCGGCGAGGGTATCGATGTCGACCTCACCCGCCGCGACCGCCTGAACAATACGGACCGCCTCCACCGGGTCCGGTGCCAGCGGCGCACCGTTCAGGGCCAGGAACAGGATCATCGCCTGCCAGGCCGCGCGCTTGTTGCCGTCGACGAATGGATGATTCGCTGCCACGCCCACAGCATAGGTCGCAGCCAGCACGGCCAGACTGGTCTCGTCTTCATAGAGGCGGCGATGAACCGGACGCTGCAAGGCCGAGTCCAGCAAACCCTCGTCGCGAATACCGGCCGGGCCACCGTGCAGGGCCAGGGTGCGATCATGCAGGGCGATCAGGGCTGCCTTTTCGAGCCAGACCGGCTCGGACGGACTCATTTGGCCAGGGCGCGGAACACGTCACGATGCGCATCCATCAACTGTTCGCCCAGCGCGATCTGCTGCTGGACCTTGTCATCATAGGCCGAGACCCGCATGGAGCCGTCCGGGGCCCGGGTCAGATACAGGGTGTCGCCCTTGCCCGCGCCGAGCTCGGTCAGGGCCTCCTTCGGCAGGACGACGCCGACGGAGTTTCCGACCTGGGTGATCTTGAGCGCAATCATGGCTGGCCTCGTTTCCAGCCCTCTATATAACATACGTTATAACGCCTTGCGAGTTTCAGCTTGTCCCACGTGATCATCCACACCGACGGTGCCTGCAAGGGCAATCCCGGCCCCGGCGGCTGGGGCGCGATCCTGCAGACGGGCCAGGGCCACGAGAAGACCCTGTGGGGCGGAGAACCCCTGACCACCAACAATCGCATGGAGCTGACCGCCGCCATCATGGCGCTGGAGGCCCTGTCGCGCCCCTGCAAGGTCGAGCTGCACACCGACAGCAAATATGTGATGCAGGGCATCGACCAGTGGATCCACGGCTGGAAGGCGCGCGGCTGGAAGACGGCCGACAGGAAGCCGGTCAAGAACGAGGATTTGTGGAAGCGGCTCGACGTTGCCCGTGAGCGGCACAATGTCCACTGGCGCTGGGTCAAGGGCCACTCGGGCCACGTGCTGAACGACCGCGCCGACGCCCTGGCCAACCGGGGCGTCGACGAGGTGCTGGCGGCGAAGCGGGGCTAGACCGCCCGCACCTTCA
>CAXBHG010000278.1:0-2444 GCA_963975385.1 uncultured Brevundimonas sp.
GGCACCGACCATTCGCCGCGCCAATTGTAGGACAGGCGCACACAGTGGCGCAGGGTCCCGTCCGGCCAGCGGCCCACGGCATGAATCTCGAGCGGGCGCGCCAGACGCACCCGGCCGATCGCCAGCCAGGTTTCGTCGGCACCCGGGCACAGGGCCCGGCTGAGGCCGCGACCGTCGCCCTCGGGGGCGATGCTGTAGATATTGGGGGCGGTGACGCCCGTGGGCAGGACCTGACGCACGCGGTCGGGGCCGCCGCGGCGGATCTCGGCCGAGCCGCGCTGGGTGGTGGAAATCAGACGACGGACGCCGATGGCACCGAACAGGCTGCGCTCGACCTCCAGGGTCACGCCCCGGGTCAGGGCCTGGGTCACGCGATCGGCGGCGTCATAGGCCAGGTAGCGGGTCTCGCCGGCGGCGACGGGGCCGGCTGCGGACGTCAGGAGCAGGGTGAGGGTCAGCAGGAGACGCATGACATCATCATCCGGTCCGGTTGCGGCAGAAGTCGGGCATGGTCTCCCCGCCGCACGGCGACGGGGAGACCGTGCGGCTTACAGCGTGCGCTGGATCTCTTCGACGGTGAAACACTCGATATAGTCGCCGGCCTTGATGTCGTGGAAGCCCTGGAAATGCATGCCGCATTCCTGGCCCGCCGGGACTTCGTTGACCTCGTCCTTGAAGCGTTTGAGCGTCGCCAGCGTGCCCAGTTCCAGCACCACCACGTCGTCGCGGATGATACGGACCTTGGCCCCCTTGCGAACCACGCCCTCCGACACCCGGCAACCGGCGATCTTGCCGGTCTTGGAGATGTCGAACACCTGGAGCACGGCGGCATTGCCGAGGAAGGTTTCGCGCTGGAGCGGGGCCAGCATGCCCGAGAGCACGCCTTTGATGTCGTCCAGCAGGTCGTAGATGATCGAATAGTAGCGGATCTCGACGCCTTCACGATCGGCCAGGTCGCGGGCCTGTTTCGAGGCACGGACGTTGAAGCCGAGGATCGGCGCGCCGGCCGACTTGGCCAGTTGCACGTCGCTCTCGGTGATACCGCCGGCACCGGACATGATGGTGCGGGCGCGGACCTCGTCGTTGCCCATCTTCTCCAGCGACCCGACGATGGCCTCGGCCGAGCCCTGGACGTCGGCCTTGATGAGGACCGGCAGTTCCGAGACCTTCTTGGACTGGAGCTTGGACATCATGTCGACCAGCGAGACCTGGTTGATGCCGCCGGTGGCCTTCTCGCGACGCAGACGGTCACGATAGTCGGTCAGTTCACGGGCGCGGGCCTCGGATTCGACCACGGCGAAAGGCTCGCCGGGGCCGGGGGCCTCATCCAGGCCAAGGATCTCGACCGGAATGGCCGGACCGGCCTCGGTCAGCTGTTCACCACGCTCGTTGAGCAGGGCGCGGACCTTGCCCCAGGCGGAACCGGCCACGACGATGTCGCCGCGACGCAGGGTGCCGCGCTTGACCAGGACGGTGCCGACCGGGCCGCGGCCCTTGTCGAGCTTGGACTCGATGACCACGCCCTCGGCCGAACGCTCGGGATTGGCGCGCAGGTCCATCATCTCGGCCTGCATCAGGATGGCCTCGATCAGGCCGTCCAGATTGGTGCGGTTCTTGGCCGAGACCTCGATGATCTGGGTGTCGCCGCCGAGGCTTTCGGAGATGACCTCGTGCTGCAGCAGCTCATTGATGACCTTCTGCGAATTGGCGTCCGGCTTGTCGATCTTGTTGACGGCCACGATCATCGGAGCCCCGGCCGCCTTGGCGTGCTGGATGGCCTCGATGGTCTGGGGCATGACGCCGTCGTCGGCGGCCACGACCAGGACCACGATGTCGGTGACGGTGGCCCCGCGGGCGCGCATGGCGCTGAAGGCTGCGTGGCCGGGGGTGTCGAGGAAGGTGACACGGGCGTCGTTCGGCAGCCGGACCTGATAGGCCCCGATATGCTGGGTGATGCCGCCGGCCTCGCCCGAGGCGACGTCCGTGGTGCGCAGGGCGTCCAGCAGCGAGGTCTTGCCGTGGTCGACGTGACCCATGATGGCCACGACCGGCGCGCGCGGCGTGGTGGCCCCGCTGTCGTCGTCGGGGGCCAGGAAGCCGGTCTCGACGTCGCTTTCCGAGACACGACGCACGGTCATGCCGAATTCGTCCGCCACCAGTTCGGCGGTGTCGGTGTCGATGACGTCGGTGATCTTCACCATCAGACCCTGACGCATCAGGAATTTGACGATGTCGACCCCACGCACGGCCATCCGGTTGGCCAGGTCGCCGACGGTGATGATGTCGGGAATGACGACTTCACGCGGACGGTTGGGGGTGTCGGTGGACCCGCCCTTGCGCTTTTCCTTCTCGCGTTCGCGGGCGCGACGCACCGAGGCCAGCGAGCGCATGCGCTCGGCGGTATCCCCGTCACCGGCCAGGGCCTGGATGGTCAGGCGGCCTTC
>CAXBHG010000279.1:0-2437 GCA_963975385.1 uncultured Brevundimonas sp.
TTCTCGGAACTGCTGGCCCAGATCGCCGATCTGTTCGGCTATCCCGCCCTCTACATCCTGGACGGACAGGGCCAGGTGCTGGCGCAGGGCGAGCTGTCCGGGGCCCCGCCCTATCTCGCCCCCTCGCCGCAGGATCTCGAACAGGCCGCCCAGGGCGAGACGGCGCCGATCAATGTGACCGAGAACCCGGACACCATCCGCACCCTCTATCCGCTGCCGGAATACGGCGACGCCTACCTCTATCTGGTGCGCCCGATGCAGCCCGGCCTGATCGCCCAGATGCGCAACGGCGAGGAATCGATCATCGCCTATCGCGAGGCCGAGGAAAGCCGCGCCCGGATCCAGACCGCCTTCGCCCTCAGCTATCTCGAGACCGCCCTGCTGGTGCTGGTCGGGGCGGTGTGGCTGGGCATGTCGGCGGCCGGGGCGATCTCGGCCCCGATCGGACGGCTGGTCAAGGCGGCGGACCGGGTCGCCGGCGGCGATCTGACGGCGCGGGTCAATTCCGAGGGCGACCCCGGCGAGATCGTCGTCCTGTCCCAGGCCTTCAACCGCATGACCGAGGATCTGCAGGCCCAGCAGGCGGCGCTGAAGGCCGCCAGCGAGGACGCCCAGGGCCGCAGCCGCTTCATCGAAACCGTCCTGTCCGGCGTCTCGGCCGGGGTCATCGGCCTGGATCGCCGGGGCCGGATCTCGGCCGTCAACGAAAGCGCCATCCAGCTGCTGGGCATCGACGCCCCGACCGTGCACGGCAAGCCCCTGGCCTCGATCTCGCCGGAGCTCAGCGACCTGGTGAAACGCGCCGAGGCCCATATCGAGGAAGACATCGACGTCACCCGCGACGGCGAGACCCGGCGTCTGCGCGTGCGCATCGAGGGCGGTCTGGGCGGCGAGATGGTGCTGACCTTCGATGACATCACCCGTCTGGTCACGGCCCAGCGCAACGCCGCCTGGCGTGACGTCGCCCGCCGCATCGCCCACGAGATCAAGAACCCCCTGACCCCGATCCAGCTGTCCGCCGAACGGCTGCGGCGCAAATACCGGTCGCAGGTCGGCGATGATGTCGAGGTCTTCGACCGCTGCACCGAGACCATCATCCGCCAGGTCGGCGACATCGGCCGGATGGTCGACGAATTCTCGTCCTTCGCCCGGATGCCGGCCCCGCGCTTCACCCCCGAGAACCCGGCCGAACTGCTGCGCGAGGCGGTCTTCGCCCAGCGCGTGGCGGCCCCCGACATCGAGGTCGCCATTATCGACCCCCTGCCGCGCGCGCCGCTGCAGGGCGACGGCCGGATGATCGGCCAGGCCCTGACCAACATCCTCAAGAACGCCGGCGAGTCGGTGGCGACGCGGCGGGAGCGCGACCCCCGACCGGGCGACAGCGAGACCCCCGGGGTCGTCGCGCGGCTGGAGATCGAGGACGGTCTGGCCAGTTTCATCATCGAGGATGACGGCGTCGGCCTGCCGGCGAAAGACCGCGACCGTCTGACTGAACCCTATGTCACCACGCGCGAGAAGGGCACGGGCCTCGGCCTGGCCATCGTCAAACGCATCTGCGAGGACCACGGCGGCGAGCTGAAGCTGGCCGACGCCGAACAATTGGGTGGCGCGCGCGTCTCCCTCATCTTTCCCCTGAAACCGACCGGCGCCGCCGGGGACCGGAAGGCGGGCTCACGCCCGGCGACCGCCCCTGCGGCCGAATAGCGAGGCGTCATGCGATCCACGGGAGCCGACATTCTTGTCGTCGACGACGAGGCTGACATCCGGGAACTGGTGTCCGGCCTTCTGGAAGACGAGGGCCATGCGGTCCGCGTCGCCGCCAATTCCGACGAGGCCCTGGCCGCGATCCGCGCGCGCAAGCCGTCCCTGGCCCTGCTCGACATCTGGATGCAGGGCGGCGGGCTCGACGGCCTCGAGCTGCTGGACATCATCAAGGAGCTGGACCCCGACCTGCCGGTGGTGATGATCTCGGGCCACGGCAATATCGAGACGGCCGTCAGCGCGCTGAAGCGCGGGGCCTATGACTTCATCGAAAAGCCGTTCAAGTCCGACCGCCTCGTCGTGGTCATCGAACGGGCGCTGGAATCCGCGACCCTGAGGCGTGAGAACCGGCGGCTGCGCGCCCAGGTCATGACCCCCACCGGCCTGATCGGCCGCTCGGCGGCGGCCCAGACCCTGCGCACCACCATCACCAAGGTCGCCCCCGCCAACAGCCGGGTGCTGATCTCCGGCCCGCCCGGCGCCGGCAAGGAACTGGTCGCGCGCCAGATCCACGAGGCCAGCGCCCGCGCCCGCGCCGAATTCGTCGCCATCTCGGCCGCCGGCATGACCCCGGAACGGCTGGATCTCGAACTGTTCGGCGAGGAGGGGACGGACGGTCGTCCGCGCAAGATCGGCGTGTTCGAACGGGCCCACAACGGCACCCTGTACCTGGACG
>CAXBHG010000280.1:0-2422 GCA_963975385.1 uncultured Brevundimonas sp.
TCGGCGAAGTCGAGCATCGACTCCTCCATGGCGCTGGGCTTGCCCGTCGCCTCGCGCCAGGCCTCGTCGACATAGACATGGCAGGTGGCGCAGGCGCAGGCCCCGCCACAGTCCGCGTCGATGCCGGGGACATTGTTGCGGATCGCCCCCTCCATCACGGACAGGCCGGCCTTGACCTCGACCACATGCTCGCGACCGTCGTGTTCGATATAGGTGATCTTCGCCATGGCACGCTCTTGGCAAAGCCGGGCGGGGGAAGCAAGGCCATAGATTGATGCTGGCATTGATTTATGGCATATTCCGCCCATGACCGCCCTGCGAAAAATAACCGTGCATCTGCCCGCTGAGCTGATCGACGGTGCCCAGGCGGCGACCGGGGCCGGCATTACCGAGACGGTCCGCCAGGGCCTCGAGAAACTGCGCCGCGAGCAGTTTTACCGGCGGATGGAGGCCTTGCGGGGGAAGGTGGATTTCGGAGATCTGCCGCTGGACGAGCTGCGGGAAGACAAGGACTACGGCTGGGAACAGCCCTGACGATGACGCTGGTGTCCGCCGATACGAGCAGCCTTGTCCGCTATCTTGAGGGGCGGGACGGTCCTGACGTCGAGCGCATACAGTCGGCGTTCGACCGCGACAATTTCCGGCTGACGCCGCCGGCGATGGCGGAACTTCTGTCCTATCCCAGACCCCGCGCCCTGCTGGAGCCGATGCTGGTCCAGACTCCCGTCCTGCCGCTCGATGACGGCTTCTGGATGCGGGTTGGACAGAACCGGCGGACCATACTGACGCTTGGGCTGAAGGCACGACTGGCCGACGCCCTGATCGCCCAGTGCTGTATCGACGCCGGAGTGCCGCTGATCGCCCACGACCCCGACTTCCGCCATTTCGCCACCCATTGCGGACTGACGCTGGCGGCCTGACGGCTATTGGTCGATAGCCGCCTGGCGCGTCGCCCCCTCAGTCTGCAATCAGGCTGTCGCCGTCGCCTTCCGGCGGTCCGGGGCCACCATCAGCTTCTTGGTCTCGGCGATGGCCTTGGCCGGGTTCAGCCCCTTGGGACAGACCTGGGCGCAGTTCATGATCGTGTGGCAGCGGTACAGTTTGAACGGATCCTCGAGGTCGTCGAGCCGGCTCTGGGTCGCGTCGTCACGGCTGTCGGCGATCCAGCGATAGGACTGCAGCAGGGCCGCCGGGCCGAGGTATTCGGTCTGGTTCCACCAGTAGCTGGGGCAGGAGGTCGAGCAGCAGGCGCACAGGATGCACTCGTACAGGCCGTCCAGCTTCTCGCGCTCGGCCGGGGTCTGCAGCCGCTCGGTCGTCGGGTCCGGTTCGTTCGACTGCAGCCAGGGCTGGATCGAGTCGTACTGGGCGTAGAACAGGGTCAGGTCCGTCACCAGATCCTTGACCACCGGCTGGTGCGGCAGGGGCGCGATGGCGATGGTGTCGCCCGAGCATTCGTCCCAGCCCTTGGTGCAGGCCAGGGTGTTGCGCCCGTCGATGTTCATCGAGCACGAACCGCAGATGCCCTCGCGGCACGAGCGCCGGAAGGACAGGGTCGGGTCGATCTCGTTCTTGATGTGGATCAGGGCGTCCAGCAGCATCGGGCCGTGGTCGGCCACCGGCACCTCATAGACGTCCCAGCGCGGGTCGGCGTCGACCTCGGGGTCGTAGCGATAGACCTTGTAGGTCTTGACGTTCTTCGCGCCGGGGGCGGCCTTGTAAACCTTGCCGGTGGTCGGCTTCGAGCCGCGCGGGAGGGTAAGCTGGACCATCTTCAGTACACCCGTGCCTTGGGCTCGATATAGGCGATGTCGTCGGACATCGTGTAGTTGTGGACCGGCCGGTAGTCGATCTTCACGCCCTCGCCCGGGGTCTTCCAGGCCAGGGTGTGTTTCATCCACTCGGCGTCGTTGCGGTCGGGGAAGTCCTCGCGGGCATGGGCCCCGCGGCTCTCGGTGCGGTTCAGCGCCCCCTCGATCGTCACCAGGGCCTGGTCGACCAGGTTGTCGTATTCCAGCGTCTCGACCAGATCGGTGTTCCAGATCAGGCCGCGGTCGGTGGTCTTGATGTCGGTGCCGCGGGCGTGGATGTCGCGCAGTTTGGCGACCCCCTCTTCCAGAGTCTTGCCGGTGCGGAACACGGCCGCGTCCGACTGCATGGCGCGCTGCATCTCGATGCGCAGTTTCGCCGTCGGCGTCGCGCCCGAGGCGTTGCGGAAACGATCCAGGCGGGCCAGGTGGCCGTCAGTGACCGCGGCCGGAGCGTCCGGCACCTTCGACGCCCTGTCGACCACCTCACCGGCGCGCAGGCCGGCGGCGCGGCCGAACACCACCAGATCGGTCAGGCTGTTGGAACCCAGACGGTTGGCCCCGTGCACCGAGACGCAGGCGGCCTCGCCCACGGCCATCAGGCCGGGCACCAC
>CAXBHG010000281.1:0-2420 GCA_963975385.1 uncultured Brevundimonas sp.
CTCGTTCGGGATTCGACTGAAACCGGCCACCCTGGCGCGGCTGTGGTCCACGGGCGGCAATGGTCCCCCGTGCCGCCACATCCGGTCCAGGCCCTTCTATCCGCAAGACCTGTTGCGGGATTGGGCCCGGTCGCAGATTTCGGACATCCGCACCGCCGCGCCGCCCGCGGCGAGGGGGCGTCGCCGTGGCTGACCGTTTGAGCCGGGATGCCGCGGTGGCCCCGACGATTGAGGCTCTGTTGGCGGACCCCGCCGCCAGTTTCGCGGTCAAGGCGGTGGCCCGGCGATGGGCGAGGCGCGATTGCGTCGATGCCGCGGTCGACGCTCGAACGCTTTGCACCGTCTTCGAAGCGGTTGCTGACCAGATGTTTGGAGGCGTGTCATGACGTTTGAACCCGAAGGCGAACCGATCGAGACGGGCGGGCCGGAGGACCGGCTGTTGCCGTGGGATCGGGTCCGGGACGTCACCGGCCTCAGCCGGTCGACCGCATGGCGCCTGCAGCAGGTCGGGGATTTTCCCGAACCCGTGCGCATCTCCCCCAACCGGGTGGGCTGGTGGGAAAGCGAGCTGACGGCGTGGAAGGCGACCCGGACGGTCCGGGGCCTGCCGCATCCCAAGCCGTTGGCCCGACCCCGGGAGCCGAAGTTGATCCAGACCACGCGGTCGCCGCGCCGCAAGTCCGACAAGGAGGCGGTCGTCGCGACAGGCGCGGTCTCGCCGGCGCCTTCAGGCTCGGCCACCCCGGCGGTGCCGCCCCGACGGCGGAAGCGACCGGCATCCGCCGATCAGATTGATTTCGGTTTCTAGCGTGGCACGGCCAGGTGCGATGCCACGGAGCCAGGCCGGGTAGGTCGACAATCCCCGTCTAGAAGGTCTGGGGCAGGCGTAGTCTTATGCCGCGTTCGTCGGCCTCGGCCGGGTCCATGAAGGCGTTGCAGCTGTCCAGGACGTCCTGCGTGGCGCTGATTTCGGTCCAGGGAACTGCCGCCACCCATTTCTGCGCGAAATCCAGGCTGCGGATCAGGGTGTTTGGATTGTCGCTGTTTGAAAGCACCTTCAGTCCCGTCAGGTAGTTGCTGCGGAAGATGGTCGGAATGATGATGCGCTCTTCGTCGGCGGCGACGAGTTCGGCGTTCATCATGATCCGGCCGATCCGGCCGTTGCCGTCCGTGAAGGGGTGAACCTCCGACACCAGGAACATCATGTAGACGGCCCGGGCGAAGGGTGTTTCCAGACTGTGATAGAGTTCAAGCCCGCGGGTCAGTGTGCCTTCGACGTGAGCGGGGTCCACGAATGTGGTCTGTCCCGCCCGATTGGCCTCCTCCTTGAAGGCCCCCGGGTTCTTGTCCGGCCGGCCGGCCATAAGCGCGGCATGCCGACGTTTGAGAATATCGAAGAACTCGGGAGCGTCGCGCGGTGTCCTGGCCATTTCGACAGGATCCGAAACCAGCCTCCAGGTGCCGAGGATGTCGTGAGCGTCGGAAGGACGGTCACGAGGGATGACGTTGCGAAACACGATGTCGGCGGCTTCGCTGACCTCGAACTCCGTGCCTTCGATGAAGTTGGAAAAATAGGCCTCGAAAAAGGACAGGCTTGACCGTCCTTCCGCGGGACGTTCGGCGGCGGGGCGGATGACGGGCGCCGTTGCTCTCAGTTCCCGATGCAGAAGTTCGAAACGCGCGAGCCGTTCAGGATCGAAGGGAAAGCCGGAACGGCGCGCCTGGGCTCCGTCCGTGACCAGGGGCTCATCGCGTGTGCCGAGAAGGGCCCCAATCAGTCTTTCCAGGGTTTCGCACTCCACTTCGCGCCCGATCATGGGCGCGATCCGGCGCGCCTCGTCCCTGAGCCTGTTGGCCGCTTCATCGCCCCCGCGACGAATGAGGGTGTCGAGATGGGTTTCGATCTCACTGCGCGTCAGGGTGCGCGGTACGTCTCCACCGCGCCGACGGGAGGGGGCCATGTTGTCGAGATAGGCCCTCGCCGTCGAGGAGAGGAAGAGATTACCGACGAACGGAAGGTCGGTGGGCTGAGGGGGCGCCCCCCGGCGGGTTCGGATCGTCACGCCCGGCAGTTCGATGTCGCGTTTGCGATCGGAAACGACGAAGACCGAGCCATCGGCCGCCGGCTTGTTCTCGATCGCGGTTCGGTCGGCGATCAGCGCGCCCGGGATATAGGCACCGACAAGCGTCCATAGATGCCGCCCGACAATTTGCTCGGGCGGGTCCACGAGATTGCGGGTATACAGCTTGGAACCGATCTGCCGGAGCTCGCCCTGGCTGACCGCGCGCGACACTGCGGTCGCCGTCTCACTGGTGGAGACGAAGATTTCCGGAAAGTCTTGCACGGGGGACTTGGGCATTAAGCGGCTCCTCCGTCCCTGTTTAGCAAGAAAATGGGACTTAGGCGCGCAATTATGAAA
>CAXBHG010000282.1:0-2416 GCA_963975385.1 uncultured Brevundimonas sp.
CCCTACCAGCCCGAGATCGCCCAGGGGACGCTGCAGTATCTGTATGAGTTCCAGACCCAGGTCGCCAATCTGACCGGGATGGAGGTGGCCAATGCCAGCCTCTATGACGGCTCAACCGCCATGGCCGAGGGCGTGCTGATGGCGACCCGCGTGACCCGCCGCAACAAGGCGGTGATCTCGGGCGGGGTGCATCCCCACTATGTCCAGGCGACCGAGACCGTGGTCCACGCCGTCGGCGTCGAGACCCAGGTGCTGGCCGCCGCAGTCGACGCCGAGGCCGCCGTCATCGACCAGATCGGGCCGGACACCGCCTGCGTCGTGGTTCAGACCCCGAACGTGTTCGGCACCGCCACCGACGTCACCAAGATCGCGGAAGCCGCTCATGCTGCGGGGGCCCTGCTGATCGTGGTGGTGACCGAGGCCGTGTCGATGGGGCTGCTCAAGTCGCCGGGCGAGATGGGGGCCGACATCGTCGCCGCCGAGGGCCAGTCGATCGGCAATGCCCTGAACTATGGCGGCCCCTATATCGGCCTGTTCGCCTGCCGCGAAAAACTGATCCGCCAGATGCCCGGCCGCCTGACCGGCGAGACGGTCGATGCTGACGGTGAGCGCGGTTTCGTCCTGACCCTGTCGACGCGGGAACAGCACATCCGCCGCGACAAGGCGACGTCGAACATCTGCACCAATTCCGGTCTGTGTTGCCTGGCCTTCAGCATCCACATGACGCTGCTGGGCGAGACCGGCCTGCGCCGTCTGGCCCTGTTGAACCACGAGACGGCCGTGGCCACGCGTGACGCCCTGGCGGCAATCCCGGGAGTCGAGGTGCTGACCGGGCGCTTCTTCAACGAGTTCGCGGTGAAACTGCCGAAGCCCGCCGCCGCCGTGGTCGAGACCCTGGCCGGGCAGGGCGTGCTGGCGGGCGTGCCTTACAGCCGCCTGGCCCCGGAGGCCGGGATGGACGACGTCCTGCTGGTCGCCGCGACCGAGACCACCGCCGCCGCCGATATCAAGAGCCTCGCCGATGCGCTGACGCGCGTTCTGGCCGCCTGAGGGATCCGATCATGAGCACCATGAACACCGTCGGCCGCCCGACCACGCCCAACAAGGTCGAGAGCAAGCCCGCCACCCTGACCGGCGGTCGCGGCCTGCTGCAGGACGAGATGCTGATCTTCGAGCGCGATGGCTGGGGCAAGACCGGGGTCGACCTGGCCGCGCCGAAGACCGACGGCGGTGATCTGGGCGATCTGGTGCGAAAGGACCCGATCGGCCTGCCGGGGCTGAGCGAGCCCGAGGCGATGCGGCACTATGTGCGGCTGTCGCAGAAGAACCACGCCATCGACCTGGCCATCTATCCGCTGGGCTCGTGCACGATGAAACACAATCCGCGCCTCAACGAGAAAATGGCGCGCCTGCCAGGCTTCGCCGACATCCACCCGTTGCAGCCGGTCTCCACGGTGCAGGGGGCGCTCGACCTGATGGATCAGCTGGCCCACTGGCTGAAGACCCTGACCGGCATGCCGGCGGTGGCCATGTCGCCCAAGGCCGGAGCCCATGGCGAACTGTGTGGCCTGATGGCCATCCGCGCCGCCCACCGGGCCGCGGGGCAGGGGCTGCGCTCCGAGCACCCGCGCAACAAGGTGCTGGTGCCGACCTCGGCCCACGGCACCAATCCGGCTACGGCCGCCTTCGTCGGCTATACAGTGGTCGAGGTCGCCCAGACCGCCGACGGCCGCGTCGATGTCGCCGATCTGGCCGCCAAGCTAGGTCCGGACGTCGCCGCCATCATGGTGACCAATCCCAATACCTGCGGCCTGTTCGAGCGCGACATCATCGAGATCGCGCGGCTGACCCATGAAGCCGGGGCCTATTTCTACTGCGACGGGGCCAATTTCAACGCCATCGTCGGCCGGGTCCGTCCGGGCGATCTGGGCGTCGATGCGATGCATATCAACCTGCACAAGACCTTCTCGACGCCGCACGGTGGCGGCGGGCCCGGTGCCGGGCCGGTGGTGCTGTCGGCGGCCCTGGCCCCGTTCGCGCCGGCTCCGTGGGTCGTCAGCGACGGTGACGGCTTCAAACTGGTCGAGCGGGCCGAGGACGAGGCCGCGGAGGCCTTTGGTCGACTATGCGCCTTCAACGGCCAGATGGGCATGTTCGTGCGGGCCCTGTCCTACATGATGAGCCACGGTTCGGACGGCCTGCGTCAGGTGGCCGAGGACGCGGTGCTGAACGCCAACTACATCAAGGCGCGGCTGTCGGACGTGATGAGCGCCGCCTTCCCGGACGGGCCCTGCATGCACGAGGCGCTGTTCGATGACGCCTGGCTGAAGGGGACGGACGTCACCACGCTCGATTTCGCCAAGGCGATGATCGACGAGGGCTTCCACCCGATGACCATGTATTTCCCGCTGGTCGT
>CAXBHG010000283.1:0-2402 GCA_963975385.1 uncultured Brevundimonas sp.
CCGACATGATGGTCTCGGTCGAGGAGAAGGTGCCGCTGATCATCACCTCGCTGGGCGCGGTGCGGGATGTGGTCGATGCGGTGCACGGCTATGGCGGCGTGGTCTTCCACGACATCGCCAATGTCCGCCACGCCCGCAAGGCGGCCCAGGCCGGCGTTGACGGCCTGATCCTGGTGGCCAACGGGGCCGGCGGCCATGCCGGGGTGGTCAATCCCTTCGCCCTGGTCAATGAGGTGCGCAGCTTCTTCGACGGCACCATCATCCTGTCCGGCTGCCTGTCGACCGGCTCGGACGTGGCCGCCGCCCTGATGATGGGGGCCGACTTCGCCTATATGGGCACCCGCTTCATCTCGACGACCGAATCGATGGCCCAGGGCGAGTACAAGCAGATGATCGTCGACGCCGGGGCGTCCGACATCACCTACACCCCGGCCGTCTCGGGGATTCCCGCCAACTTCCTGACGCCCTCCCTGCTGGCGAACGGCATCGATCCCAAATCCCTGCCCGAGCACAAGCTGGACATGGCCGACGAGGCCAAGGCGTGGAAGACGGTCTGGTCAGCCGGCCAGGGCTCGGCCGCCGTGCATGACATTGTGCCGGTCGCCGGACTGGTTCGTCGGCTGACGGAGGAAATGTCGTCTGCCCGTGACAAATTCGTCAAGGACTGGGGTTAGACGCCTCCTCGTTGAAAACGAGGTGAAGAATGATGCGTCCCCTGATGATTGCTGCCGTCGCAGTTTTGGCCCTGCCCGCCGTCGCCCGGGCCCAGGAGGCCCCCTCCGCCGGTAGCTGGTCCTTCGCAGTCGGGGCCGGCACGGACAACCGTTCCAAGGACGCCTCAAAATCCGACGGCGACGCCTATGTGTTCGGCGAGGCCCAGTGGGAAAACGCCGACGGCTTCTTCTACGCCGGCCCGTCCTTCCAGACGATCCGCAGTTCCAGCGGCTCCGAGCTCGAGGCCGCCGTGGACGCCGGCATCCGCCCCGAGATCGCCGGCTTCGACATCGACCTGAACGCCAAATACAAATGGCAGGTCGACGCGATCGACGGCTATGACGCCGATTCCTGGGAGTTCACCGGCAAGATCTCGCGCTCGATCGGCCCGGCCAAGGCGCGGCTGACCGTGCAGTATTCGCCCGACAGCACCGGCTCGTCCAAGGCCTGGACCTGGGTCGAGGGCCGGATCGGCTGGGACTTCACCAACAAACTGTCCGGCACCGCCGCCATCGGCCGCCGCGAGCAGGAGACCAGCGTCGACTACACCGGCTGGAACGCGGGCATGACCTATGCCGTCACGCGCGATCTGGACTTCGACCTGCGCTACTACGACACCGACGCCAACGTCCCCGGCCCGCAATATGCGTCGGCCCTGGTCGGCGAGGTGACATTCTCCTTCTGATAGTGCTGGTCAAATGAAGCTCATGCCTCCACCCTAGGGGCATGAGCTTCAGACCCACGACGATCGAACGTGCCTATCAACTGGCCGAGAGCGGCGACTGCCGCACTGTCGGCGACATCAAGCAGAAGCTCCAGGCCGAGGGTCACGAGCGCGTGCAGGAGAACCTGTACGGGGCGTCCCTGACCGGGGCCCTGCGCAAATTGTGCCAGCAGCACTATGTGCCGTCCGAGGACGAAGCCGCCGCGCCGGCGGCCGCCGACGACGATGACGATGACGGCGACGAGGACTGACAGGCCGAGCCTTGCTTTCGACCGAAAGGCGCGTCACAAGGCTAAACGTCGATCTCTCTGCGTCACGCTCTTGCACCCCTTTGCATCCGCACCGAGGTCTAAAGCCGATCCATTCAGACCCGACAGGCCGATCAGGAGCTATTTCCTGCGGCCAATTCTAACGGAGGTCCTGAAAATGGCTACCGGCACTGTAAAATGGTTCAACTCCACCAAGGGCTATGGCTTTGTCCAACCCGATGACGGTGGCAAGGACGTGTTCGTCCACATCTCGGCCGTCGAGGCCGCCGGCCTGAACGGCCTGAACGAAGGTCAGCAGATCTCCTACGAGATCGAAAGCGACCGTCGCACGGGCAAGGAATCGGCCGGTCAACTCAAGACTGTCGGCTAGATAACCCACTGAATGGCGGCTGCGTCCCGGATGCAGCCGCCATTTTTGTATCTGGATGGTCCCCTCCGCTCCCGGAGGCGCATCCATAAGAATTCGCGTTGTCCTTGCTATTGATGCGGACAGCGCCCACATGGAAGCTGTCGATCTCTCTGCGTAACGCTGCTGTCCTTTGCATCACGCACTGAGTCAAAAAGCCGATCCCATTCAGACCCGACAGGCCGCACAGGAGCTTTTTCCTGCGGCCAACGCTAATGGAGGTCCTGAAAATGGCTACCGGCACTGTAAAATGGTACAATTCCACTAAAGGCTACGGCTTCATCCAGCC
>CAXBHG010000284.1:0-2387 GCA_963975385.1 uncultured Brevundimonas sp.
TCGACCTGGCCCTCGAAGCTGGCGAAGGGTCCGTCGATGACCTTGACGGTCTCGCCGATGTCGAAACGGATGGTGGGTTTCGGACGTTCGACGCCCTCCTCCACCTGGCCGATGATGTTCTGGACCTCACGCTCGGACACCGGCAGCGGCTTGGTGCCGCCCGCGGCGCCCAGGAAGCCCGTGACCTTCGGCGTGTTCTTGACCAGGTGATAGGCCTCGTCGGTCATCTCCATCTTCGCCAGCACATAGCCGGGGAAGAATTTGCGTTCCGAATTGATCTTGCGACCCCGACGGACCTCAACGACATCCTCGGTCGGCACCAGGATTTCCGAGAAACAGTCGGTCAGCCCCTGCTGCTTCGCCTGGTCCTGGATGTGCTGCGACACCTTCTTCTCGAAATTCGAGTAGGCGTGGATGATGTACCATTTGTGCCGCGGATTGGCGGCCGGTTTGGTTTCGGGCGCTGCATCAGTCATGCGCGTCTCCTTATTGGCCGAGGGCGAGAATGAATTGGGAAGCGATGCTCAGGCCGGCATCGACGATCCAGAAGAAGATCGCAGCGATCATCACCATGATGAAAACCATCACCGAGGTGATCCAGGTTTCCTTGCGGCTCGGCCACACGATCTTGCGCCCCTCAGCCCGCACCTGGCTGAAGAATTTGGGGATGCTGGGGAAGGGCTTCTTGGGGGCCGGCGCGTCAACAGTGACCGTCTGCCCCGCCGGAGCGACTTTCGTTCCCGTCATGCGACGACCGCCCGGGGTCTTGGCCTTGGCCATTCAGCGTCTCTTCAAACATTTGTTCCTGCGCTCCAGATGGGAAGTCCCATGCGGCAGCGACAGGGGGAAAATGGCAGGAGTGGAGGGACTCGAACCCACGACCCTCGGTTTTGGAGACCGATGCTCTACCAGCTGAGCTACACTCCTGTAGTGTCCGGACAAAGCACAACGCGCCGTGGGTAACCCCATCGGCGCGTGGTTCTCGCCAGACCGGGGCGTATGCCCGAGCGACGGCGGGTTTTCAAGGGCAATCCGCCCCGGACACGGTGATTGCGCGCGAAGGCCGGATCAGTCGTCCCTGTGGGCCGCGATCGCATGGGCCTCGTCCTCGCGCCTGACCACCTGACGGAACAGCAGCTTGTCGATGCGACGGTCGTCCATGTCCAGAATTTCGACCTCGAAACGACCCAGCTGCAGTTCCTCACCCTTGTCCGGAACGCGCGACAACTGGTGCAGCACCAGGCCGGCCACGGTGTGGAAGCTGTCGTTCTCGCCGAAATCCTCGCCCAGCATGTCGCACAGGTCGTCCAGGTCGGTGCGGCCGTCGACCAGCCAGGCCCCGTCCTCGCGCTGGGTGACGAAGCCGGTCAGCTCGTCATGGCTCTCGTTGAAGTCGCCGGCGATCATTTCCAGGATGTCGGTGGCCGTCACCACCCCCTCGAACGCCCCGTATTCATCGACGATGAAGGCCATGTGGACATGGGTGCCCTTCAGGATCTCCAGCGCCTTCAGCACCGAGGTCGACTGCGGGATGAAGGCCGGCGTCTTGACGTGTTTCTCGACCTCCAGCTCACCCGACGTCAGATAGGAGTCCAGCAAGTCCTTCTTGTGGACCACGCCCAGCGGGTGATCCAGATCCCCGTCGCGGGCCACCACGATGCGCGAATAGGGGCAGACGCGAATCTCCTCGCGCAACGCGGCGACCGTGTCGTCCAGCGCGACCCAGAAGACGTCCGTGCGCGGCGTCATCGCCACCCGCACCGGGCGGTCTCCCAGGCGCAGGATCTCCTCGATCATCACCTGTTCCTCAGGCTCGATCAGGCCGGCCGAGGTGCCCTCGGCCAGGATGGTCTCGACCTCCTCCTGGGTGACATCGGTGCCGTCCCGGTCCTTGACCCCCATCAGTTTGAGAATCGCCGAGGTCGAGGCGGTCAGCAGCACCACGAACGGATGCAGCACCACGGCCAGGCTGGAGATCGGCGCGGCCATCTTGGCGGCGATCGTCTCGGGGAAGATCAGCGCCAGCCGTTTGGGCACCAGCTCCCCGACGATCAGCGACACATAGGTGATGCAGACCACGACCAGGGCGGTCGAAAAGACCTGGGTATAGGCGACGAGGGCCGGAAACCGGGCCTCCAGGATCTTGTCCAGTTCCCCGGCGATGGCCGCCTGGCCATAGGCACCCGCCAGAATCCCGATCAGGGTGATCCCGACCTGGACCGCCGACAGGAAATGGGTGGGGTCCTCGGCCAGCTTCAGGGCGGCGCGTGCGCCCTTGTCCCCGCGCTCGGCCCGACTCTGCAGCTTGGACTTGCGGGAAGAGACGACCGCAAGCTCGGTCATGGCGAACAGGCCGTTGAGCACCACGAGGAGCAGAACGACAGCGA
>CAXBHG010000285.1:0-2384 GCA_963975385.1 uncultured Brevundimonas sp.
CCGACATCCGCAGCGACATCTATGTCTATGGCCGGGGCATTTTCGACGCCCTGCGTATCCATGTGCTGGTCAAGCGGGTCAGCCAGGTCCTGGCCATGGTCGCCTTCGCCGTCCTGGCCCTGATCGGGCCGACCTGGTTCAGCCAGTGGACCGGCTCGGACACCGCCGGCCCCATGCTGGCCGCCGCCGCCATGGTCGCCACCCTGGGCCTGTACTGGGGGGCGCAGGCGATCCTGTTCGTCCAGTACCGGTTCAAGCTGGAGAATGACTCCTACCAGCTGTCGCGTGGCATCGTGCAGCGCACCCGCGAACTGCAGAATCTGTTCACCAGCGGCCGCGCCATGGCCGACCAGGCCGAGACCCAGTACCAGCAGGACGGCAAGGCCTGGGGCCAGCGCGCCATGTACCTGACCCGGCTGACCATGTGGCTGGGCGCGCGCATGGAATACCTCGAGAAATACGTCCAGATGGAGCTGTGGCGCGTGCGCCGCGAACGCTACTGGATGCGCTGGTTCAACCGTTTCCTGACCCCGGTCCTGTTCCTGACCTGGCTGGGCATCTTCGTGCTGCAGCCGACGCCTGAGGGGCACGAGATGGTCTATCGCGGCCTCGAGGTGATGGCGATCGTGCTGGGCGCGGTGGTCAGCTTCCTGTCCTATTTCCGCTGGCAGACCCCGACCTCGGCCATCCAGGACAAGCTGGGCATCGAGAACTGGGTCCGTTACGCCTCGCTGGACGTCGACAACGCCGTCGCCGACCAGGTGCGGCGCGACAAGGAACGTCTGGTCGAATACCGGGCCCTGACGCGGGGCGGGCGCTGAGGGTTTAACGGCCGACAGCGGTACGAGCCCCTTGTCATCCCGGACGCCGCATCGCGGCGATCCGGGACGGCAAGCTCCGCCAGTCCAGACCTCCCGGAAATCGCGGCGCGATTATCCGGGAGACGGGCTCCGCCACGCGGGAGCCTGACCTGTCTCCCGGATAGCGGCTGACGCCGCTTCCGGGAGGCGCAAATTTTTGCGATCAAACGTCCCGGATCGCTGCTGGCGCAGCGTCCGGGATGACAAGGGGTCCGGGCCTCTACCCCCGCCCGCGCAGGGTCCGCTGCACATCCCGCGCGTCATAGGCCTCCGGGCGGTCCGGCCGGGGACCATTGCCCATCACCACCTCCAGCACGGTTGAGGTCGGCTGGGGGCCGCTGAGGTCAAGGCCGACACCCACGCCGACACCCGATGAGGAATAGCCGCCGTAGCGGCTGCTGCCGGCACCGATCGAGACGCTGGGGCGGACGCCGCCGGCGCTGTCGCGGCGGCCGTCGGTCCAGCGCTGGGTGACCTCGAACCAGTCGAAACCGTTCTGGACCGTCAGGTCGGCCGCGCGCAGCAGGGCCATGTCGGCGACCGGGCCGGGCGCGCCGACACCGCGATAGGTGACGCGCCAGCGATTGCTCTCGATCCGCTGTTCGGCATAGCCCTGCCCGTTGGGGCCCATCTGCGGGCCATAGGGGGCCAGGCTGGCGCAGGCGCCCAGCGCCAGGGCCGAGGCGGCGAGGGTCAACAGGGTCAGGCGCTTCATGGCTGGTCTCCGGGTTCCCTTGGGAAGCGTAGCACGATGGCTTGGGTTCCGCCCCTCGGGCTAAAGCCCCGCCGCCGCCTTCAACGTCACGAAATCCGCCGGCAG
Source organism: uncultured Brevundimonas sp. (assembly GCA_963975385.1). Classification (GTDB taxonomy): domain Bacteria; phylum Pseudomonadota; class Alphaproteobacteria; order Caulobacterales; family Caulobacteraceae; genus Brevundimonas. The sequence continues at coordinate 1,681 of CAXBHG010000285.1, forward strand.
CGGCGCCTCGACCGTGACCCGGCCGCCGTCGGGATGGGGGAAGGTCAGGGTCGCCGCGTGCAGCATCAGACGCGGGGCGGCGCGACCGGCCAGGGTCAGGGCCCCGCCATAGCGCTGGTCCCCGGCCAGGGGGCGGCCGATATGGGCCATGTGCACGCGCAGCTGGTGCATGCGCCCGGTCAGGGGCGACAGCTCGACCAGCGCCCCCTCCTCCGTCGCCGCCAGGGTGCGATAGCGGCTCTGCGACAACTGGGCCCCGGGCGTGTCAGGCGCGACGACCCGCATATAGCTTTCGCGGCCGATCTCCTGACGCAGCAGGGGCGCGTCGATCAGCCCCTCGCGCGGTTCGGGCGCGGCCGCGACCAGGGCCAGATAGGTCTTGCTCAGCTTCTTCGCCTGCAGCGCCTTGCCGAGGAAGCCGGCGGCGGGCTTGGTCTTGGCCGCCAGGATGACGCCCGAGGTGTCGCGGTCCAGCCGGTGGATCAGGTCAGGCCGTTTGCCGTTCGAGCGGGCAAAGGCCCACAGCAGGTCGTCCAGCGTATGGGCCTGGATCCGCCCGCCCTGGCTGGACAGTCCCGAGGGCTTGTTGAAGGCGATGACGTGCGCGTCCTCGTGGATCACCCACGAGCGGACGGCGGCGATTTCAGCTTCGGACAGGGAGACGGGCGGTCGGGTGCTCACCGACCGTGCATAGGCGATGCCGG
>CAXBHG010000286.1:0-2379 GCA_963975385.1 uncultured Brevundimonas sp.
GACCCGGCGACGATACTGGGCCTGTGGCCCCGCAGTGCCTGGAGCGAAATTCGCCAGGGCTACCTGCCGGGCGACGCCCGAATCCGGCGGCGGGCGACCGACGACGTCACAACCGACAGCTTCACCTGCAAGATCACGGCAGCGGGGCGTCTGATCGAGATCGAGACCGTCCTTGAGGCGCGCGATTTCGACGACCTTTGGCCCGTAACCACGCGACGCGTGCACAAGCTGCGTACCACTGTGGTCGACCCTGCCGGCCTGCAGTGGGATATCGACCTGCTGATGGACGACGCCGACCAATTCTACTGGGCCATGGCCGAATGCGAGATGCCTGAAACCATGGACGCCCCGCCTGCGATCCTGGCGGCCCTCCAGCCACATGTCACCTATGCAGTGCCGCGCGACCGCCAGGCCGAGTTCAGCAATGCCCGCCTGTCCGATCCCGCCCATGCGGCATCCCTGAGCTGGTGAAACCAACGGCTCCCTGGACAGGGCTCGGGAACGCCTCGCCAGTCAGGGCATTTGGCTCTGCATGACCCACGGAACACTTCCCCCCGATCATCCCGACGAATTGCCCGCCGATCACGACGCCCGCCTTTCTGACGGTCCCGCCATTTCGGTCAGAGAGGTCAAACAGGGCCGCAGAGGTCTGCACATCCTGTGGGTGCTGCTGATTTCGCTGGGTCTGATCGTGGTCTTCTTCGGCATCATCTACGCCGTCCAGGCTCCCGGCCTGAGTCAGACCGAGGCGAGGACCGAGGCCCTGCCGATGCCGGCGGAATTGCAGCCGCAGTCTGACGCCCGCCGATAATCCGCCAAACAGCCGGTACGCCGGCCGGGCTCACCCGCTATCCACCCGGCCTGTATGGCGGCGCTGGCGGTATGAGGTGCGCGCCGCCATCCGGGGCTTTCAGCGCGCTGCGGCGTTGCACTGCGCCAGTTGCGCTGCGTCCAGGGCCACGCCGTCGCGTTCGTAACGGGTCACCTCGCCGAAACGGGCGACGAAGCGGCGGCATTCGCGCAGGACCGGTTGCGAGGTGCCCGTGCCGCGGGCGACGCAGGCCCCGTCGGGGGCACAGGCCCAGCGCCGACCGTCGAGCAACTGGGTGACCGCGCGTGGCTGGCCGAGCTGTGCGGCCGCGTCGAGGGCGACGGTCGGAGCGGGTTGGATGACGGCGAGGGTCGCCGATATCAGGGTCATGAGAAACATGGTGCTTCCTCCAGAAGGGCTTTCCAAAACGACCGGTCCGTGAGAAAGTGACCGCTCGTGCACCATTAAGTGACCGATCGGTTACTTCGAGTCAAGAGGGTCCCGAAACATGCCGCCCAAGGGCAAGGCCACCCACGCCCGTCTGATCGACGAGGCCATCGCCCAGGTAACCGTGCGGGGCCTCGCCGCCGTCAGCCTGCAGGACGTGGCCGGGGCCGCCGGCGTGTCCAAGAGCGCTGTACTGAAGCATTTCCAGTCCAAGGAGGCGCTGCAGACCCAGGTGGTCGACATCATGATCGAGCGGTTCGTCGCCGCCGTCTGGGCTCCGGCCGAGCCTCTGGAGCCCGGACGGGCGCGGCTGGATCGCATCTTCCGGGGCGAGCTGGACTGGATTGATGGCCTCGACCGTCCCGGCGGCTGTCCGTTGCAGGCGACGGCGATCGAGCTGGACGACCAGCCCGGCCCGCTGCGCGAAACGCTGAAGGCCAGCCAGTTGCGCTGGGCCAGGGTACTGAAGCGCGAGTTCCGGACCCTGTATCCCGAGGCCGACGACGGCGCGCTGGAGCTCAAGGTGTTCCAGTTCAAGGGGCTGGTGCTGGCCTATGGCCATTCGCGCCGGCTGCTGGACGATGAGACAGCCCGAGGACAGGCGCTCGCGGCCTATCAGGGGCTGGTCGCCGCCGCTTGATCCCGTGACGGCGCGGACACAAAATGCCGCTTCTGGCGACACCGGGAGGACGGGAAGGTCTTGCTGATGAGCCTTCGTTCGGGCGGGAGCTGAACATGAACGGCAATATCCACATCGGCATCGGCGGCTGGACCTATGAGCCGTGGCGCGGGGTCTTCTATCCCGAGGGCCTGACCCAGAAGCGCGAACTGGAATTCGCCTCCCGCGCCCTGACCTCGATCGAGATCAACGGCACCTATTATTCCACCTTCAAGCCCGACAGCTGGATGAAATGGCGCGACGAGACGCCGGACGGTTTCGTCTTCGCGGTCAAGGCCAGCCGCTATTGCACCAACCGCAAGGTGCTGGCCGACATGGCCGAGTCGATGGGGCGGTTCCTGGGCCAGGGGCTGAGCATCCTCGGCGACAAGCTGGGGCCGATCAACTGGCAGTTCATGGGCACCAAGAAATTCGACCCCGAGGATTTCGAGGCCTTTCTGAA
>CAXBHG010000287.1:0-2364 GCA_963975385.1 uncultured Brevundimonas sp.
TCCGGCGCATGACGCGAGGGCCAGACCGGTCCTCTTTTACTCCCGGGTCTTCCGCGATGGCGCGGCGACCTCCGGATCGAAGGACTGAACGCCCGACGCTCCACCCGATTATGGGACCCCGCGCGGAATCCGCCCGCGGGACGACGAAAGACAAAACATGTTCGATATCAAACGCAAGACGATCGACTGGGCCGGCCGGCCGCTGACGCTGGAGACGGGCCGTATCGCCCGCCAGGCCGACGGTGCCGTTCTGGCCACCTACGGCGAGACCGTTGTGCTCGCCACGGTCGTCTACGGCCGCGCGCCCAAGCCCGGCCTCGACTTCTTCCCGCTGACCGTCAACTACCAGGAAAAGACCTTCGCCGCCGGCAAGATCCCGGGTGGATATTTCAAGCGTGAAGGTCGCCCGACCGAGAAGGAGACCCTGGTCTCCCGCCTGATCGACCGTCCGATCCGCCCGCTGTTCGTCAAGGGGTTCAAGAACGAGACCCAGGTCGTCATCACCGTGCTGCAGCACGACATGGAAAACGATCCCGACGTCGTCGGCATGGTCGCCGCCTCGGCCGCCCTGACCATCTCGGGCGTCCCCTTCATGGGACCGATCGGTGCCGCGCGCGTCGGCTATGTCGACGGTGAGTTCGTCCTTAACCCGACCCTCGACCAGCTCCCGGACAGCCAGCTCGACCTGGTGGTCGCCGGCACCCAGGACGCCCTGATGATGGTCGAGTCCGAAGCGAAGGAGCTGTCGGAAGACATCATGCTCAACGCCCTGATGTTCGCACATCGCGGCATGCAGCCGGTGATCGACGCGATCATCGACCTGGCCGAACACGCCGCCAAGGAACCCTTCGACTTCCAGGCTGACGACGTCTCCGACATCGTCACCTCGATCCAGAAGCTGGTCGGCGAGGACATCAAGGCCGCCTACACCCACGTCGGCAAGTACGACCGCCGCTCGGGCGTTGACGTGGCCAGGAAGAAGGCCGCCGAGGCCCTGGTGAAGACCGACGAGAAGCCGGACGGCGTCGACGCCTCCAAATTCGCGACGGCCTTCAAGGAATGCGAGGCCCACGTCCTGCGTCGCGACATCATCGACAACGGCCACCGCGTCGACGGCCGCGCCCTCGACAAGGTGCGGTCCATCGTCTCGGAAGTCGGCGTCTTCCCGCGCACCCACGGTTCGGCCCTGTTCACCCGCGGTGAGACCCAGGCCATCGTGGTCGCCACCCTGGGCACCGGCGAGGACGAGCAGTACGTCGACGCCCTGGCCGGGACCTACAAGGAGAAATTCCTTCTGCACTACAACTTCCCTCCCTATTCGGTCGGCGAGACCGGTCGGATGGGCGGCGCTGGCCGTCGGGAAATCGGTCACGGCAAACTGGCCTGGCGGGCGATCCGTCCCATGCTGCCGTCGTCGGAAGACTTCCCCTACACCATCCGTCTGGTGTCGGAGATCACTGAGTCCAACGGCTCCTCCTCGATGGCCACGGTCTGTGGTTCGTCGCTGGCGCTGATGGATGCGGGCGTGCCGCTGGTGCGTCCGGTCTCGGGCATCGCCATGGGCCTGATCCTCGAGCCCTCGGGCGAGTTCGCCATCCTGTCCGACATCCTGGGTGACGAGGATCACCTCGGCGACATGGACTTCAAGGTGGCGGGTACCCGCGAGGGCATCACCAGCCTGCAGATGGACATCAAGGTCGCCGGCATCACCGAAGAGATCATGCGCAAGGCGATCGCCCAGGCCTCGGCCGGCCGTCTGCACATCCTCGACGAGATGGACAAGGCCATCGACGGTGCCCGCACCGAGCTCGGCGAGTACGCGCCCAAGATCGAGTCGATCAAGGTTCCGACCGACAAGATCCGCGACATCATCGGCACCGGCGGCAAGATCATCCGCGAGATCGTCGAAAAGACCGGTGCCAAGGTCAACATCGAGGACGACGGCACCGTCAAGATCGCCGCCTCCGACCAGGAAAAGATCGACGCCGCCAAGGCCTGGATTTCGTCGATCGTGTCCGAGCCCGAGCCCGGCATGATCTATTCCGGCAAGGTCGTGAAGGTCGTCGACTTCGGCGCCTTCGTGAACTTCTTCGGGGCCAAGGACGGCCTGGTTCACGTGTCCCAGATCGCCCTGGAACGCGTCGCCAATCCGGCTGACGTCCTGTCCGAAGGTCAGGAAGTCAAAGTCAAATTCCTCGGCTTCGACGATCGCGGCAAGACCAAGCTGTCGATGAAGGTCGTCGACCAGACCACCGGTGAGGACCTGACGGACAAGATCAACGCTGAACGCGCCGAACGCGGTGAGCCGGCGCTGACCGAGGACACCGGCGGCGGTGGCCGCAAGCGTGAAGGCGGTGGCGGTGA
>CAXBHG010000288.1:0-2360 GCA_963975385.1 uncultured Brevundimonas sp.
TCGATGTCCCAGTACAGGTAGTCCAGCCAGCTCTGATGCAGGAAATGCGGCGGGAATTTCCGCCCCCGCTCCTGCAGTTCCCAGGAGTTGGGCCGGTGCGGCGCGCGGTGGATCGGCATGCTGGCCTGCTGCGGCGTCCGCCCGCCCTTGCGCAGGTTGCAGGGCGAGCAGGCCGCGACGATATTTTCCCAGGTCGTGCGCCCGCCACGACTGCGCGGGATCACATGGTCGAAGGTCAGGTCGCGCATGTCCCCGCAGTACTGGCAGGCGAAGCCATCGCGCAGGAAGACATTGAAGCGGGTGAAGGCGGGCTGGCGATCCTGGTCGACATAGGTCTTCAGCGCGATCACGCTGGGCAGCAGGATCTCCATCGACGGACTGCGCACCACCTTGTCATAGCAGGACACGACGTCGACCCGATCCTGATAGACGGCCTTCACCACCTCCTCCCACGGCCAGATCGACAGCGGATAGTAGGACAGCGGGCGGAAGTCGGCGTTCAGCACCAGGGCGGGCCAGCCGGACGGTGGGCGGGACTGGACCTGCATCAGGCCCTGCCAGCGTTGTGGAGGGTGAGAGAGGCGACAGGACTGAAGACACGTCTCCTTCCTTGTCAGGCTGCGACCAGCCTAGCCGCGATTCGACGGCTCCGCCATGACGTGTGCGTGTCGGTTCGGCGACATCAGCCGCGGGCCGTCGCACCGGGGAAGCCCGGCAGGCTCCAGCCCCGGGCCAGGGCCCCGGCCCGCAGGCCGAACCCCAGCGGCATAGCAATCAGGGCAGCAGCCACATTGGACAGGCCCACCGCCTTCAATGCCACAAAGGCGGCGGCCGCCAGGATCGCCGCGGTGACCGTGATCTCACGACGCAGCAGGATCGACGGCTGGCCGGCCAGCAGGTCGCGAACGATACCGCCGAAACAGGCGGTCAGCGTGCCCATCACAATACAGACCAGCGGCGTCACCCCCATGGCCCCGGCCTTGGCCGCGCCCATCACGCCATAGGCCGCCAGGCCAATGGCATCCAGCCACAGAAGGGCCCGGAAACGCCATTCGCGCCGCCCCAGGAACCAGACCGCCAGGGCTCCGGAAAAACACACGGCCATATATTTCCAGTCCTGCACCCAGAACACCGGCGCACCGATCAGCAGGTCGCGCAGCGTGCCGCCGCCGACGCCGGTGACGGCGGCGAAAAAGCCCATGGTCACGAGGTCATGCTTCTCGCGCGCCGAGGCCAGCGCCCCTGTGGCGGCGAACACCAGCACACCGACATAGTCCAGCAGGAACAGGGTCGGCAGGATCGGCTGGCTGATCACATCCAGGCTGGGCGTCGGTATCACGGCAGGAGCTCCTCCAGCGCGATCTCGCCGCGCCTGACCCCGCCATACCATCCCCACAGCAGATGTGCCGCAATACCGCGATGGGGTCGCCAGATTTCGGCCCGCGCATAGGTCTGTTTCTCGTTCGGCCGCGCCTCGGCCCCATCGACCCAGCGCACTGCCTCCTGCAGGGCCACATCGCCGCCGGGAAACAGGTCCTTGCGCCCGTCGCAGAACATCAGCCAGGTCTCGGCCGTCCATCGGCCGACACCCTTGATCGCCGTCAGGGCCGCCACCGCTGCCGCGTCGTCGAGGCCGGTCATATGGGCGAAGTCGATCCGTCCCTCCACCTGGGCCCGGGCGATCTCTTGGCCGTAGCGGGCCTTCGGTCCCGACAGGCCGAAACCGCGCAGCGTCTCGATATCCAACGCCAGAACCCGTTCGGCGGTGATCATGCCGACACCGTCGCAGACCCGTGCCCAGATCGCCGCGGCCGAGGCCACCGACACCTGCTGTTCGACAATCATCCGGAACAACCCCTCGAAGCCTCCGGTCCGCGCCCGCCAGGCGAACACCGGGGTCCGGGCATCGACCCGCGCCAGCCGGGGATCGGCGACCACAAGCGCGGCACGTGCGGCGGCGATTTCACTCGGGTCCGGACAGATGATCATGGTTCCTCGACAGCGACAGCGGACGGTTTTAGCGTCGATCCATGCTCACCCTGGCCGAACTACTGCATCCGATCACGCCCGATCGCTTCATGGCCGACTACCATGACCGTAAACCGCTACACATTCCGGCCGACGCACATTCGACCAAGGCGCGCATTTTCGACTGGGACCGGCTCAACGGCCTGCTGGCCCAGAGCGCGATCTGGACCGCCGCCAATCTGAAACTGGTGCGCGACGGCGCACCGATCCCACCGGACCAGTATTGCACCCGAACCCGGATTCCCGGCGGCGAGGTCCTGCGACCCGCCCCGGCCCGGGTCGATGTCTTCCTGTCGACCGGGGCCAGTCTGATCGCCGACGACATCCAGACG
>CAXBHG010000289.1:0-2350 GCA_963975385.1 uncultured Brevundimonas sp.
CCGGGCTGATCGCGGCGGGCGGGTCAGCGGGGCTGGACAATGATTTGTCGTTTAGCTAACTAACGACACATGAGCATCGCCGTTCCCTACAGCGCCTGTCCTGACCGGGCTCCGGCCACCTTGATGTCAAGCGAGCTTGTTTTTGTGACAAGGGTGCTTGACGTGATTGCGGGTTGGTGTAAAACACCCTTGTCAAATAGACACGGGAGCTTGTCATGACCCTATCCACGGCCCTGAAGCGTCGTCCGGTCGTCCGATACCTCGCCGCCGTCGCCCTGTGCGCGGCCGGGGGTGGCGTCGGCGGCGGGTTGGCCTTCGCCTTCGGTTCGGCCAGTCCGGCCGGGGTCCTGATCGCGATGGCCGGCGGCGCCTTCGCCATGCTGGTCGTGGCGGCAGCGTCCGTCCTGTGGTGGAACACCCTCGATGAGGCGGCCCGCGAAGCCCACAAATGGGCCTGGTGGTGGGGCAGCACCGGAGGTCTCGCCGTCGGCGGCGTTGCCGTCATCACCCTGTCCGCCCGCGGCGTGAGTGGTTCGATCCTTGCGGTCCTGGGGCCAGATCCGGTCGACATTCTTGTGGCCGGCGGCCTTGCCTGCGCCGGCTTCCAGATCATCGGCTACGCCCTCGCCTGGGCCGGCTGGTGGCTGGCGCGGCGCTAGGGGGCTGTCATGAACAACCGCCTCAAGATCCTGCGCGCCGAACGCGACTGGAGCCAGGCCGACCTGGCCGAACAGCTCGGCGTCTCGCGCCAGACCGTCAATGCGCTGGAGACCGGTCGCTACGACCCGTCCCTGCCGCTCGCCTTCAAGATCGCCCGGGTCTTCGGCCAGACGATCGAGTCCATCTTTTCCGAATAATTCCAGTCTCAACCGGCTTTTCGCCATCAACTCCGAACAGGATTTCTCCATGACCTTCATGACCCGCCTCAAGACCTCCGCCAGCGACCTGGCCCGGACCGCCGTGGGGGCCGCCTTCGGCGTCGCCCTGACCGCGGCCCTGGTCGGCAGCCTGCCGACCACCGCCCTCGCCCAGGCCCCGGCCGCGGTCACCGCCCCGGCCCCGCGGGCCGAGGGGCCCGGCCCGGCCCTGTGGGTCATTCGCGACGCCGACTCGACCATCTATCTGTTCGGCACCGTGCATGTGCTGCGCCCGACCACCGCCTGGGGGTCCGACACCGTCGACGCCGCCTTCGCCAGTGCCTCGCAGCTGATCCTCGAGGTGTCCAATCCCGATGACCAGGCGGCGGCCATGCCGCTGGTCCAGCAGTACGGCATCTCGCCCGAGACCCCGCTGTCCAGCCTGCTGACCGAGGCTGAAATGGCGGCGCTGGATGCGGCGGCCCGGACCATGGGGCTGACCGGGGCCCAGCTCGATCCGATGCGGCCCTGGCTGGCCGCCCTGACCCTGTCCGTCGCGCCCCTGACCAAGGCCGGTTACGATCCGCAGTCCGGGGTCGATCTGCTGCTGAAGGCGCGCGCCGAGGCGGCCGGCATGCCGGTCGACGGTTTTGAAACCATCGACGAACAGCTGCGCATCCTGGCGGGCTTCCCCGAGGCCGGACAGCTGGCCTTCCTGCGCAGCACCCTCGAGGATTTCGAGGACGCGGCGGTCGAGCTGGACAAACTGGTTTCCGCCTGGGCCGCCGGTGACGTCGACACCATCGAGTCGGTCGGGGTCGCGCCGATGCGTGACGAGAGCGAGCTGATGTACCAGGCCATTCTGGTCAACCGGAACGTCAACTGGGCCGGTCAGATCGAGACCCTGCTTGAGGGTTCGGGCACGGTGTTCATCGCCGTGGGGGCCGCCCATCTGGTCGGCGATGACAGTGTGCAGGCGAAGCTCGCCGAGCGCGGCATCGCGACCGAGCGCCTGCCCGAATAGGCTTCGGACCTCGTCGATACGAAAAGCCCGGCCGCCCTGCAGCGACCGGGCTTTTTGCCCTCTGGCCGGTGGTCCGGCTAGCGGAAGGCGCAGCCGGACTTGAAGCCGAATGCCTTGAACACCAGGGCGGCGGGACAGAAGCCGGTGAAGGCCGACTGGATCAGGTTCAGGCCGGCGAAGACCGTCAGGGCGCTCCACCACGGATTGACCGTCAGGCTGAGCGCGACGCTGACGAGGATAACGGTGCCGGCGAAGGCGAGGACGGCGCGGTCGAGGTTCATGCTTGATCTCCGGTCGGGGTCGATGAGGGCTCCTTGAGGCGATGGGCCCCGATCAGGTCCAGCGCCATGCGTTCATAGAAGGGGACGCTCTCGCCGCGCTTGACCTTGCCGATGAAATATTTCTCGAACCCGACCTTGGCCAGATGGACCCATTTGCCGCTGGCGGCCCAGTTGATGTTGCGGGGCGG
>CAXBHG010000290.1:0-2333 GCA_963975385.1 uncultured Brevundimonas sp.
CGCAGGTGAGCGGGAACGCATAGGCCGGGCCGCGGTCCGGACGGTCGGCATCGACGACGCCGACGATCTGGGGGATCACATCCCCGGCGCGCTGCAGGGTCACCGTGTCGCCGATACGCACGTCCTTGCGGGCGATCTCGTCGGCATTGTGCAGGGTGGCGTTGCGCACGACGACCCCGCCGACCGTGACCGGATGCAGACGGGCGACCGGGGTGTGCGAGCCCGTGCGGCCGACCTGGATGTCGATGCCTTCCAGCACGGTGGTCGCCTGTTCGGCCGGGAATTTGTGGGCGATGGCCCAGCGCGGGCTGCGGGCGACGAAGCCCAGCCGCTCCTGCCAGTCCAGCCGGTCGACCTTGTAGACCACGCCGTCGATGTCATAGCCCAGCCGCGCCCGGTCGCGTTCCAGCCCGCGATAGACCTCCAGCAGACCGGCCACGTCCTCGACCTGTCGCGAGCGGTCGTTGACGACAAACCCCCAGTCCCTCAACCGCGCCATCGCCGCGTGCTGGCTGTCGGCCAACGGAGCGGAGGCCTCGCCCCAGGCATAGGCGAAGAAGCGCAGCGGCCGTTGCGCCGTGATCGCCGGATCCTTCTGGCGCAGCGAGCCGGCGGCGAAATTGCGTGGATTGGCATAGGTGCGGCGACCGGCGGCCTCGGCCTCGGCATTGAAGGCGTCAAAGGCGTCGCCGGGGGCATAGACTTCGCCCCGGACCTCGATGACATCGGGCCAGCCCGAACCTTTCAGCCGCTGCGGGATGTCGTCCAGGGTGCGCAGATTGGCGGTGACGTCCTCGCCCGTCCGGCCGTCGCCGCGTGTGGCCCCGACCACCAGCACCCCGTGCTCATAGCGCAGACTGGCCGACAGGCCGTCGATCTTGGGCTCGGCGACGAAGGCCACCGGCTCGGCGGGCAGTTTCAGGAAGCGGCGGATGCGGGCGACGAAATCGGTGACCTCGCCGTCGTCGAAGGCATTGTCCAGCGACAGCATCGGCACGCCGTGGCGGACCTCGGCGAACTGGGTCGAGACCGGGGCCCCGACGATCTGCGAGGGGGTGCCGGCTCCGCTCAGCTGCGGGAACCGGGTCTCGATGGCGAGGGCCCGGCGTTTCAGGGCGTCATAGTCGGCGTCGCTGATCCGCGGCGCGTCCTCGGTGAAATACAGGGCGTCGTGACCGGCGATCTCGGTCGCCAGCCGGTCCAGCTCGGCCCGGGCCTGGTCTTCGCTCAGCTGGTCGACGGGGGGCAGGGCCATGGGAATCGCGCGGGGTCGGAGGGGGAACGTCTATCTAGCACCCTGAGACCCGGGTGCGAGACCGGCGGCGGCCGGGAATGCGGATTGTGGTCATGACAGGAAGTTAATCTGACGCGGGCCTTCCGCCTCGCTAGCGTGCCGGCCGATCTTCAGGAGCCGTCATGCGTCTGTCCCGCCTTTCCCGTCCGCTGCTGCCGTTCGCGGCAGCCGCAATGTTGTCCGCCTGTTCGCTGATGGGCGGCACCGGGGAGGGGGCCCCGGCTTCGGCTGCGCTCCCGTCCGCGGACCATGTCCAGCTGCTGGAGGACGTCCGCATCCTGTCCGCCGACGACATGGAGGGCCGCGACACCGGCGCGCCGGGCGGTGAACGGGCCCGCGCCTATATCGTGTCCCGCCTTGAGGCCTTGGGCGTCGCCGCGCCCGGCATGGGCCGGCTGCAGCCGTTCGAGGCCCGCGGCCGCACGCGGGAGGGCATCAAGACCTTCAACGGCACCAACATCATCGGCGTCATCCCGGGCACCCGGGTCGGCGGTCGCTATATCGTGGTCACCGCCCACTATGACCATGTCGGGGTCAATGACGGTCAGGTCTTCAACGGGGCCGACGACAATGCCTCGGGCGTCGCCACCATGCTGGCCCTGGCGGCCGAGCTGAAGCGCCAGGCTCCCGAACACAGCGTGCTGTTCGTCGCCCTCGACGGTGAGGAGCGCGGCCTGCTGGGGGCGACCCATTTCGTCGAGGCCCCGCCGGTGCCGCTGGAGTCGATCAGCCTGAACCTGAATTTCGACATGACCGCCCGCGCCGAGACCGACGGCAAGCTGTGGGTCACCGGGACCTATCAGAACCCCGCCCTGCGCCCGATCCTCGAGCCGATCCCCGCTGAGGGTGCCGTCGCCCTGGCCTTCGGCAAGGACACGCCCCAGGACACCGGCGAGGACAATTGGGTCGAGGCCTCGGACCATGCGGCATTCTACCGCGCCCAGGTCCCGTTCCTGTATCTGGGGGTCAACTACCACCCGGACTATCACCGCCCCACAGATGACTTCGAGCGCATTACGCCTTCGGTTTTCATCAGTGC
>CAXBHG010000291.1:0-2332 GCA_963975385.1 uncultured Brevundimonas sp.
CTCGATGCGGGCCGCGAGGATGCCGGTCTGGCCGTCTCGGTGGCCAAGGCCAAGGCCGGACGCGTCGCCGAACTGGCGGTGCAGGAGGCGGTGCAGATGCACGGCGGCGTCGGCATGACCGACGAATATGACGTCGGCCTGTTCATGAAGCGGGTGCGGGTGCTGAACGAACTGCTGGGCGACGCCGGCTTCCACACCGACCGGCTGGCCAGGGCCCAGGGATACTAGAGCCAGTCGGCCTTCGGTTCGCGGGCCAACATCTGCTCATAGGTCGGCCGGGCCCGGACCACGGCCCAGCGGCTGTCATCGACCAGCACCTCGGGTACCAGCGGCCGGCTGTTGTATTCGCTGGCCATGACCGCCCCATAGGCCCCGGCCCCCATGAAGGCGACCAGATCGCCGGCCTGCAGCGGTGGCAGCGGGCGGTCGCGGGCGAAGGTGTCGCCGGTCTCGCAGACCGGGCCGACGATGTCGTGGGGCGCATCGGCCCCGGGGCGCGGCCGCACCGGCACCACCTCGTGCCAGGCGTCATACAGGGCCGGGCGCATCAGGTCGTTCATGGCCGCGTCCAGCACCAGGAAGCGGCGGCCGTCGCTGCGCTCGTTGATCTGGATGACGCGGCTGAGCAGGATTCCGGCATTGGCGGCCAGCAGGCGACCGGGCTCGAACGCCGCCTCGACGCCGAGGCCGTCCAGCACCCGGGCGGTCATCGCCATATAGGCGGCCGGGGAGGGGGGGGCGCTCTGGCCGCCGACATAGGGCACGCCCAGACCGCCACCCAGATCCAGCCGGCTGACCGTCAGTCCCTGTTCGCGCAGGCTCAGGGTCATGTCGCGCAGCACGCCAAAGGCGGCCTCAAGCGGGGCCAGGTCGGTGATCTGGCTGCCGATGTGGCAGGCCAGGCCGACCGGGGTGACGTGGGGCGAGGCGGCGGCGCGGGCATATAGCGTCAGGGCGTCGGCGACCGGGACCCCGAATTTGTCGGTGTCGCCCCCGGTGGTGATCTTGGCGTGGCCGCCGGCCCCGATGCGGGGATTGACGCGGATGGCGATGGCCGGGCTGGCCGACCGGGCTTCGGCCACGGCGATCAGCCGGTCCAGCTCGACCGCGGATTCGATATTGATCTGGCGCACGCCGGCGTCGATGGCGAAGGCCAGTTCGGCGTCGGTTTTGCCCACGCCGGAGACGATGATCCGGTCGGCGGGGATGCCGGCGGCCAGGGCGCGGCGGATCTCGCCCTCGGAGACGGTGTCGGCCCCGCAGCCCAGCCGCGCCAGGGTGGCCAGCACCGACAGATTGCTGTTGGCCTTGACCGCAAAGGCGATCAGGGCCTCGCCCAGCGCATCCGGCCAGGCATTGGCGGCGTCGCGCAGCAGGCCGTAGTGCCGCCGCAGGGTGGCGCTGGAATAGACATAGACGGGGGTGCCGACCGTTTCGGCCAGGTCCTCCAGCGACACGCCCTCGGCGTGCAGGGCGCCGTCCTTCAGATCGAAATGATGCAAGGCCTAGTGGGGTCCGTCATAGGGGTTGCCCGTGGTGCCGCCCTCGATCGGCATCTGGCTGGGCGGGCGGTAGACCGTGGCCGGCTCGGTCGGCGTGGGGCCACGGGCGTCGGGCAGGGCCCGTTCGGTCTTGCGCGCCGGCGGGGCCTCGAGATCGGCCATCCGGCCGCAACCGGCGGCGGACAGGGCGATGAGGGCGATCGCGCCCGACAGGAGCAGTCTGGTCATGACAGGCGCGTCTTCCATTCGGCGATGCGCGCACGGACCTGTTCCGGCGCTGTGCCCCCGAAACTCTGGCGGCTGGCACAGGAAGCCTCAGGGGTGAGTACCTTGTAAACCGCTTCCGTGACGCCCGCTTCAAGCGATTGCAGTTCGGCCAGCGGCAGTTGCGACAAATCCACGCCCAGGGCCTCGGCCCGCTTCACCGCGGCACCGGTCACATGGTGGGCCTGGCGGAACGGCAGGTTCAACTCGCGCACCAGCCAGTCGGCCAGGTCGGTGGCGGTCGAGAAGCCCGCCCCGGCGGCGGCGCGCATATTGTCGGTATTGGGCCGGATGGCCCCGATCATGGCCGTCATCGCCGCCACGGCCAGGTCGAGGGCGTCGAAGGCCTCGAACACCGGCGGCTTGTCCTCCTGCATGTCCTTGGAATAGGCCAGCGGCAGCCCCTTCATCACCGTGCTCAGCGCGACGAAGGAGCCGAGGATGCGGCCGGTCTTGGCCCGGACCAGTTCGGCGGCGTCGGGATTGCGCTTCTGCGGCATGATCGACGAGCCGGTGGTCAGGTCGTCGGGCAGGGTGGCAAAGCCGAACATCGGCGTCATCCAGAT
>CAXBHG010000292.1:0-2327 GCA_963975385.1 uncultured Brevundimonas sp.
CGACCCTGTCGTCGAAATTCGTGTTCCGTAATCCGAACCAGACCGACGCCTGCGGTTGTGGCGAGAGCGTCACCATCGTGCCGGTGGCGGCCCGCGAGGACTGAGCCGTGGCCTATGACCGGGCCTTTGGCGAGTGGGTGCGGGAGCATCTGGCCGCGCTGGGGCCGCTTGAGATCAAGCCGATGTTCGGCGCGGCCAGCGTCTATTCGAACGGGCTGATCTTTGCCCTGCTGGACGACGGCGTGATCTGGCTGAAGGCCGATGAAGGGAACGAGCCGGCCCTGATCGCCGCGGGCGCACGCCAGTTTACCTATCCGGCAAAGGACGGGCGTCTGATGGCCATGGCCTACTGGAGCCTGCCCGAACCCGCCGTTGACGATGCCGAAGAGGCGGTCAGCTGGGCCCGGGGCGCAATCGAGGCGGCTGTCAGGAAGGCAGCGAAGAAGAAGCCCCGCAAGCCGAAGGCCTAGGTCGCAGCGGTCTTCGCCCCGGCGGCCCGGGCGATCTCGTCGGGCGTCATCACCAGCACCGCAGGCGTGACCGGCCGACCGGTCGCCTCGGCGATCAGCTCGGCCGTGCGGCCCTCGACCGCCGCCTCCAGCCGGGCCAGGAACTCGGCCTTGTCGAGGCCGGTGGGGATGGGTTCCAGAAACTCCAGCGTCGCCCGGCCCGGTGTCTTGCGATAGGCCTCCTGCGGCCAGAACAGGCCGAGGTTGCTGGCCAGGGGCACGACCGGCATGTCGAAGTCGCGGTACATGTGCCAGACGCCGGAACGATAACGGAATTTCTCGCCGACCTTGGCCAGATTGCCCTCGGGATAGATCAGGATACGGCGGCCCTGGGCGTGGGCATCTGCGGCCCGGGCGGCGAGGGCCTGACGCGCGTCATGACCCCCGCAGTTGTTGACCACGATCGCGCCCAGCTTGCGCAGCACCGTGCCCAGCAGCGGGAATTTCTCGAGATGGTCGCCGGTGACGAAGGCCAGGTCGTCGAACTGGTCATAGGTGGCGAAGCCGTCGCCCCAGGACTGGTGTTTCGAGGCGATGATGAAGGCCCCGGCCGGCAGGTGCTCGCGTCCGCGCGTCTCGATATGGATGCCGGCGAAAATCCGCATCGCCTGCACCATGCGGCGCACATAGCGGCGGATGATCCAGCCGGTGGCGGTCTGGCTGGGCGTCAGGGCGGCGAAGGCCGCCGCACCGGCATAGGTGACGGACAGGGTCCAGTAGGAGACGCTGAAGGTGAAGCTGCGCATTGCCGGACTATGCCACCACAGGTGACGGATGCATCAGCAAATCCTGCGGCCGTGACTCAGGCGGCAGCCTGTTGCTGGCCGCTGGCCCGGGTCGTCATGTCACGCCCGCCCCGCTTGGACTCATACAGGGCGGCGTCGGCCCGTTCGAGCAGGGAGACGGCGGTCTCGCCCGGCAGGCGGTCGGCGAAACCGATCGAGATGGTCACGGTCCCCAGATCGTCATTGGTCGAACGCCGACGCAGGGCGCGCGAGCGGATTTCCTTGCGGATGCATTCCAGCGCGGCCAGGACCGAAGCGGTCTTTTCGGCCGGGAAGATCACCGCGAATTCCTCGCCGCCATAGCGGGCGGCGAAGCGCGGTTCGGCCGAGACCCGGGCCAGCACGCTGGCGACATAGCGCAGCACCTGATCGCCCGTCTGGTGGCCCCAGGTGTCGTTGAACCGTTTGAAATGGTCGATGTCGAGCACAGCCAGCGACAGCGGCGTCGCGCTGGACTCGGCGGCGTCGGCGGCGCTCTCGAGCTGGATGTCGAAGGCCTTGCGGTTGGCCAGGTTGGTCAGGGCGTCGGTCATCGCGTCGCGGCGCACCTGTTCCAGGTGTTCGCGCAGGCGGGCCACTTCCTGGGTCGAGCTGTCCAGTCGCTGTTCGAGGCTGGCGTTTTCCGCCTGGACCTGATGGGTCGCTGCGGTGAGCCCGGTGACCAGAATCTTGAGCTGCTCCGGGTCGTCGGCGCTCTCGATATTGGCGGAAGCCTCGGCCAGGGTGGCGCTGAACGCGACGCTGCTGCTGTGGGCGTCGGAGATGGCCTCGGCGACGCTGGTCAGCTCGCGGTCCAGCACGCGGCCGGCGTCACGAATCTCCTCGGACAGACGGCCTCGGGGCAGATATTCAGCGGCCAGCAGGTCGGCGGTGGCTTCGCTGAACGGCTCGCGTGTCTCGAGCAGGCGCTCGATCTCGCGGCCCAGGGCCCCTTCAGGCTCGCTGAGATAGTAGAGCCAGAGCTCGAAATTGACCGGCGTCGGCCAGACTTCGGCGGCTTCCATCGCCTCGATGACGCGACGCGCCAGCGAGT
>CAXBHG010000293.1:0-2320 GCA_963975385.1 uncultured Brevundimonas sp.
CGCCGATGCGGTGATCCTGTGCCTGCCGGACGAGGCGGCGATCGAGGCCGTGGCCATGATCGACAATCCGGCCGTGCGCGTCATCGACGCCTCGACCGCCTGGCGCGTCGCCCCGGGCTGGACCTATGGCTTCCCCGAGATGGACCTGCGCCAGCGCGAGGCCATTGCCTATGCCACCCGGGTCTCGAACCCCGGCTGCTATCCGACCGGCTTCATCGGCCTGATGCGGCCGCTGGTGCAGGCCGGTCTGGTGCCGGCCGACTGGCCGGTCACGGTCAATGCAGTGTCGGGCTATTCCGGCGGTGGCAAGGCGATGATCGCGGAATTCGAATCCGGGGAAGCCGACCCCTTCCGCGCCTATGGCCTGTCGCTGAAGCACAAACATGTGCCCGAGATGACGAAACACGCCGGGCTGCAGCGGCCAGTGCTGTTCGCCCCGGCCGTCGGCAACTATCGCCAGGGCATGCTGGTCGAGGTGCCGCTGCATCTGTCGGCCCTGCCCGAGACGCCCTCGATCGAACGGCTGCACGGCGCCCTGGTCGAGGCCTATGCCCGGAGCCGCTTCGTCGAGGTCGTCGATCTGGACGAGACCGAGGCCATGACCGGCATCGACCCCGAGGGGCTGAACGGCACCAATGAGATGCGGCTGCATGTGTTCGGCGACCGCGACGGCGGTCAGGCGCGGCTGGTGGCCCTGCTGGACAACCTGGGCAAGGGGGCCTCGGGCGCAGCGGTCCAGAACCTGAATCTGATGCTGGGCCTGGCCGAGGACAGCGGGCTTACGTGATCTGAGCTTTCGTCATCCCCCGGTCAGCGCGGCTGCGCCGCTTGCCGGAGGATGACGAAAGCGGGGGCACTTGAAACCACTCGCGTCGTCCCGACGTATCAAGGGCTATGACCCACGTCCTCCACCGCCGCCATCTGATGCTGACCGCCGGCGCGGTCGCCCTGTCCGCCTGTTCGCCCGGCCCGGCCGATGCGTCCGAGCGGCAATATGCCGACTCGCCGTTCCGGCGGCTGACCGAGGCCCAGTGGCGTGAGCGCCTGCCGGCGGCGGCGTTCAATGTCCTGCGTCGCGAGGCGACCGAACGGCCCTACACCAGCCCGCTGAACGACGAGCACCGGCGCGGCACCTTCGTCTGCCGGGGTTGTGACCTGCCGCTGTTCCGCTCGCGCTGGAAATACGACTGTCGCACCGGCTGGCCCAGTTTCTACGATGTGATCGCCGCCAATATCGGCACCAAACGCGACTTCGCCATCGGCATACCGCGCACCGAATATCACTGCGCCCGCTGCCTGGGCCATCAGGGCCATGTCTTCGACGACGGGCCGCGTCCGACCGGAAAACGCTATTGCAACAACGGCGAGGCGCTGCGCTTTCAGCCCGCCTGACGTGCCTTCAGCGCCGATTCCACGGTGACGCCCAGCCAGACGGCGGCGATGATCACCAGCAGACCATAGTCATGCCCCGGGAACAGCAGGGGCCCGGCGGCCGACAGGATGACCAGCAGCGGGAACAGGCTGGACCAGACGGCGGTGGTGGCCGCCCCGGCATGGATCATCGGCGGCCGCTGCAGCTTCATGCGCCGGCTCCACAGGCCGTTCAGCACGACGTAGGACACCGGCACGATCACCGCCAGGACCGTATATTTCAGGGCCAGCCCCGGTTCGCCGAATACTGAGGCGGTGGTGACCAGCAGGGCCACGGCCACGCCCGTGGTCAGGGCCAGCAGCAGATTCGGTTCGATACGCTTCAACTCTTCACCTTCACATAGGCCCCCGGGGCCGGCTCGATCGGCTTCAGCGGGCCCTTTTTCGGATCACGGGCCGCGACCTGGTCGCCCGACCGCTCATGCAGCCATTCGGCCCAGTGCGGCCACCAGCTGCCCGGATGCTCGACCGCCCCGGCCTGCCACTCTTCCAGGGTCGCGGGCAGGGCAGGGTTGGTCCAGTGCTGGTATTTGTTGGCCGCGGGCGGATTGATGACCCCGGCGATATGGCCCGACCCGGCCAGGGTCAGGGTGACCTCGGCGTTGGTGAAGGCGCGGGCCGAGCGATAGACCGAATTCATCGGCGCGATATGGTCCTCGCGGCTGGCCTGGAAATAGAGGGGGATGGTGACCTTCGTCAGGTCGACCGTCTCGCCGCCGATGGTGAACTCGCCTTTTGCCAGCAGGTTCTTGCCGTACATGCTGCGCAGATAGTCCATGTGCAGCCGCTTGGGCATGCGGGTCTGGTCGGCGTTCCAGAACAGCAGGTCGAAGGCCGGCGGCGACTTGCCCATCAGATAGTTGGACACGAAGAACGACCAGATCAGGTC
>CAXBHG010000294.1:0-2295 GCA_963975385.1 uncultured Brevundimonas sp.
CCGAGCCCGAGGTCGCCTCGTCCGACGCCACCAATATCCAGACCCGGATCGAGCGTGACGGTGACCACTATGTGATCAACGGCCGTAAATGGTGGTCGACCAACATGGCCCATCCGAACGTGGCCGTGTCGATCGTCATGGGCAAGACCGACCCCGACGCCTCGGTCCACACCCAGCAGTCGCAGATCATTGTCCCGACCGACACCCCCGGCTTCCGTATCGACCGGATGTTGTCGGTGTTCGGCTATGACGAGCTGCCGATCGGCCATGCCGAGGTGGTGCTCGAGAATGTCCGCGTCCCGGTCGAGAACCTGATCGCCGGCGAGGGCCGCGGCTTCGAGATCGCCCAGGGGCGGCTCGGACCGGGCCGTATCCACCACTGTATGCGCGTGATCGGGGCCGCCGAGGTGGCCCTTGAACTGATGTGCCAGCGCCTGCTCAGCCGCACCGCCTTCCGCAAGCCCCTGGCCGAACATTCGGTCTGGGAACAGCGCATCGGCGAGGCCCGCACCAATATCGAGATGTGCCGGCTGCTGGTGCTCAAGGCCGCCTGGATGATGGATGAGGCCGGGGCCAAGAACGCCAAGTCCGAGATCGCCCAAATCAAGGTCGCGGCCCCGCGCATGGCGCTGAAGATCATCGACGACGCCATCCAGGCCTTCGGCGGGGCCGGGGTCTCCAGCGACACGCCGCTGGCCGAGACCTATGCCATGGTCCGCACCCTGCGCATCGCCGATGGTCCTGACGAGGTCCACAACCGCACCATCGCCCGGCTCGAGTACGCCAAACACGGTGGCCGGGGCGGCTGACGGGGCCCGGATCGGGCCTTCCGGTCCGGCGCGGCGCAGTCCATAGGACGCCGCATGACGATGCATGGCAGCCACTCCGGACGTCACCGCAGCGACCCCGGGGTCGCGACAACGACCGGAGAGCCCGGACTGAAACCCAGGGGTCCTTCGACGCTTCAGGCGTTGACGGACCTCGCCCGCCTGGTCGGGCGTTCGAACGCGCCTCAACTGCGCCTGCGGCTGACCGCAGCCGTGCTGCTGACCCTGGCGGGCAAGGCGCTCGGCGTGCTGGCGCCGCTGGTGCTGGGGGCTGCCGTCAACCGCCTCGCCAGCGGGCAGGGCACCGTCGTGGCCGTGGGCTGGGGCTTCGCCGCCTTTGCCGTCGGCTGGGCCCTGGTGCGGCTGCTGTCCTCAACCGCGCCGCAACTGGCCGATGTCGTCTTCGCCCCGGTCCGCTCGGCCGCCCAGCGCCGGGCGGCAACCGAGACCTTCGCCCATGCGCTCAGCCTGTCGCTGGACTTCCACCAGACCAAACGCTCCGGCTCCCTGTCGCGCACGATGGAACGCGGGGCCCGCTCCGTCGACTTCCTGTTGCGGATTCTCGCCTTCAACCTGGTCCCGACCGGGGTCGAACTGGTGCTGGCGGCCGGCGTGCTCGGGGCCCGCTACGACTGGCGTTTCGGGGCCGTGGCCGTGGTCGTGGTGCTGATCTACACCGCCTCGACCTTCGCCCTGTCCAACTGGCGGCTGGAACACCGCCGGACCATGAATACGGCCGATACCGAGGCCGCCGGGGTCTCCGTCGATGCCCTGCTCAACTATGAGACGGTCAAGTCGTTCGGGGCCGAGGCCCGTTCGGCGGCGATCTATGACCGGGCCCTGGGCGACTACACCCGCGCCGCCCTGAAGGCCAACAGCTCCCTGGCCCTGCTGAACATGATCCAGGCCGGCATCATGAACCTCGGCCTCGGGGTCATGGCCGTGATGGCCGGGTTCGAGGCCGCTGCCGGCCGCATGGGCCCGGGCGACGTGATGGCGGCCGTGCTGATCATGATCTCCCTCTATGCGCCGCTGAACATCCTCGGCTTCGCCTATCGCGAGGTCCGCCAGTCCTTCATCGACATGGAGGAGATGCTGAAGGTGACGCGCCAGACCCCCCAGGTCGCCGACGCTCCCGACGCCGTCGCGCTGCAAAAGGACACCGCCCATCGCGGCGGCACCATCGCCTTCGAGGGCGTCGGCTTCCGCCACGACGCCCGGGCCAACGGGCTGGAGGACGTCAGCTTCAGCGCGGCACCCGGAACCACCACCGCCCTGGTGGGGCCGTCCGGTGCCGGCAAGTCGACCATCGTCAAACTGGCGCTGCGTCTGCTGGACCCCCAGCAAGGTCGGGTGCTGATCGACGGCCATGACGCGCGCGCCGTCACCCAGGCCTCGTTGCGCACCGCCGTGGCCCTGGTGCCCCAGGACGTGGCCCTGTTCAACGACACCATCCGCGCCAATATCG
>CAXBHG010000295.1:0-2284 GCA_963975385.1 uncultured Brevundimonas sp.
CCGCCGCCGTGGATGTCGATCGGCAGACCCAGGGTCTCCTCGATCATGGCCGAGCATTCGATATGCCAGCCCGGACGCCCCGCGCCCCACGGCGACGGCCAGCTGGGCTCGCCCTCTTTCGACGGCTTCCACAACACGAAGTCATGCGGATTCTTCTTGTAGGGGGCGACCTCGACCCGGGCCCCGGCGATCATGTCGTCCAGGTTGCGCCCCGACAGCCGGCCGTAGGTGTCGTAGGACGAGACGTCGAACAGCACATGACCCTCGGCCGCATAGGCGCAGCCCTGCGCCATGATCGCGGCGATCTGGGCGACGATGGCGTCCATATGGTCGGTGACGTGCGGGGCGATGTCGGGCGGCGACACGTTCAGGCAGGCCATGTCGGCCAGATAGGCGGCCTCATAGCGGGCCGTGACCTCGCCGATCGGCGTGCCCTCCTTGGCCGCCTTCGCATTGATCTTGTCGTCCACGTCGGTGACGTTGCGGGCATAGACGACGCTGTCGGCCCCGTATTCCCGGCGCAGCAGCCGCACCAGCACGTCGAACACCACCGGCGGCCGGGCATTGCCGATATGGGCATAGTCATAGACGGTCGGCCCGCACACATAGAGGGTCACCCGGTCCGGATCCCGCGGCGTGAACACGCGCTTTTCGCGGTGCAGGGTGTCGTGGAGCGTCAGCGTCATAATGCTGCGGAGGCCTTCGGTTTTCTTGCAGGACGGAGTGGGTCTCCCATATAGCCGGTCTACTGCACCCGCGAACAGCGGGCCGGTGTATTTAAGGGAGGGCGGCGCGCGTCCATCCGGGACCCTCGTCCCGGCGCTACTTCGTCGCTTCGAGAAAGACCATGAGCCTTACCCCCGTCAAACCCGTCCTGGTCAGTGACGAGACCCCGGCCCGCCCGTCGCGTGAGACGGCGCTGGAAGCCGTGCGCACCCTGATCGCCTGGGCCGGAGACAATCCCGACCGC
The DNA here is from genome assembly GCA_963975385.1 of uncultured Brevundimonas sp. GTDB lineage: Bacteria > Pseudomonadota > Alphaproteobacteria > Caulobacterales > Caulobacteraceae > Brevundimonas. The sequence continues at coordinate 971 of CAXBHG010000295.1, forward strand.
GAGGGTCTGATCGACACGCCGCGCCGCGTGGTCGACGCCTATGGCGACTGGTTCCAGGGCTATGAGGCCGATGTGGCCCGGGAACTGTCGCGCACCTTCGAGGACGTGCAGGGCTATGACGACATGGTGCTGCTGCGCGACATCGAGGTCGAGAGCCATTGCGAGCACCATATGGCCCCGTTCCTGGGCAAGGCCTATGTCGCCTACATCCCGACCGAAAAGGTAGTCGGCATCTCCAAGATCGCCCGGGTCGTCGAAATCTTCTCCAAACGGCTCCAGACCCAGGAGACCCTGACCCAGGAGATCGCCGCCGCTCTTGATTCGCATCTGGCCCCGGCCGGTGTGGCCGTCCTGATCGACGCCGAACACCAGTGCATGACCACGCGCGGGGTCCACCACCGCCATGTTTCGACCCTGACCACCCGCTTTACCGGCGTGTTCAAATCCGACCCGGCCCTGATGGATCGCTTCCTTAAACTGGCCCGGGGCTGATTTCTCGCCTCAAGGGCGTATTCTGCCTTTCGGGAACCGACTGAGGCCCGAGACCGCTTTACAAGCGGCGCGCATGACGCCAAGACACCACGAACACTAGGCGCAACTGGTCGCTATCGCGGCCAGCCTGAGGGAGATTTTCAGCGCATGGGCTCCAAACTTTCCGGTCCCGCCGGACAAGGCGGCAAAACCATTGCCCAGAACGCGGACATCAACGTCACGCCGTTCGTGGACATTATGCTGGTGCTGCTGATCATCTTCATGGTCGCCGCGCCGATGGCCACCGTGTCGATCAAGCTCGACCTGCCGCCGGCGACCCCGCCGGATCCCAATGCGCCGCAGAAAGACCCGGTCTATATCACCATCCAGGAATCCGGCTCGATCTTCATCGCCGAACAGCAGACGACGATCGAAACCCTTGAGGTCGACGTCTGCGCGGCCCTCGGCCCGGGCGAGACCGGTGACTGCCGTCAGGAGCGCGTCTTCGTCCGCGCCCAGCCGGAAGTGAAATACAACGCCTTCATGGAAGTCATGAACAAGCTTCAGGAAAAGGGCTTCCTCAAGGTGGGCCTGCTGAACGAAGACATCGAATAGGCCACGCGCCTGTGCCGACGATCAGGGCCGCCTCCTCCGGGAGGCGGCCTTTTTCGTGGCCGGCACCGGGATGACGGTTGATCGCGCCCGCCGCGCCCCCAGATGAGGGCTCCCCCGCCGTCCGGAGTTCTCCATGTCGCAGACCCAGCCCGCCGTCGCCGTCGATGACGTCGCCATCCCCCTGCTCGGCTTCGGCACCTGGCAGCTGGAACCGGTCGACGCCCGGCG
>CAXBHG010000296.1:0-2280 GCA_963975385.1 uncultured Brevundimonas sp.
GCCATGGCCACGGCGCGGGCGAAGGCCCGGTCCGGACCCGGCAGGCCGCTGACGGCGGGCAGGGCCAGGGCTTCGTCCAGACCACCGCGGCGGGTCAGGGCCCCGTTCAGCAGCAGGCCGGCGGCGATGCGGGCCTCAACCCCGATGTCAGCGGCCTCGTCGGGCTCGCTCCGCGCCGGCCGGGGACGCTCCGGGCGCGGCCCGCGCGCCTTGTCAGCCATGCGACGGCCCCGGGCGGAGGAATCCCCACCCTTGCTGCGCCCTTTCGGGGTCCCGCCACTCATACAGACACCTGGGTGCCCAGTTCGACCACGCGACCGGGCGGAATATGGAAGAAGTCGGTGGGATTGGCGGCGTTACGCATCAGGAAGATGAACAGCCGGTCCTGCCACAGCGGCATACCCTGGCGGGCCGAGGCCACCACCGACCGGCGGCCGAGGAAGAAGCTGGTCGACATGATGTCGAATTTCAGCCCCTGTTTGCGGCAGAGTCCGAGAGCCTTGGGCACATTCGGCCTTTCCATAAAGCCATAGCTGATCGTCAATTTCTTGAAATCATCGTTGATCGGCTCGATCGCGATCCGGTGCGCGGGGTCGACACGGGGCGTGTCAGTGGTGCGCACGGTCAGAACGATATTTTTCTCGTGCAGCACCTTATTGTGCTTGAGATTGTGCATCAGGGCCACCGGGGCGATATCCGGGTCCGAGGTCAGGAAGATGGCCGTGCCGGGTGCCCGGTGCGGCGGGCGCGCCCGCAGCATCTCGATCAGATCGGTGAGGGGCAGGCTGTCCTTGCGGGTCTTGGCCGTCAGGATCTGGGTGCCGCGCACCCAGGTCCACATCACCAGGATCAGGGCCGCGCCCAGCACCAGCGGGAACCAGGCCCCCTGCGGAATCTTCAGCATGTTGGACGTCAGGAACACCAGGTCCAGCGCCAGCAACGGACTGATGACCAGCAGGCTGAGCGGCAGACTCCATTTCCAGAGCCGGCGCACAATGAACCAGGCCAGCAGGCTGTCGACGAACATGGATCCGGTCACGGCGATGCCATAGGCCGCCGCAAGGTTGGACGAGGTCTGGAAGGTAACCAGCAGCACCAGCACCCCGACCATCAGCATCATGTTGATCGCCGGGACATAGATCTGGCCGGCCTGGCTTTCGGAGGTGTTGCGGATGTCGATACGCGGCAGCAGCCCCAGCTGGACCGCCTGCTGGGTCACCGAGAAGGCACCCGTGATCACCGCCTGGGAGGCGATGACGGTGGCGATGGTGGCCATGATCAGCACCGGCCAGTAGGCGATCTCGGGCACCATCATCCAGAACGGGTTCTCGGCCGCGGCGCGATTGTCGAGCACCAGCGCCCCCTGGCCCAGATAGTTCAGCGTCAGACAGGGCAGGACGACCCAGAGCCAGCCCTTGCGGATCGGCGACTTTCCGAAATGACCCATGTCGGCATACAGGGCCTCGGCCCCGGTCACGGCCAGGAAGACGCTGCCCAGGATGATGAAGCCGAGAAAGCCGTTATCGACCAGAAACAGCACGCCGTAGTGAGGCGACAGGGCCCGGAAGATCGAGGGGTCGTCGAAAATGTGCCAGACGCCGAGACCGGCGAGGATCAGGAACCAGACCAGGGTCAGCGGCCCGAAATACCGCGCCATGCTGGCGGTGCCGCGCGACTGGATCATGAACAGGGCGATCAATATGCCCGCCGCGATCGGCAGGACGAAGCCGTCCAGCTGGCCCGAGACGCCCGGCGCGTCGCGCAGACCCTCGATGGCCGACAATACAGACACGGCCGGGGTGATGACCCCGTCGCCGTAGAACAGGGCCGCGCCACAGACCCCGAGGATGAAGATCAGGCCCGAGCGTCGGCCGACCGCATGCTGGGCCAGGGCCATCAGGGCCAGGGTCCCGCCCTCGCCCTTGTTGTCGGCCTTCATCAGAAAGACGACGTATTTCAGCGTCACCACCAGGATCAGGGCCCAGAACACCAGCGAGACCACGCCGAGAATGGCGAGGTCGGCGGTGCCGCCGCTCCTGGAATGGTGCAGGGCCTCGCGCATCGCATACAGCGGGCTGGTGCCGATGTCGCCGAACACGACGCCGATGGCACCGATGATCAGGCCCCATTTTCCCGCCTTGACGTGCCCGCCCTCGCCCGCCGCCGCGGGGTGCGGATGGCGGGGGGCGACCGTCGCGTCGGATGCGGGCGTGTCAGAAGCGGCGACGGGCTTTTCGCCTTCGCCGTGGGGAGGGGCCCCGACCATGAACATCCTCCGGG
>CAXBHG010000297.1:0-2278 GCA_963975385.1 uncultured Brevundimonas sp.
CCGCCTTCCTGGGCCAGTTCTACGAGGACAGGCCGGTGCCGCGCCTGATCCTGTCGAACGTGCGGCCGCATGAGCTGGAACTGCTGGAGGAGGCCTTCGGGCTCAAGTCCGGGCACCGGGTCGAGATCGCCCGGCCCCGGCGCGGCGACAAGCTGTCGCTGGTCGACCATGCCCTGACCAATGCCCGCGAGGCCCTGGGGCGGCGGATGGCCGAGAGCTCGGCCCAGGGCAGGATTCTCGACGAGATGTGCGAGGCCCTGGGTCTGGAGACCCGGCCCGAGCGGATCGAGATCTATGACAATGCCCACATCCAGGGGACCAATGCCGTCGGCGGCATGGTCGTGGCCGGGCCCGACGGGTTCCAGACCTCGCAATATCGCAAATTCAACATCCGCGGCGAGGACCTGACCCCCGGCGACGACTACGGGATGATGCGCGAGGTCATGCGGCGTCGGTTCGGCCGGCTGGTCAAGGACGAGGCCGCGGGCGAGGAGGTGGTGCGTCCGGACCTGCTGCTGATCGACGGCGGGGCGGGCCAGCTGGCCGAGGTGGTGGCGGTACTGGCCGAGCTGGGGGTCGAGGACATCGCCGTGGTCGGCGTCGCCAAGGGGCCGGATCGCGACGCGGGGATGGAGCGGTTCTTCATGCCGGGCAAGCCACCCTTCATGCTGCCGCTGAAGTCACCGGCGCTGTACTATGTGCAGCGGCTGCGCGACGAGGCCCACCGTTTCGCCAACGGGGCCCATCGCACCCGCCGTTCGATGGACATCAAGAAGAACCCGCTGGACGACATCGAGGGGGTCGGTCCCGGCCGCAAGAAGGCGCTGCTGCACGCCTTCGGCTCGGCCAAGGGGGTGTCGCGGGCGGCGGTGGTCGATCTGGTCAAGATTCCGGGCATCAACCAATCGTTGGCCGAGCGTATCCATGCCTACTTCCGCAAGGCCTGAGCCTGGCCTAGATACCGGTTCATGACCGTAGCATCCGACGAACTGACCGCCGGCTATCGCCGCTTCCGCGACACGACCTGGCCCGAGCAACGGGCCCGGTTCATCGCTCTCGCCAATGAAGGCCAGGAGCCGCACACCCTGATCGTCGCCTGTTCCGACAGCCGCGCCGACCCGGCCGCCATCTTCGACGCGACGCCCGGCGAGCTGTTCGTGGTGCGCAACGTCGCCAATCTGGTGCCGCCCTATGAGCCCGACGGCCAGTTGCACGGTGTCTCGGCGGCGCTGGAGTTCGGGGTCAAGGTCCTGAAGGTCAAGCGGATCGTGGTCATGGGCCACGCCCATTGCGGCGGCGTCAACGCCATGCGCGCCGGGGCCCCCGCAAGCTGCCAGGACTTCGTCGCCCCCTGGGTCGCCCAGGGGACCGAGACCGTGCACCGGGCGACGGCGTCGGTCGGCGAGGACGAGGCCGAGCGCGTCGCCGAGGAGGCCGTGGTCCGGCTGTCGCTGGACAATCTGCGCACCTTCCCCTGGATCGCCGAGCGCGAGGCGGCCGGAGAGCTGGAGCTGACGGGTCTGCATTTCGGCATCGCCGACGGTGTGCTGACGGCCCTGACCGACAAGCCGCGGTTCGAACCGCTGGGCTGAGTCGACCCTCGCCAGTCTTCGCGAACCATGGCAAACCGGATGCAGGCCTACCGGAAACCCTGATGACCCGCACCCACGCCAACCCGATCCCCAACATCCTGACGGGCATCCGCCTGTTTGCCGGGGTGATCATGTTCCTGATCCTGGCGGGAGCCACCGGCATTCCGGTGCTGTCGGCCTATCTGAGCCCCGACGACCAGTTCGCCCTGTACCGGGCCGCCTTCTGGATCTTCGTCATCGCCGCCTCGACCGACTGGGTCGACGGCTATCTGGCGCGGCGCTGGAAATCGACGACCCGCTGGGGGGCCATCCTCGACCCGATCGCCGACAAGGTGCTGGTCACCGGGGCGATCCTGGGCCTGCTGACCTCGGGGTCGCTGACCTTTATCGCCATTCCGTGCGGCCTGATCCTGTTCCGCGAATTCGCCGTCTCGGCCCTGCGCGAGACCATGGCGGGCAAGGTCCACCTGCCGGTGACCCTGCTGGCCAAATGGAAGACCACCCTGCAGATGGTCGCCCTCGGGGCCCAGCAGCTGATCCTGCTGTGGGACGGCTTCGGCTTCCCGCTGGAGTGGCAGCCGCATTTCCAGACCTTCGCCTATGTGCTGATCTGGGCCGCCGCCGTCGTCACCCTGTGGACCGGCTGGCAGTATTTCGACACGGCCAAGCGGCAGATGGGCGAGCTC
>CAXBHG010000298.1:0-2277 GCA_963975385.1 uncultured Brevundimonas sp.
GGCGATCGGGTCGTGGTCCGCACCGCCGCTGGCGAGACCCTGGCCAAGGTGCTGGGCGCAATCAGCGGCACCAGCGTCACCCTGGCCTCCATCAACCCCGCCTATCCGCCGCGCACCCTGCCCCGGCGAGACATCGTCTGGATGGGTCGCATCCTCTGGGTCAGCCAGTAGGGCTGGGCCGCGGTCACACGGCTTCGCCCTGCCGATCCGACCCGGCTTGATCCCGGGCTGCGGCACCCAGGCAGCGAGCGACCGCATCGCGAGCGCCGGTGCCACAAAGAACGGGCCGCCCCCTGCGGGGCGGCCCGGGGTCGCCAGAAGGCGGACCGATCTAGTTGGCGGTTACATAGTGGGCATTGACCCACCCGCCGCCGGCAATCTGGACCCACTCCCCCTGCGAGCCGATCGCGGTGAAGGGCTGGCCGGCCGACAGACTGCCGCGCTGGCGGTACTGGGTGCCCGGACCCGAGCGGATGCGCAGGTTGGACGTCGCGCGATACGCGCCACCGCTGGCCTCACCGGCGACCCGGGCGCGTTGCTGGTTGCAGCCGATATAGGAACCCGCCGCGGCACCGGCCCCGGCACCGACCACGGTGCCGAGCGCGCGCTCGTTCCTGGCCACGGCATTACCGGCCAAACCGCCGATCACGGCCCCGATCACGGCCCCGGCCTGCTGGCGGCCACCGGGCGCGTCGCAACTGGTGATACCGTTCGACTGGGCCTGGGCGGCCAGCGGCGCAGAGGCAATAAGGGCCGCCACGGCGGCGGCGGTCATCGTGAATTTGGTCATGTTCAACATGGGCACTCCAATCATCGAAAGAGATCGATGGGCTGGTAATGCGCCGTCCCCGACAAAGGCTCCGGTCCGGGAAGTCGTTGTTTTCAGTTCATCTTCGTGAACGGATCAGGCCGCCAGTTCGCCCGCCGCCCCGGCCTCGATCAGGGCGATGGTCTGGGGCAGCCCATAGATGGCCGCGAACGAGCCGAAACGCGGCCCCTGGCTTGCGCCCAGCAGCACCTCATACAGGGCCCCGAACCAGCCACGCAGCGGTTCGAAGGCGTGGTCCTTGCCCACGGCATAGACCTCGGCCTGGATCAGTTCACCGTCCGTCGTCCCGGCCGGCAGGGCCGTCAGCCGCGTCGCCAGCTCCGTCAGGGCCGCCGCCTCCTTCTCCGTCGGCAGCCGGTACGACTTGGCCGGCTTCACGAAATCCTCGTAGTAGTTCAGCGCATGGCCCATCAGCCGGTCCAGCAGCGGCTCATTCTCCGGCGTGGCCTCAGGCAGATAGTTGGCGAAATAGGCCCAGAGCTGATCCTTGGACGAGGCATTGGCGACCCCGACCAGATTGAGCAGCAGGCCGAACGACACCGGCGAGGTGTGGGTGGGCGGCGCACCCGCGTGGATCGACCACACCGCGTTGTCGATCTGTTTGGCCGGTTCCTGCGTCTTCCAGGCCTCGATGGCCGCCAGATAGTCGTCGATCGCCCGCGGAATGACGTTGAAATGCAGGCTCTTGGCCGATTTCGGCGACTGGAACATATACCAGCTCAGGCTCTCCGGCGTGCCGTAGCGCAGCCATTCGTCCATCGTCAGGCCATTGCCCTTGGACTTGGAGATCTTCTTGCCCTCGATATCGAGGAACAGTTCATAGTTGAAGCCCTCGGGCGGCACCCCGCCCATCACACGGCACAGCTTGGACGACTCGCGCACGCTCTCGATCAGGTCCTTGCCCGACATCTCATAATCGACGTCCAGCGCCGTCCAGCGCATGGCCCAGTCCGGCTTCCACTGCAGCTTCACATGACCGCCGGTGACCCGCACCTCGGTGCGGTTGCCCGGCTCGCCCGCCGGATCCTCGAAGGTGATGGTGCCGCGCTCGACGTCGCGTTCCAGCGTCGGCACCTGCAACACATGGCCGGTGATCGGACTGACCGGCAGGAAGGGCGAATAGGTCGCGCGCCGCTCTTCGCCGAGGGTGGGCAGCATGATGGCCTGGGCCGCGTCGAACCGCGCCAGCAGGGTCAGCAGGGTCTGGTCGAACCGGCCCGAACGATACTGTTCGGTCGAGGACAGGAATTCATAGTCGAAGCCGAAGCCGTCGAGGAAGGCACGCAGCCGCGCATTGTTGTGGGCCGCGAAACTGTCGTGGGTCCCGAACGGGTCGCGCACCACGGTCAGCGGCTTGTGCAGGTCCTCGCGCAGCATCTCAGGGTTCGGAATACCCTCGGGCACCTTGCGCAGCCCGTCCATGTCGTCGCTGAAGGCGATCAGCCGCG
>CAXBHG010000299.1:0-2255 GCA_963975385.1 uncultured Brevundimonas sp.
GGCCGCAGCCACCGCACCCACCAGGCCTCGGCCCCGCTGTTCCGGCCGGTCACGACCGACATCCAGGGCGAGAAGCGCTTCACCTCGACCATAGCGCGCCGGCTGGACACGCTCGGCGCCCTGACGCGCGGTGAGCGCCGGACGGCCGGCGCGGGTCTGTTCCGGGCCGAGGACAATCTGGAGAGCCCCTGGGCGCGCAGGGCCCTTCTGATCTTCTACGGCACCCTGGCCTTCGGTGAACTCGCCTCGATGACGCTCGAGACCTTCATGAACAAGACAGGTCTCAAACTGCTCGACGCCGACGGCGGTCTCAAACCCTCCGACGATCTGCCGCCGATCCACACCTTCCTGAACCGGCTGCTGGCGTTGCGGATCGCCGACCAGAACGCCCTGTTCGAGGACTTCGATCGCATCCTCTCGGGCATCCTCGAGCGCGCGGCCGCGTCGGGTGAGCTGGACCGGGGTCTTGAGGATATCGAGGCCGGGGAACTGGAGGTTCTGGGCCAGGAAACCATCCGGACCGATGTCTCAACGGGCGCCGAAACCGCCCTGGTGACCTTCTCGCTGAGGGTCCGTCGGGACATCCTCAATCCGGACGACGCGCTGGCCCGGGTCGCCGACGTCGCACACCAATTGGTCGTGAACGCAAAGTCCGGCCGGGCGGCGATCGCCGAGCTGGGCCTGACCACCGCCACGGACGAGGACCGGCTCGTCGCGGCCGTCCGTCTGATCCGGCCGGATGGACGCCAGACCCTGTCGGAGAAGACGTTCGGGGAATCCGCTTGGAAGCCGGCGGCGATCGGCGACTGGCGCCGGGTCTGGGATGAGGAGGTCGCGGGAACCGATCCCTGGCTGAGGCGAGAGCTCACGCTGGCGACCGGCCTGCTGCTGCCGATCTGGGGCCGGTTGCCGGCGCGCGGGTGTTCGGTCCGTCGGGTTCGGGCGCCCGACGGCCGACGCTGGCTGGGGCGGGTCCTGGACGAGACCCAGGCCCGGGCGCTCAAGGCGAGCCTGGGCCTGGGCGACATCGGCGACGCCTGGGCCGACGGGGCCAGGACCGCCGCCAGCCTCCTCGACCGCAGCGTCCAGCTCTGTCTGGAGGGCGGCCTGTGGCTGAAACGAGCGCGAGTGATGGATCGCTGGCGGATCGAGGTGGTCGGCGGCCGGACCGATCGCGACGCCCTGGTCGCGCTCGGGTGCTTCGTGGAGATCATCGCCTTCACGCCCAGGGTCTTCATCCCGGTCGACCGGCCCCGGATCCTGGAAGCCGTGTTGCGTCGCCACCCGGTGCAGTCGGTCCTCGACGGCGCGGCGGCCTGAGATCGGCCGGACGAGGCGAAGGCCTCGTCCGGTCAGGAGGGGACGGGAGGAAGGGAGGATGAGGGTGAAGCGGGATCGGGGAGATCGGCTCGCCGGCGCTTCGGATCAACAGGAGACTGACATGCAGACCATGGTGTTCACCGGCCGACTGGCGGCCGACCCCCAGATCAGCCCGGACTTCGCCAAGGCGGTGTTCCGGCTACTCGAGAAACGCGGCGTCGATGCCGCCGGCAAGGACCGACTCGTCGGGGTCAATTGCGTGAGCTGGTCGAAGGGCCTGAACGAGAAGGTCATCGCCCGCGGTCTGGCCCAGGGCTGCGAAGCCGTCGTCGTCGGCGCCTTCATCGACACGGCCTATGCGGCCAAGGACGGGACCGAACGCACCGCCAAGGAACTGGTGGTGAACCGGCTGACCGTCCTCGACTGGGCCGAGGACCGCGACGCCGCGGGGCTCGCAGCGTCCGAAGACGGCCGCGTCGCCGCCTGACCTCGCGACCCTTCATTTCCCCGCAACCTTCATTTTCAAGGAGACTGATCATGCAAACCCTCACTCTCGAAGGCTATCTGGCCGCCGACCCGTCCATCCTGTCGGCCCAGGGCTCGGGCAAGAAGCGCGCGAGCTTTCGCGTGCTGGAGACCACCCGCTTCCGCAAGGCCGACGGAACACCGGGCGAGCGCACCACCGGCTTCAACTGCATCTGCTTCAACGAGGCGACGACCGAGAAATACATCGAGGCCTTCGCCCGCAAGGGCAGCCGCGTCGTCATCCAGGGTCATGTCGAGAACGACACCTGGACCGGCAAGGACGGGGTCGAACACTACGACCTGCGCCTGATCGTCGGCGATATCCGGCTGAAGAACCGGCGTGCCCGGCCTTCTACGGATGACAGTCCCGCCGACAGACAGGTGCAGGAGCCGGCGAGCGGCTATGATCT
>CAXBHG010000300.1:0-2255 GCA_963975385.1 uncultured Brevundimonas sp.
GCAGATAGGGGGCCAGCTTGTCCTCCATGTCGCCGGGCAGGAAGCCGATCGATTCCCCGGCCTCGACCGCGGGGCGCGACAGGACGATTCGTCCGATGGTGCCGGCTTCCAGCGCCTCGACCGCCTTGGCCACCGCCAGATAGGTCTTGCCCGTGCCTGCCGGACCCAGCGCCAGCACCAGATTGTGCTCGTCGATCGCCGTCATCATCTGAGACTGGCCCTCGGACTTGGGCTTCAGCGTCTTCAGATAGGCCTGGTCGCGGTCGTCATTCTGCGGCATCGGCGACCAGCCGCTGTGGGTCGACCCGCGTCGGGCACGCGACTCTTCACTGAACTGGCGGGAATCAAGAACGCCTTCGCGGTTCGACTGGCGTCTCATAGCGGCACGTTTGGTCACGGGCGCCTCCAGGGCATGAAAAAAGGCGATGCCGGAAAAGCACCGCCTCGTACGAGCGTGGGGAGAAACGTAGCGGAGGAGGCCGTGCAGCCGCCCGGATCGGGGGAAGGGTGAACTTCCAGCGGGTGAACCCGCCGACGACCGGAACGCGTCACGCGCGTCCTCCTCGGGGCCTGACCGGACCGGGCTTGATCCGGCTTCCGATCCGGGGCCGAAATGGCGGCCTCGAATCGCATCAACAGGATGATGCTAACGTGGTTTACGAAGGCTTAAAGCCCTCATTCGCCCCAGATAAGGTTATGCTTTCATGACAGTCTATGCGTTGGCGGACAAGAATCCGCAGCTGCCGTCGGACGGCGAATACTGGATCGCCCCGAACGCCACAGTGATCGGCGACGTCACCCTGCACCCGGGGGCCAGTGTCTGGTTCGGCGCTGTTGTCCGCGGCGACAATGATCCGATCACCATCGGCCGCGACACCAATATCCAGGACGGCAGTGTGCTGCATTCCGATCCGGGCGCGCCCCTGATCATCGGTGACGGCGTCACCGTCGGCCATATGGTGATGCTGCACAGCTGCGAGATCGGCGACAACTGTCTGATCGGTATCGGGGCGGTGATTCTGGGACGGGCGAAGATCGGCAACAACTGCCTGATCGGGGCCAATACATTGATCACCGAGGGCAAGGTGATTCCCGACAACTCCCTGGTGATGGGCCAGCCCGGCAAGGTGGTGCGCCAGCTGGAGCCCGGCCAGATCGCGGCCCTGAAGGCCTCGGCTGCCCACTATGTGCAGAACTGGCGGCGTTACGCCGGCGACCTGAAAGCGGTCTAGGCGATCAGCCGGCCGTCGACCGTGGCCAGACTCAGCGGCGCGCGCCGGGCGTCGCCGACCCCGACCGAAACCCGCGCCGTCAGAGACTCGACGTCGACCAGGCCGCGGGTCGCGGCCGTGGTCGGGGCATACAGGCCCAGGATCCGGTCGGCGGTGCCGTCGGGCCCGCGCAGGGGTGTCAGGGTGATCTCCAGCGCCGTCACGTCGTCACCCGCCCCGGCCACGATGACCACCGGCCGCGCCTCGCGGAAGGTGCGGGTGATGGCGTCGGCGACCAGTGGCTGGCTGGATTCATTCCACCACGGCAGCCAGGCCGTGCCGGCCAGACGGTCGCCGTGGAAGGTCTCGATCCAGCTGCCGGCGAGTCGGAACTCGGCCCCGTCGCCGCGCCGCACGGCCATGAAGGCCCGCGGCAGCAGCAGACCCAGCCGGGTTGGATCCAGACTGGCGCGATCGGGAATCAGCGCTGCCTCGCCCAGGTCGGTCCAGGTGTCGATCAGGGTCTGGGTGTCAGAATGGAACATGGCTCCGGCCTCCACCCCCCGCTCCCGCAAGGACGGGGCCGTCGCCGGATTCCCGGGATTGCAACGGAAACGAAAGGCTTTTCCGCTTTGATGCCGGCTGGATCGGCCTGTTTCTTGCTTGGCCGACGTATCTGAGACGATCGGGAGTCCAGCCCATGCGGGTGCGGATCAACACCTGGCTGCCAGCCCTGGCAGGCTTTATCGCCCTGACGGCCTTCGCCGACAGCGCCGCGGCCCAGTGCGGCACCGGCTGCACGCCGCCGCCGCCGCCCTGCTGCGCACCGCCGCCACCGCCCCCGCCGCCGCCGCCCCCGCCGTGTTGCCAGCAGCCGCCGCCCCCGCCCTGCTGCGGCGGTGGCAATGTCAACGTCAACGTCAATGTGAACGCCAATGCCAACGCCAATGCCGGCGCGGCGGCCCGCGCCGGCGTCAACGCCCGCGCCGGCTCCAGCGTCTATGTCCAGGGCGGCGGTGCCGCCTATGTGACCGTCGACCAGCC
>CAXBHG010000301.1:0-2246 GCA_963975385.1 uncultured Brevundimonas sp.
GCGCGGGAGGCGGGGGGCGAGGCGGTCATCGTCAGCTCGGACAAGGACCTGATGCAGCTGATCGGCGGCGGCGTCATCATGTACGACCCGATGAAGGACCGGCGGCTGGAGGAGGACGCGGTGTTCGACAAATTCGGGGTCACGCCCGACCGCGTCGTCGACGTCCAGGCCCTGATCGGCGACACCTCGGACAATATTCCCGGCGCGCCCGGCATCGGGGTCAAGACCGCGGCCCAGCTGATCCTGGAATACGGCGACCTCGAAACCCTGCTGGCCCGGGCGTCGGAGGTCAAACAGAACAAGCGGCGCGAGACCCTGATCGAATTCGCCGACCAGATCCGCATGAGCCGCGACCTGGTCACCCTGGTGTGCGACCTGCCCCTGCCCGCCCCGGTCGAGGAATTCGCCGTGCGCGATCCCGACCCGGCCACCCTGTCGGCCTTTCTGGAGCTGATGGAGTTCCGCAGCCTGCAAAGACGGGTCGGCGACGGCAAGGCGGCGGCCCATGACGGCTCGGCCTTCCAGCCCAGATCGGCCCAGGGTGCCTCTGCCCCCCTCTCGGCCCCGGTCGCCAGCCCGCGCCACGGCCCGCAGCCGGTCAGTGCCGACGTGGCCCTGCAGCCGTTCGACACGGCGGCCTATGACTGTGTGCAGACGCTGGAACAGCTGGACGGCTGGATCGCCCGCGCCCGTGAGGCCGGCACCATCGGCTTCGACACCGAGACCGACGCCCTGTCGGCCACCCATGCCGGGCTGTGCGGCCTGTCGCTGGCGGTCGGGCCCAATGAAGCCTGCTATATTCCCCTGAGCCACGCCCATCCCGAGATGGCGGGGGCCGGAGGGCTGGATTTCGGCGACACCCCTGACACCCGCGCCCCCCTGCAACAGATCGACGCCGCGACCGCCCTCGAACGGCTGAAGCCGATGCTGGAAGACCCGGCGGTGCTGAAGGTCGGCCAGAACATCAAATACGACCTGGCGGTGATGGCGCGCCACGGCGTGAACGTCGGGCCGATCGCCGACACCATGCTGATCTCCTATGTGCTGGAGGGCGGGCTGCACGGCCACGGCATGGACGAGCTGTCGCGCCTGCACCTGGGGCATGAGCCGATCCCGTTCAAAGCGGTGTGCGGCACCGGCAAGGCCCAGATCTCGTTCAAACATGTGCCGCTGGAACCGGCCACCGCCTATGCGGCCGAGGATGCGGACGTGACCCTGCGGCTGTTCACCATCCTCTATCCGCGCCTGGCCCCCGCCGGGCTGATGACCGTCTATCAGACGCTGGAGCGCGGCATGCCGGCGGTGCTGGCGCAGATGGAGCTGCACGGCATCCGCGTCGATCCGGCGCGGCTGAAACGGCTGAGCCATGAGTTCGGGCTGAAGATGGTCGAGCTGGAGGCCCGGGCCCACGCCCTGGCCGGGCGGCCGTTCAATGTCGCCAGCCCCAAACAGCTGGGCGAAATCCTGTTCGGGGAGATGGCCCTGCCCGGCGGCAAGAAGACGGCCGGGGGCCAGTGGGCCACCGACGCCGCCGTGCTGGACGAGCTGGCCCTCTCCCACGAGCTGCCGCGCGTGCTGCTGGAATGGCGCCAGCTGGCCAAGCTGAAGGGCACCTATACCGATGCGCTGAGCGCGGCGCTGGACCCCGGCACCGACCGGGTCCACACCAGCTATCAGCTGGCCGCGGCCAGCACCGGGCGGCTGGCCAGTTCCGACCCCAATCTGCAGAATATTCCGATCCGCACCGAGACCGGCCGCCAGATCCGCCAGGCCTTCATCGCCGCGCCCGGCCATGTGCTGATCAGCGCCGACTATAGCCAGATCGAGCTGCGGCTGCTGGCCCATATCGGCGACATTCCCGAGCTGAAACGCGCCTTCAAGGCGGGCCTGGACATTCACGCCGCCACCGCCAGCGAGATGTTCGGCGTGCCGGTCGAGGGCATGCCGGCCGAGACGCGCCGCCGCGCCAAGGCCATCAATTTCGGCATCGTCTATGGCATCAGCGCCTTTGGCCTGGCGGCGCAGCTGAACATTCCGAGGGAAGAGGCCGGGGCCTATATCAAGACCTATTTCGAGCGCTTCCCCGGCATCCGCGACTATATGGAGGCGATCAAGGCCGAGGTGCGCGAGGCCGGATACGTCTCCACCGTGTTCGGCCGCCGCATCCACATCCCCGCCATTCACTCAAAGTCGGGGGCCGAGCGCCAGTTCGGCGAACGCGCCGCCATCAACGCCCCGATCCAGGG
>CAXBHG010000302.1:0-2233 GCA_963975385.1 uncultured Brevundimonas sp.
CGGTGGCGGCTGGCGATGCCCGTGGCCAGATCGCGCCCTATTCGAACTTCGGTGATAATGTCACCGTTATCGCGCCGGGCGGCGACCTGACCCGCGACGACAATGGCGATGGTCGCCCGGATGGTGTCCTGTCCACCAAGGCGGCGACCAATTGCTATGACCCTGTGACCGGAGAAGGCGTCGACACCTGCTTCTATGCTTACGAACAGGGCACCAGCATGGCGGCCCCGCATGTCTCGGCCGCGCTGGCCTTGCTCAAGGCCCGCCAACCGGACGCGACCCCGTCGGAGCTGAAGGCCACGCTGATTGCGGCGCTCGATACGCGTGAGCCGCTCCAGTGTGCAGGTGCCTGCGCAACCTATCCTGGCACGACGCCGATCCCCGGCAGCCCGGACATGTGTGCGCGTCCGTGTGGCGGCTTGCTGAACCTTGCCAACGTGCCGCCGCTGAATACGGGCGGAGGCACGCAATAGGCATGGCTGGCATTCGCTCCCCGTTTCATTTTGGCGGCCCGCTCGGTCTGGCAGGCCTCACATTGCTTGCGGGGGCGACCGGCCTGTTTGTCCTGGCGGGATCACCTGAAAACGACGACCGGCCGAGCGTGACCCTGTCGGGCGTGTCCGATGTGCCGACGGCCTCACTGCCTGACACACGCGTCGACCGGGATGCCAGTCCGCTGATAGGCACGCTACCGGATGCGCCTGCGCCATTGGACACCGAAGGCGGCGCCCTGCCCGACGGCCCCGCGATCCAACCCGCACAGGTGCCGCAAAGCGTGATCATGGCGCAGGCGACCGGGGTGGAGGTCACCTTCATCGTGCGCATCAAGGGGGCTGAGGAAATCGATTCGGTTGCACGCCTCTACAAGAAGGATCCGGCGGCCGCCGAGCAGGCCTTTGCCGACTATGTCCGGCGCACGCCGGCCTTGAGGGACTTCGTCCTCGTCGGGGCCAGCTATTCCGGCGAAATCAGGCTTGCCTATCAAATGCCCCCGGGTGTGGAACCGACCCGCGCGGCCATCCGTTCGGTGCAGGAGAAAATCATGGCCGTTGACGGGGTCGCCTATGCAGATCCCGACTATATCGCCCATCCTGGAAAGGAAGACTGACAATGAACACGTCCAGCACGCTCGCCCTTGCCGCTGTTTTGGCTTTTGCCCTGACGGGATGTGACCGTCTCAAGGGACCAGACCCGGCGTCTGACACAACGGTTGCGACAGACTCGGCGACACCACCGGATGGTGCGCCTGCTGATCCCGAAACGCCGGTCCGTCCGGAAGCGGTCGAAACCACGGCGGGTATCGATTGGGAGGCTGCCCGACGCGACATGGCGTCGGTTCCGAGCGACGAACGCAGCGCAGGCGCTTTCCAGGTCCAGTCCGGCGCAGAAGCCGCGCCGGTACCGGTCCTGCTGCCCACCGGCATTGTCGTGCCGCAATCCGCCGAAGGCGGCGTCAAATTCCAGCCGATGAGCGACGGCTATTTCGCGACCTATCCCGGCGTCGACTATGACATCGTCGTCAACGGCTCGAACGAAGTCGTCGGTGCCCGTGACAGCGGTGATATATCTGGCGACACCGAACCGGCTTTCGTCGCCACGGCATCCGGTGCCCAGGTCGCCTTCTCTCGCTATGGTGCCGACTATCTGATCGAATTCGAATGCAAGAACAGTTCGGGCGCAGCCCCGACCTGTATCGGAGAGGACGAGGCGCTGGAAATCGCCCGTAAACTGGTCATCGCGGGGACACGCTGATGCTGAAAAAGGCTTCATTCATTCTGGCGGCTTTCGCGCTGTCCGGACTGGCCGGATGTGACTTCATCCGCTTTCCGGGGGACGGCGGTCCGGCACCGACCACCCCCGAACCGGGCCCGGCCATCCCCCCCGGCGCCCCCGGCCCGCCACCTCCGGGCACACCCGTCGACGACCCCTATGGCGATACCGGAGACACCACGCCGGACACGCCGGTCGACAGCGATACACCTGCAACCGATCCAGTCTCGACCGACGATCCGGCGACACTGCCGGATACCGACGTGGATGTCCCCACAGATGTGCCCCCGGTCGATGTCCCTCAGGATCCAACCGATACGCCTGACACGTCCGACACCCCGACCGACCCCGCGTCCCCACCGGGTGACACCGCCGACACACCCGTGACGCCCCCCGCCGATCCGGTTACGCCCCCCGTTCCGGAACCGGCCCCCGAGCCGGTCTTCAGCTTTTTCGCCCCCGG
>CAXBHG010000303.1:0-2230 GCA_963975385.1 uncultured Brevundimonas sp.
GAGATCGTGGTGGCCCGGGCCAATGCCCATATCCGCTATCCGGCCCGGTTCCAGCTGATCGCGGCCATGAATCCGTGTCGCTGCGGCCTCGGCGGCGGCGGGCGTGGGGCCTGCGGCAAGGCCCCGCGCTGCCAGCGCGACTATCAGAACCGGATCTCGGGCCCGATGTTCGACCGGATCGACCTGACGGTCGAGACGCCGCCGGTGACCGCCGCCGACATGGCCCTGCCGCCGCCGGTCGAGGGCACGGCCGAGGCCGCGGCCCGGGTCGCCGTGGCCCGGGGCCTGCAGGAGGCGCGGGCGCGGGTGGCGGGGTTGCCGCCGGATCAGGCCCTGAACGCCCGCGCCTCGGGCGAGACCCTGGACCGGTTCGCCGCCCCCGATGCACCGGGGCGGGCCCTGTTGATGCGGGCGGGCGAGGCCGGGGGGCTGACGGCGCGGGGCTGGGTGCGGACCCTGCGGCTGGCGCGGACCATCGCCGATCTGGAAGGGGCCGACGGCGTGGTGCGCCGCCATGTGGCCGAGGCCCTGGTGCACCGGCGGACGCCGATGGGGCCGGATCCCGGAGACGGCGGCGTTCGCTCCGTCCCCGGGGCATCGACGGCCGTGGAATTTCCATTTCCGCCTTGAGCCTCCCTTAACGGTTGTGCCGGATACTGATCTCCGGAGACCAAAGATGACACGATCGGCGAAGACCATCGCGACCGCCTCCCGCCCGGACAGCCCGGAGCCGCCCGACGGGGCCGAACAGCAGTTTCTTCGCCTGATGAGTCACGAGATGCGCACCCCGCTGAACGGGGTGATCGGCATGCTGGGCCTGCTGACCCGGACCCGGCTGGACGGGGCCCAGCGCGCCTATGCCGAGGCTGCGCGCCAGTCGGCCGAACACCTGCTGGGTCTGGTCAATGATCTGCTGGACTATGCCCGGCTGGAGGCCGGCAAGCTGGAGTTCGACGCCGCCCCGGTCGACATCGAGGGCCTGGTGCGCAGCGTCGCCGAACTGCTGAGTCCGCGCGCCCATGAGAAGGGTCTGGAACTGGTCTGGTCGGTCGCGCCGGACGCGATCGATGTGATGGCCGACGAGGGCCGGCTGCGTCAGGTGCTGTTCAACCTGGCGGGCAATGCCGTGAAATTCACCGAGAGCGGCGGGGTGCACATCTCCGTCGAACGGGTCGCCCGGGTCGGGCCGCGCGTGCGCCTGGCCTTTGTCGTCGACGATACCGGACCCGGCATCCCGGCCGAGGCAAGGGCCCGCATCTTCGAGGAGTTCGGCCATGTCGACGCCTCGGACGCGACCCGGTTCGGCGGGGCCGGCCTGGGTCTGGCCGTGGTCAAACGGCTGGCCGACGCCATGGGTGGCAAGGTTTCGGTCGGCAACCGCGGTCGCGGCAAGGGCTCGCGTTTCCGGTTCGAGGCCAGTTTCGCCGCCGCCGCCGACGTGCCCGAACGCGGTCGGCCGCTGGAAGGCCTGGCCGTGGGTGTGCTGTCGCCCGATGATATGGTCCGCCAGGCGGCGATCGAACAGATCGAGGCCTCGGGCGGCAAGGTCCATCCCGGCGCGCCGGTCGTCCTGGTCGACCACGCCCTGGCCGCCGTCGCCGGCGAGACCCTGGCCCCGCGTCCGGAAAAGGGCCGGGGCATCGTGCTGCTGCGGCCGTCAGAGCGGGATCTGATCGCCCGCTACCGCACGGCCGGTTTCCACGGCTATCTGATCAAGCCCCTGCGCCGCGCCTCCCTGGCCGAGCGGGTGCTGGCCGTGGCCAATCCCACCACCGCCCAGATCCCCGGACTTCCGCCCCCGCCGCCGGCCGACGACGACCGCGTCGCCACCATCCGCTTCGCCGGCACCCGGGTGCTGCTGGTCGAGGACAATCCGGTCGGGTCCCTGCTGGCCGCGACCCTGCTGCGCCGCGAGGGCTGCGCCGTCGAGACCGCCGCCAACGGCCATGAGGCCGTCGCCGCCCTGACCCGGGCCCGCTACGACATGGTGTTCATGGATATGCGGATGCCGGGCATGGACGGCCCCACGGCGACCCGGGCGATCCGCGCGCGCGGCGACCAGACCCCGATCGTGGCCCTGACCGCCAACGCCTTTGCCGAGGACCGCCGGGCCTGTCTGGAGGCGGGGATGGATGACCATCTGGTCAAGCCGCTGGAGCCCGAAAGCCTGCGCCGGATACTCGCCCGCTGGACGAACCGGCAAACCCGCGCCAAGGTCGTCGGCGAATAG
>CAXBHG010000304.1:0-2219 GCA_963975385.1 uncultured Brevundimonas sp.
CGCGGCCCATCCGGGTCATGATGCCCATGGAGACGGCGACATAGCCGCTGTCGGTGATCTCGACCCCGAGGGCGCTGAGTTCCGAGCCGATCGGCCCCATCGAGAAGGGCACGACGTACAAGGTGCGGCCGGCCATACAGCCGTCGAACAGGCCGTCGAGACGGTCGCGCATCTCGGCGGGGTCGGACCAGTTGTTGGTCGGGCCGGCGTCCGCGGCGTCCTGCGAGCAGATGAAGGTGCGGCTTTCGACCCGGGCGACGTCCTTGGGGTCGGAGGCGGCGTAGTAGCTGCCCGGGCGCTTGTCCGGGTTCAGCGCCCGCAGCGTGCCCTTGTCGATCAAGTCGGCGACGATCTGCGCCTTCTCGGCCTCCGAGCCGTCGCACCAATGGACCCGGTCGGGTTTGGTCAGGGCCGCGATCTGTTCGACCCAGGCGACCAGCCGGGCGTGGCGGGTCGGGGCGGGATGAAGTCCGGGGATGGCTTGAACCTGGGTCACGCGAGACGCTCCTGAACCTGTCCGCCTGACGATCTTCGCCGCCGAGGCGCTCGAGCGTGGCTATCACGCTCTGTTACAGGGGGGCAGGAACACCGCCGGGAACCCGACGTCAACCGGTGCAATTTTCCACCCCCGGTCGCGCGGCCTCCGCGACCGGTCCGCATTTTCCGGTCGCCTCCACCCGTCGGGGGCGGTATCGATCGCCCGTGCACACCCTCGATCCCGTCAGCGCCGCCCCGAGCGGCGGCCTCACCTCCCCCGCCGTGGCGCGCAATACGGCACCGATCCTGGCGGTGCTGAAGGCGCATCTGCCGGCGCGCGGCCGGGTGCTGGAGATCGCAGCCGGCTCAGGCGAGCATGCGGTGGCCTTTGCCCGCGGCCTGCCCGGCCTGCAGTGGACCCCCAGCGACCCCAGCCCCGAAGCCCGGGCCAGTATCACCGCCTGGCGCGAGGCCGCGGCCCTGCCCAACCTGACCGCCCCGCTGGCGCTGGACGCCGCCGATCCGCTGAGCTGGCCGCCGGACGGGGCCAGCAACGGTCCGCCGTTCGAGGCGGTCGTCTGCATCAACATGATCCACATCAGCCCGTGGGCGGCCACCGAGGGGCTGATGCTTGGCGCGGCGCGGATGCTGCGTCATCCGGGCGGCCTGCTGGTGTTGTATGGCCCCTACCGTGAGGCGGACGTTCCGCTGGCCGCATCGAATGCGGCCTTCGATGACTCACTGAGGGCGCGCGACCCGGACTGGGGTCTGCGCGCCCTCGAGGATGTCGTCGCCCTGGCGCGGGCGGCCGGACTGGCCCTGACGTTGCGGACGGCGATGCCGGCCAACAACCTGTGTCTGCTGTTCCGGCGGGTCTAGTTCGCTAGCCGATGGTCGCGGCGGCCGTCGCCACGGCGTCACGGTCCGCCAGCGAGGTGATCTGCGTGCCGTGAATCATCACGGCCGGCGCATCGGCGAAGGCAGCCGGATCACCACCGGCGGTCAGGACCGCCTGTTCGACCCCGTCCCCGAAGGCGAGGATCGGCACGCCCTTGGCACCGGCCGCATCCAGCAGCGTCTTGACGGCCGCCATCGAGGCGTCGTCGGTCATGCCACCCGGCACGACCAGCCCCTTCAGGGCTCCGCTGGCGATATCGGCACCGCGCGCCGTCGGCAGGACGGTGACACCGGCGACCGACAGGCTGGCATCGCCGGTCGACATCGGGGCCAGGGCCAGGCCCTGGTTCTGGATCAGCGGCTCGACGTCACCCAGCGGCCCGAAATCCATCGACCGGCGCATGGCCAGACCGACGCGGGCGCGGGTCGGGGCACGACGAAAGTCGTTACGGGGACGGGCAGAATAGGAACCAGCGCGTTGTGCGGACAAAGACATCTCCTTCAAAGATGGGGTCGACTATTCAGGCCGCGAAATACAGCCCTCAGTCGATACGATCAGTATGTTGAAATGGGTCTTCACGGGAACGGCGCGAGGCCGGAACCCGGAAACACATCATGATCTTGGAATGAGACAACCCTATAGTGAATTCTCCGTTTCGTCAACATTTTCCGCCATTTTTGCCGATGACGCACATCTGTGACGATGCTCAAAGCCGACAGATCGCGACCGGGCAGCCGTGCATCGCGATGCATTCCCCTTTGCCGCAACCGGCTCTACACAGGCCCGGACCCTGACCCCCGGAGCCCCATGGCCTTCATCCGCACCTATGACGGCGACGAACCGC
>CAXBHG010000305.1:0-2207 GCA_963975385.1 uncultured Brevundimonas sp.
CCGCCGGCGCTCATCAGCACCAGGTCGACCGTCTTGAAGTCGAAGGTGTCGATGTCCTCGCATTTGATGGTGCTGTCGCCCCAGCCCACCTCGATGCCGCGCGACTTGCGCGAGGCGAGGGCATGCATCTTCTCGACGGGGAAGTTCAGCTCCTCGAGGATGTTCAGCATTTCCCGGCCGACATTGCCGGTGGCACCGATGACGGCGACGCGATAGCCCATGGGGAATTCCTTCAATACGCGGCCGCTCTTCACCTGGAGGCGCGGTGGAACTGGCCGTAGGCGCTGCATATGGTCTTTCGCAGTCGCGAAGCAACGGCTTTTCAGACACGCGCCGGACCGTTAAGCCCCGTGACCATGCCCACACGCCTTCGCGCCGCCTATGACAAGCGTATCCAGACCGGGCAGCTGCACCCCGATCCGGCCCAGGACGACGCCATCGCGGCCCTGTCGCGGCTGAGCCATGACCTGAAGCGGCGCGGCCGCTTCGGCAAGGTGCCCGAGGTGACCGGCGTCTATCTGTGGGGGCCGCCGGGACGCGGCAAGTCCATGCTGATGGACCTGTTCTTCGCCTGCGCGCCCGAGACGCGGAAGACCCGGGCCCATTTCCACGCCTTCATGGCCCGGGTGCACGACCTGATCCGCCAGTGGCGCGAGGGCGACAAGGCCCGGCGCAAGGCCGTGTTCGGTACCTATCGCGGTGATGACCCGGTCGCGCCGGTGGCCGAGCTGATCGCCTCGGAGTCGCGGCTGCTGTGTTTCGACGAGCTGCAGGTCACCGACATCGCCGACGCCATGCTGCTGGGCCGGTTGTTCGAGGCCCTGTTCGCGCGCGGGGTGGTGCTGGCGGTGACGTCGAACCGGGCTCCGGAACAGCTGTATCTGCACGGCATCAACCGTCAGCTGTTCCTGCCCTTCGTGGACCGGATCACCCAGCGCTGCGAGGTGCTGGAGGTGGCGGGCGCGCGCGACTGGCGGCTGGACCGGATGGCGGCGGGGCGGCTGTGGTTCGCCCTCGGCGACCCGGAATTCGAGACCCTGTGGGCCGACCTGCTGGGTGACGAGCCCGAGGAGCCGGCGCATCTGACGGTGCTGGGCCGGGACGTTGTGGTCGATCGCACGGCCGGGGGTATGGCCCGGGCCGGCTTTGACGAGCTGTGCGGCCGGGCCCTGGGGCCACAGGACTATCTGGCCGTGGCCGGGCGGTTTCACACCCTGTTCCTCGACGCGGTACCGGTGCTGGACCCGGCCCGGCGCGACGAGGCCAGGCGGTTCGTCACCCTGGTCGACGCCCTGTATGAGGCGCGGGTCCGGGTGGTGGTGCGGGCCGCCGCCGGGCCGGACGCCCTGTATCCAACCGGTGACGGAGCGTTCGAATTCGAACGGACCGCCTCCCGGTTGCATGAAATGACCAGTGCCGACTGGCTGGCGCAATCGCGCGACTGAGGGTTAGGGTGGCCGAAACCGGAGTTCCCACCATGATCCATCGCCATTTCGCCGCCGCCCTCGCCACCGCCGCCCTGCTGGCCGCGCCCGGGGCCGTTCTCGCCGCCACGCCCGGGGCGGTGACGCAGACGGCCTACCAGGCCGCCCCGGCCGCCCAGACTCCGGCCCCTGGCGGGCTGTCGGTCACCGCCGTGCGCGACTGGCTGATCAGCGTCGGGGCCACGGTGAGCGAGGTCACCCGCGCCGAGGGCCGGACCTCGGTCACCGTCACCGACGGGCCGATGACCTGGCTGGTCTTCTTCAACGGCTGCGAGGCCGATGTCTGCGGCGACATCCAGTATATGGCGGCGTTCAGCAATGAGACGATCACCCCCGAGCTGGTCAATCAGTGGAACCTCGAGCACCGTTTCCTGAAGGCCTATTTCACGCCCGGCACGGCGGCGGGGACGGCCATCGTCCAGTTCGACGTCCTGCTGGTGCCGGGGGCCGGCACCCAGCAGCTGATCGACCCGACCTCGGTCTGGGTCGGGCTGCTGCCGACCTTCGCCACCCACGTCGGCTTCTTCGTGCCCGAGGCCGCCCCGGCCCAATAGGGTCCGGCCACCGACCCGTGAAAAAGGGCCGCGGAGCGATCCGCGGCCCTTTCTTTTTGTTGGGCCGCGGTCAGAAGGCTCCGCCTTCTCGACCCGACGCGGCTCAATGTTTGACCGCGGTCGTCGGCCCCCCGATCAAGCCGGGGGGACCTCCCGACCCGACGCGGCC
>CAXBHG010000306.1:0-2199 GCA_963975385.1 uncultured Brevundimonas sp.
TTGCCGGTGCCGGTGCCGGCCTCGGCCAGCAGCACGCGCGGCCGGCCCTCCTCGTCGCGCGGCGAAAAGGCATAGGCGGCCTCGGCCGCATAGTCGGACTGGGTCGGGCGGGTCTCGTCCAGACCCGAGGCCTGCAACAGCTTCTCCAGCCGGATGCGGGCGGACTCGGAGTCGACCGGGGCGGACCCGGCCTCGCCGCGCGGGGCCTCGTCCTCCCATTCGGTCATCCGGCTCCAGACATCGAGGCCCGAGCCGCGATACTGGCGCGCCCGCATCGGCTGGTGCTGCAGGGCCCCCGACACGCGCCAGCCCCAGCCCCAGCCCGCCTTGGACAGGGTCTCGTTCAGGGTCATCGCGTCCTCGCGCCGCGGATAGGCGGGCTCGGCCAGTTCGCGCAGCAGGGCATCGGCGGCATGAGGCAGGGCCACCGCCTGGGCCTCGGCCCCCTTCGGTTCGCTCATCCCCAGGGCCAGGGCCAGGCCGCTGGGCGAGGGGGCGCAGAACCGGGCCGGGCGCACAAAGGCGAACAGCTCCAGCACATCCAGCAGATCGGCCGAGCGCACCGGCGGGGCCAGGCCCAGACGACGGGCCGTCAGACTGGCGTGGGCGACCATGACCGGGGCGGTGGTAAACGCCCCCTCGGCCGCGCCGCGTCCGATCCGACGCGCGCCCTCTCCGTCGCAGATCGCCCCCGCGCCCGGCGGAATGGCCAGGGCGGGCGGCAGCACCAGCCACGGCTCCTCACCGGTGACGGCGGGACAGACGGCGGCGGCGAGGGCGGATTCGTCGGACACACATCACAGATAGCGGTTCGACGCGTGAAACGGAACGGGAACATGCTATAGGCCGGATGTGATCCCCCCGGCCGCTCCCGCAACGCTTCCCCCCCTGTTCGCCGACTGGTTCGCGACGCGCGGCTGGTCGCCGCGTCGGCACCAGATGGAGATGGTCGCGGCGGCCCGGGCCGGGTCGCACGCCCTGCTGGTCGCCCCGACCGGGGGCGGCAAGACGCTGGCGGGTTTCCTGCCCAGCCTGATCGAACTCAGCGAGCGCGGCCCGCGTCCGGCCTTCGGTCGGGGCTCGGGGGTGCACACCCTCTACATCTCGCCGCTCAAGGCCCTGACCGTCGACGTCGAGCGCAATCTGATGACCCCGATCCGCGAGATCGGGCTGAACATCCATGTCGAAAGCCGGACCGGTGACACCAAACCGTCGAAGAAGCAGCGCCAGCGCGACTTCCCGCCCGACATCCTGCTGACCACGCCGGAACAGCTGGCCCTCTTTTGCGCCTGGGACGGGGCACGGAGCTATTTCGCCGATCTGAAATGCGTGGTGCTGGACGAGGTCCACGCCATCTGGAGCGGCAAGCGCGGCGACCTGCTGTCACTGGCGCTGGGCCGGTTGCAGGCCTTCGCGCCCGAGATGCGGCGGGTGGCACTGTCCGCCACCGTCGACGATCCGGCCATGATCGCGGGCTGGTTGCGGCCGGGTAATCCTCCCCCAACGGGGGAGGGGGACCGCGAAGCGGTGGAGGGGGTCACTCGCGCACGCCCCCCTCACCATGCTTCGCATGGTCCCCTCCCCCCTGCGGGGGGAGAGCCCGTCACCATCGTCCGCGGCGACCCCGGCTCTCCCCCGGTTATCGATGTGCTGGTCTCCGAAGGTCACGTCCCCTGGGCCGGCCATACGGGGCAGCACGCCATGCCCGAGGTCTATCAGGCCATCGCAGAGGCCCGGCTGACCCTGGTGTTCGTCAACACCCGTTGGCAGGCCGAATTCGTGTTCCAGCAGCTATGGAGCATCAATAACGACAACCTGCCGATCGCCCTGCATCACGGCTCCCTGGCGGCGGAACAGCGGCGCAAGGTCGAGGCGGCGATGTCCCGGGGCGAGCTGCGGGCGGTGGTCTGCACCTCGACCCTCGATCTGGGCATCGACTGGGGTGACGTCGATCTGGTGATCCAGCTGGCCGCGCCCAAGGGGGCCTCGCGGCTGGTGCAGCGCATCGGCCGGGCCAACCACCGGCTGGACGAACCCAGCCGCGCCCTGATGGTCCCGGCCAGCCGGTTCGAGACCCTGGAATGCCAGGCCGCGCGCGAGGCGGTGGCCGAGAATGCCTTCGACTGGGAGCCGGTCCATGTCGGCACGCTCGATACCCTGGCCCAGCATGTGATGGGGGTGGCCTGTTCCGAGCCGTTC
>CAXBHG010000307.1:0-2195 GCA_963975385.1 uncultured Brevundimonas sp.
CGCCCAATCACACCGATGCGATGATGGATGATCTGGTCAAGGCGATGGACCGGCTGTGGACCCACTGCAATGTGGTCCGGAAACCCGTCGCGGCCTGATGGCCGCCGATCCCGGCGGGATCATCCTCGAGAAGGTCCGCAACGGCCTGTATCTGAAGGTTTCGGCCATCCATGTGGCGACCGGGCGCGAAGTCTGCGCCATCGGCCCCGCCGCCGAACCCAGGGCCGTCGAGCGTCTGGCCATCGCCAAGCTGAAACGGGCGCTTGAGGCCAGCTGACCACCAGATGTTGTGGCCGGACGCGCCACGGCCTAGATATGTCGCCTTCCACTTCCAGCCGTGAGCCCTGCCGTGACCGCACCCTTCGTCCATGACGCCTATTTCTCGCGCGGCCTGGCCGAGGCCGATCCGGAGATCGCCCGCGGCATCGCCGGCGAACTGGGCCGTCAGCAGGAACAGATCGAGCTGATCGCCTCGGAAAACATCGTCTCGAAGGCGGTGCTGGAGGCCCAGGGCTCGGTCCTGACCAATAAATACGCCGAGGGTTATCCCGGGCGTCGCTATTACGGCGGCTGCGAATATGTCGACGTCACCGAGGATCTGGCGCGGTCGCGGGCCAAGGCACTGTTCGGGGCGGGCTTCGCCAACGTCCAGCCGCACTCGGGGGCCCAGGCCAACCAGGCGGTGTTCATGGCCCTGCTGCAGCCCGGCGATACCTTCCTGGGCATGGACCTGGCCTGCGGCGGCCACCTGACCCACGGCAGCCCGGCCAACCAGTCCGGCAAATGGTTCCGGCCCGTGACCTACAAGGTCAAGGAAGACGACCATCTGATTGATTATGATCACGTCCAGGCCATGGCCGAGCAGGAGAAGCCCAAGCTGATCGTGGCCGGGGCCTCGGCCTACAGCCGGCATATCGATTTCAAACGCTTCCGCGAGATCGCCGACAGCGTCGGGGCGTATCTGATGGTCGACATGGCCCACTATGCCGGTCTGATCGCCGGCGGGGCCTATCCCGACCCGGTGGCCCACGCCCATGTCACCACCACCACCACGCACAAGACCCTGCGCGGCCCGCGCGGCGGCATGGTGCTGACCAATGACGGCGACATCGCCAAGAAGATCAATTCGGCCGTCTTCCCCGGCCTGCAGGGCGGGCCGCTGGAACATGTGATCGCCGCCAAGGCCGTGGCCTTCGGCGAGGCGCTGAAGCCCGAGTTCAAGGCCTATGCCCGACAGGTCGTCGACAATGCCCGCGCCCTGGCCAAGGTGCTGGAAGAGCGGGGGCTGGCCATCGTCTCGGGCGGCACCGACAGCCATCTGATGCTGGTCGACCTGCGGCCCAAGGGCGTCACCGGCAAGGCGACCGAGGCGGCGCTGGAGCATGCCCTGATGACCTGCAACAAGAACGGTGTGCCGTTCGACACCGCGCCCTTCACCGTGACCTCGGGCGTGCGTCTGGGGACCCCGGCGGGGACCACGCGCGGCTTCGGCGTCGCCGAGTTCCAGCAGGTCGGCCACTGGATCGCCGATGTGATCGATTCGATGCAGGGCACGGACGAGGCGGACACCGCCGTCCAGGCCCGCGTCGCCGAGGAAGTGCGGGCCCTGACCCGTCGCTTCCCGATCTATGGATAGACGCCGATGAAATGCCCCTTCTGCGGCCATCAGGACACCCAGGTGAAGGACAGCCGCCCGTCGGACGACGGCGCGGCCATCCGTCGGCGTCGGTCCTGCCCCAACTGCAACGGGCGTTTCACCACCTTTGAACGGGTTCAGCTGCGTGAGCTGATGATCCTGAAGCGCAACGGGCGGCGGACGCCGTTCGACCGCGACAAGCTGGAGCGGTCGCTGGGCATCGCCCTGCGCAAACGGCCGGTGCAGCCGGAACAGGTCGAACAGCTGGTCAGCCGCATCGTGCGCCAGCTGGAAAGCCTGGGCGAGACCGAGATCCCGTCCAGCACCGTCGGCGACTTCATCATGAAGGCGCTGAAGAGCGTCGATGAGGTCGCCTATGTCCGCTACGCCTCGGTCTACAAGGATTTCCGCCACACCGGCGATTTCGCCAAATTCCTCGGCGACGAAGGGCTGGACGAGCCCGGTCGCAGCTGATGCGGCCGCGCGTTACCCTGAAACTGGCGACGTCGCTGGACGGGCGCATCGCCACGGCGTCGGGCCAGTCGAAATGGATCACCGG
>CAXBHG010000308.1:0-2189 GCA_963975385.1 uncultured Brevundimonas sp.
CCTCGTCGTCCACCTTCTTCAGGCCGTGGCGGCTGTCGATCAGCAGATAGACCCGCTTCAGGGTGACCCGGCCGCGCAGATAGTCACGCCCCAGATCCTGGAATTTCCGCACCGTCGTCTTCGACGCCTTGGCCCAGCCGTAACCGGGCAGGTCGACCAGCCGCAACTTGCCGTCGAGGTCGAAGAAATTGACCTCCCGGGTCCGGCCCGGCTCGTTCGAGGCCCGGGCCAATTTGTGCATGCCGACCAGCCCGTTGATCAGGCTGGACTTGCCGACGTTCGATCGCCCGGCGAAGGCGACCTCGGGCAGGTCCGGCTCGGGCAGTTGCTCGATCTTGGCCGCCCCCATGACGAAGGTGGCCGGACGCGAGAACAGGACCCGCGCGTCCTCCAGCTCCTCGGGGGTGAAGTCGGTCACGCCGTCTTCTTGAAACGGGCGAGGAAGGTATCGATCGGATTCTCGGCCTTGAGGCGGTGCATGATGAACCACTGCTGGATGATCGACAGCACGTTGTTCCAGGCCCAGTAGACCAGCAGGCCGGCCGGGAAGGTGGCCATGATGAAGGTGAACACCACCGGCATGAAGGCGAAGATCTTGCGCTGGACCGGGTCCGGAGCCGGCGGATTCATCGCCATCTGCAGCCACATGGTCAGGCCATAGAAGATGGGCAGGATGCCGAGGGCGAAATTGGTCGCCAGCAGGGTGCCGATCAGCGGCAGGGACGACGGGTCCCACGGGATCAGGCCGTACAGGGTCCACAGGCTCGAGGGATCGGGGGCGGACAGGTCGCGCAGCCAGCCGAAGAAGGGCGCGTGCCGCATCTCGATGGTGACGAACAGCACCTTGTACAGGGCGTAGAAGACCGGGATCTGCACGAGGATGGGCAGACAGCCCGCCAGGGGATTGATCTTCTCGCGCTGATAGAGCGCCATCGTCTCCTGCTGCTGTTTGCTGGGGTCGTCAGGATGCTTCTTCTTGATCTCCTCCATCAGCGGCTGGAGTTTGCGCATCTTGGACATGCTCTCGTAGGACTTGTTGGCCAGCGGGAACATGATCAGTTTGACGACGAAGGTCAGGGCCAGGATGGCGAGGCCGAAATTGCCCAGCAGGCCGAAGAAGAACTCCACCACCCAGAAGATCGGCTGGGTCAGGAACCAGAACATCCCCCAGTCGATGGCATAGGTGAAGCGCGGCAGCTCCAGCTCGTCCTGATAGCCCTTCAGGATCTGGTTGCGCTTGACGCCGGCGAACAGCTTCTGGGTTTCGGTGATCTGGCGACCGGGCGCGATGGTGCGCGCGGCGCCCATCATATTCACCTCGTGAATGCCGGCCCCGTCACGATCCCGCACGCGGAACTCGGCCTCGACCTTCTCGGTCTGGTCGGGGATGATCGCCGCCAGCCAGTATTTGTCGGTGATGCCCATCCAGCCGCCGGTCGAGCTGTACTGGACCCGCTCCTTCTTGGCCCAGTCCTTGTATTTCAGCTGCTGGGTGGAAAATTTGCCCGCTTCGCCAAAGGTGCCGATGGCCCCTTCGTGCAGGATCATCTGGCCGCCGACGTGGTCGGGAACCCCCTGGCGCTCGACGCGGCCGAACGGGGCGATGGTGATGGCCTGGGTGCCGAAATTGGCGACCGTATCGGTGACGGTGAACAGATATTCGGCATCGATGCCGATGACGCGGGTGAAGCGCAGGCCCTGGCCGTTGTCCCAGGTCAGGGTGACCGGGGTCGTCGGCGTCAGCACAGAACCGGCGGTCAGCCGCCACGGCGTCCGCGGCCCGGGCACGCCGCCCGGGACATTGGGGCCGTTCCAGGCGAACAGGGCCGAATAGCTGTGCTCCATCCCCTGCGGGCGGAACAGTTCGACGGCCGGCGAGTCGGCGGCCAGGCTATCGCGATAGTCGGTCAGGAACAGGTCATCGATGCGCCCGCCCTCGAGCGACAGCGACCCCTTGAGCGTCGGCGTCTCGATCGGCACCCGCGCACCGGCCCCCAGGGCGGCCCGGCGATCGGTCACGAACACGGTCGTGGCCGGGCTGGCTGCGGTGGCCGCGCCCTCGACCGTCTGTTCGGTCGCCGCCAGCTGCTGGGCCGCCTGACGGCGCTCCGCCTGCGGCTTCATTATGAATTCGCTGTAGCCGAGCAGGAAGATCATCGCGATCACGACGAAGATGATCGTGTTCCTGC
>CAXBHG010000309.1:0-2163 GCA_963975385.1 uncultured Brevundimonas sp.
CGCCGCTGGACACCCTGATCCGGGACTTCGTCAATGAGGTCGCGGCCCCCAACCGGGATCGCGGCATCGCCCGCTGGGAGGGACAAATCTGCGTGGGCGTGGCCAACCTGCGGACGGAACCCGCCCAGTACATCGTGGACCGCGTTTCCACGGTGGCCGAGGATGTCGGCCTGACCCCGGGACAACCGGGTTGCATGGCCAATGTCATCATCATCGCCACCGATGAACCGGACCGTCTGGCCGAAGAACTGGTCCGGGAACGCCGGCGGGCCTTCCGGATGGGCGGGGCGGGCATGGACCGGGGCGGCACCGCGTTGAATGCCTTTATCGGCTCCGATCAGCCGGTGCGGTGGTGGCAGGTCAGTATGCCGATCGACAGCCAGACGGGCAGCCGCGCCGTGCGCCTTCCAGGGGAATGCAAGGGCTCCTGCGACTCCAGCCCGGCCCTTGACCCTCACCCCGAGGACTATGCGCCGGTCATATCGACCTTTGCCGCCTCGCGCCTGAGCACCCAGATCGTCGACAATCTGTTCCGTACCGTGGTGATCGTGGATGTGGATCAGCTCAGCAGCGTCTCCACCCAGCAGCTGGCCGACTATCTGGCCATGATCACCCTGGCGCAGATCGATCCCACGGCCGACACCAGCCGCTACGCCTCGATCCTCAATGTGTTCGAGGACCCGGACTCGGCACAGGGCCTGACCGACTGGGACGAGGCCTATCTTCTGGGCCTGTACCAGGCCGAACGGACCCGCAAAAACCTGGGGGCCGGACGCAGTGAAATCTCGAGCTCGATCCGCCGCGCTCACGGACGCCTGACGACCGCGGAACCGGACTGATCCTGCGCGCCCGTCAGGGCGTCAGGATCTCCACCCCGCCGTCGCCACCGATGATCGCCAGATCGGCGAGGTCGAGGAACAGGCCGTGCTCGACCACGCCGGTGATCAGCTTCAGGTCCGAGGCCAGACGCGCCGGGTCGTGGATGGCCCCGCAGGCGGCGTCATAGATGACATTGCCGCCGTCGGTGCGGACCACGCCGCGCTCGGCCTGACGCAGCCGGGCCGGCATGGCGATGTCATGGTCGGCCAGCACATCGGCGATCCGGTTGGCCGTGGTCTTGTGACCGAAGGCGACCACCTCGATCGGCAGGGCGAACCTGCCCAGGGTCTGCACCACCTTGGCGGCGTCGGCGATGACGAGGCAGCGGTTCGAGGCCTCCCAGACCAGTTTCTCGCGCAGCAGGGCCGCGCCGCCGCCCTTGATCAGGGCGAGGCCCGGTCCGACCTCGTCGGCCCCGTCGACGGTCAGGTCCAGACGGGGCGTATCCTCCAGCGTCGACAGGGTCAGGCCCAGGTCGCGCGCCAGATCGGCGGTGGCCTCGGACGTCGGCACGCAGCGCAGACCGTCCAGCCCCCGCGCCGCCAGCGCCTTGACGAACCAGGCCGCGGTCGAGCCGGTGCCGAGGCCGACGGTCATGCCGGGTTCGACATGGGCGGCGGCGGCTTCACCGGCGAGGCGTTTCTGGGTGTCAGCACTCATGTCTTCGCTGCCTTCCTGGCCTGCATCGACTCGCGAAACCGTCGGGCCCAGCCCGGCTTGGCCGTCTGTTCGCCGCGGCCCAGGGCCAGGTCGCCGGCGTCGACGTTCTTGGTGATGACCGAGCCCGAGCCGACCATGGCCCCGGCCCCGATGGTCACCGGGGCGACCAGGGCGCTGTTGGAGCCGATGAAGGCCCCCTCGCCCACCGTGGTGCGGTGTTTGAAGAAGCCGTCGTAGTTACAGAAGATGGTCCCGGCCCCGATATTGGCCCCGGCCCCGATGTCGCCGTCGCCCAGATAGGCCAGGTGGTTGGCCTTGGCCCCTGCCCCCATCGTCACATTCTTGACCTCGACGAAATTGCCAACCTTTGCGTTCTCACCGAGGTCCGCGCCGGGGCGCAGCCGGGCATAGGGACCGACCTCGGCCCCGGCGGCGACGCTGGCCCCCTCGATATGGCTGAAGGCGCGGATACGGGCTCCGCCGGCGATCTTCGCGCCGGGGCCGAACACGACGTAGGGCTCGATCGTGGTGCCGCCACCGATTTCGGTGTCGTACGAGAAATGCACGGTGTCGGGCGCGCTCATCGTCACCCCGGCGGCGAGGAAGGTCTCGCGCTGGACCTTC
>CAXBHG010000310.1:0-2154 GCA_963975385.1 uncultured Brevundimonas sp.
GGGAGAGGGGCTATCGGTGAACCCTGCCCGTCCCCGGCCGTTGGTTCCGGGAACCGCAGGAGGGCGAGGCGATGGGCGATATTCTGTTTCAGGGCTGGCCGGGGCTGGGGCGGACGGTGGTGGTGACCGGGCTGGCCTATGTCGGGCTGGTGCTGTTCCTGCGGCTGTCGGGCAAGCGGACCCTGTCCAAGCTGAACGCCTTTGACCTGGTGGTGACCGTGGCCCTGGGCTCGATCCTGGCCACCACCCTGCTGAACAAGGATGTCGCCCTGGCCGAGGGTCTGGTGGCCTTCGCCGGCCTGATCGGCCTGCAGTATCTGGTCACCTGGTCCTCGATCCGCTGGGCCTGGGTGCGACGCGGCGTGCGGTCCGAGCCGACCGTTCTGGTGCGCGACGGCCGCCCGGTGGAGGCGGCGATGCGACGCGAACGGGTGACCGCGGCCGAGGCCCTGAGCGCCGTGCGCGACAGCGGCGGCCTGACCCTGGCCGAGGCCGAGGTGGTGATGCTGGAAAGCGACGGCAGTCTGACGGCGATATTGAAACGGGGTTGACGGCGTCAGTGCGGCTCCCCGGGTGGCGTCCAGTCGGGGTCGGTGTCAGCAAACCAGTCGGCGGCGAGATCAAGCCAGTCGGGGTTGTCGCGCTCGATCAGGGCCAGCTTCCAGTCCCGCTTCCACTCCTTGATCTGCTTCTCGCGCCGGATCGCCTCGACCACCCAGGCGAAGCGCTGGAACCAGACCAGCCGGGTGCAGCGATTCTGTCGGGTGAAGCCGTCGAAGGTGCCGGTGCGATGCTGCCAGACCCGCGCCTGCAGGTTGGCGGTCATGCCCGTATAGAGGGTGCCGTTGCGCCCGCTGGCCATGATATAGGTCGCGATGAAGGTGCGATGCGTGACCATGCGCACAACCTATCCGCTATTTTGGCTTTCGTCATCCCGGGGGCGCGAAGCGAACCCCTTCTTGCTTTCGTCATCCCGGGGCGAGCCCGGCGCAAGCCGGGGGAGACCCCGGGACCCAGCGGCGCGCGTGAGCGCGAAACGGTCGGGCACGATGCGGTGGACAGATTTCGCGATCGCTGACGCGACCGCGCCGCTGGGTCCCGGGGTCAGCGCGGCTGCGCCGCTTGCCCCGGGATGACGAAAGCAAAAGGGGTGCGTACACGGCAGAGCCAGCCACACCGTTCTGGATCGCACACCCGCTTCCGCTAATGTGATCGTGTTCCCTAGAATTGGAGCAGGGGTCTATGGGCAAGAGCGCGAAAGGCACGGAGTTCTATGGCGTCCTTGGCCGCATCACTGCGCCAGGCCGCGACGTCGAATTGCGCCTCTATCCCTTCACCTTCTCCACCAAGCCCGGCGACGAGGGCGTCCTTGTCGTGAAGTTCGAGGCCGCGAACTTTAAGGAGGCGGAGGTCGCCGAAAAGCTTGGCGAAGAGTTCGAGGTCATCGTCTTCCCTAATCGCGCGGAGATTCACGACGTGTTCGCGGGCACGACAGCAGTCCTCGGGGCGAAAGCCGTAACTGCGGAGTGGGCTGGCTATGACGGCGAGGATTTCCGGCAGCGGGTCGACCAGTTGACCGGTGAGAACGACCGCCTCCATCGCGACCTGAGCCGGCTGATCATGAAAGACCGGCGCGGTCACACCCTGACCCGGGAGCTACTCCGTCGAGCAGAAATCAAGGCCTTGGCGTCCGATGCACTCAAGACCCGTCAGAGCGCCGCCTTGGGTGTTCTGGAGCGGCTCGTGCGACATTTCGAAAGCGATGATTAGAAGGCGGCGCTTTCCCGTCCCCGCCGCCGCTGTCGTCATCCCGGGGGCGCGCGGAGCGCGAAACGGTCGGGCACGGTGCGGCGGACAGGTTTCGCGATCGCTGACGCGACCGCGCCGCTGGGTCCCGGGGTTCGCTGCGCGCCCCCGGGATGACGACAGCAAAAGGGTTGG
Organism: uncultured Brevundimonas sp.; assembly: GCA_963975385.1. Classification (GTDB taxonomy): domain Bacteria; phylum Pseudomonadota; class Alphaproteobacteria; order Caulobacterales; family Caulobacteraceae; genus Brevundimonas. Next base: position 1,942 of record CAXBHG010000310.1, read on the forward strand.
GTTAGTGCACCCGCACCTTCCCGATCTCCAGCCCGTCGGCACCGGCCGTCACCGCGATCACCGACCCGTCCTCGATCTCGCCGGCCAGCAGTTTGCGGGCGATCGGGTCGACGAGGTCCTTCTGGATCACCCGCTTCAGCGGGCGGGCGCCATAGACGGGGTCGTAGCCGCGGTCGGCGATCCAGGCGAGGGCGGTGGGGTCGAGGTCGAGGG
>CAXBHG010000311.1:0-2138 GCA_963975385.1 uncultured Brevundimonas sp.
TGCTGTATGCGGTCGGCCGCGACCTGGCCGACAGCCGCGCCTGGCCGGAGTGGACCCCGGGGGCCGAGTTCGAGGCAGCGCGGCAGGCTTCGGACGATCAGCGACCGGAATAGGCGAGGGTGACGGCGCAGGGGTGGTCGGTTAGGACGATCCCATGACCGACCTCCCCGATATCCACGGCATCTGCCCCGACCGTTTCGCCGCCGTGCGCGAGGCCTTTGCCGCGAATTTCAGCGATGCCCCCGAGGGGCTGAACGAGCTGGGCGCGCGGTTCAGCGTCTGTATCGGCGGGGTGCCGGTCATCGACCTGTGGGCCGGCCATGCCGATACGGCGCGGACCACCCCCTTCACCGACGCGACCCTGGCCCCGGTGTTCTCGACCGGCAAGGCGGTGATGGCCCTGCTGATCGCCACCTGTGTCGAGCGTGGTCTGCTGTCGTACGAGGCCCCGGTCGCCGCCTACTGGCCGTTGTTCGGACAGGCGGGCAAGGCGGGCATCACCGTCGGCCAGCTGATGAGCCATCAGGCGGGGCTGTCGGGGTTTTCCGAACCGGCCGAGCCGACGATCTGGTTCGACCGCGAGGCGGTGCTGGACCGGCTGTGCGCCCAGGCCCCGATGTGGGAACCGGGCACGGCCTCGGGCTATCATCCGATCACCATCGGCTATCTGGCCGGCGAACTGTTCCGTCTGGTCGACGGGCGGACCATGGGCACGGCCCTGGCCGAGGATTTCGCCGATCCGTTCGACCTGGACCTGTGGATCGGCCTGCCGGAGAGCGAGCACGACCGGGTGGCGCAGATGCGCAAGCCGACGGCGGCGCCGGATCTGGGCCCCATCGATGCGATCAAGACGGCGGCCTTTCTCGACCGGGGCTCGGCCCCCGGCGGACGGGGGTCCAGCGAATGGCGGCAGCTGGAGATTCCATCGGCCAATATGCATGCGACGGCGGCGGGTCTGGCGCGGATGCTGACGCCGCTGGCCAACGGCGGCACGTTGGACGGGCAGACGATCCTGTCGGCGGGGGTGCTGGCCCAGGCGACGCGCGAGCGCATCCATGGCCCGGACAAGGTGCTGCCGTTCACCCTCAGCTGGGGGGCGGGCCTGATGCGCAATGCCGGGCTGGACATCTTCGGGCCGAGTCCGGACACGGTCGGCCATTGCGGCTGGGGCGGCAGCTGCGCCTTTGCCGATCAGGCCACCGGGATTTCGGCCGCCTATGTGATGACGCGCCAGTCGCCGCACCTGCTGGGCGACCCGCGGGCGCTGCGGCTGGTCGCGGCGCTGTATTCGGCGCTCTAGATCGGGCCGGTCCGGGCCTTGAGCACGGCGCGGGCGGCGCGGGCCTGGGTCAGGGCGGCCCACAGGAAGACGCCGGCTCCCAGCCAGATGAAGCCGAACGAGACGCCGCGCAGCCAGGTGAAGGGCTCGCCCTGGACCACGCCGATGACGAAGCTGAGCGTCGGGGCGATGAACTGAAGGAAGCCGACCATCGACAGGGGCAGGCGGCGCGCTGCCCAGGCGAACAGCACCAGCGGGCCGACGGTGATCGGTCCGGCCATCAACAGCCAGAAGGTGGCATTGGGGGTGGTGCCGAAATGGCCGGCCCCGTTCAGATGCAGCCAGACCAGCCAGGCCAGGCCCAGCGGGGCCATCAGCAGACATTCGACGAACAGGCCGGTCTGGGCCTCGGCCTTCACCTGTTTGCGGATCACCCCATAGATGGCGAAGGACACGGCCAGGGTCAGGGAGATCAGCGGCAGCCGGCCCAGGGCCACGGCCTGCAGGGCCACGCCGATGGCGGCCAGGGCGATGGCGAACAGGCCGGCGCGGCTGATCCGTTCGCGGAACAGCCAGGCCCCGAAGGCCATGTTGAGCAGCGGATTGAGATAGTAGCCGAGGCTGGTCTCCAGCGTATGGCCGTGGTTGACCGCCCAGATGAACAGCGACCAGTTGATGGCGATCATCACCGTCGACAGCATCAGCCAGCGCAGGGTGCGCCAGTCGGTCAGGGCGCGGCGCACGCCTGCCGTCTGTCGGGCCAGCAGCACCAGGGCGGCGGCCCAGATCAGGCCCCAGACCGCGCGGTGGCCCATGATCTCCCAGGCGTCGGCCCCGGCCGCGCCCATCGGCTGATAGA
>CAXBHG010000312.1:0-2133 GCA_963975385.1 uncultured Brevundimonas sp.
CGATGACGAAACTGGCGTACAGGCCGACCGCCGGATCGACCCCGGCGATGATCGAAAAGGCGATCGCCTCGGGGATCAGGGCCAGGGCCACGACGGTCCCGGCCAGCAGGTCCTTGCGGGGATTGGCCAGCCATTGCTGGCGGGCGTTGGCGATCAGGGTCATGGCAGCAGGGTCCGTCGCGGGATCGGCCGGGCACGTCGGGCGCGCGAAATCCGGGGTCGTTCAATTTCCCGGGGGATCGGCGCCCGGGCTAGCCACCCGGTCGAGACCGGGTCCGTGGTGTCGGCAGGCCATGCGATATTGCAGTGCAAAAGGCAAGACGTCGCCGCCTCCGCTCGTGGCGCGGCGACGTCCCGGGTCATCCGGACCGCGCCGGATTCAGCGGTCGATGCGGGTCGCCGGGCCGCTGATGTGGCAGGCGAACTCGGTCTCCGGATGGCCGGTCATGGCTCCGGTCGAAACCAGCACGCCGCCGCGGTCGCGGCAGCCCTGTTCGAGGGCGGCCAGCTCGCGCTGGTAGCGGGATTCCCCGACCGTGCCGGTGGCACAGGCGCTCAGGGTCAGAAGGCCAATCAGGGCAAGAGCGGTACGCATGGGACAGTCTCCTTCCAGTTCAGGGGGATAGATCAGTCAGTCTTGGCGGCGGCGGCGATCAGGGCGTCATCGATCTCCCGGGCCCGGACCGCCGCCGGCCGGCTCGAGAGACGCCCGGCATAGGCCTGGAAGGCCGGCCGTTCGGGCAGGGTCTTGAACATCAGACCCCAGATGATCTGGCTGCCGACATAGACGTCGGCGGCGCTGAACCGGTCGCCGAGGATATAGGGACCCTCGGCCACCGCCGATTCCAGGGTGTCGACCGTGGCCTCGAAACTGCCGTAGCCGGCCTGGGCGGACTTGTCGGCCGGGGCCAGCAGGCCCAGGGATTTGGCGGTGACCGCGGCCTCGACCGGCCCGGCGGCGAAGAACAGCCAGCGCAGCCAGGTGCCGCGCGCCGGATCGTCAAAGGCCGGTGACAGACCGGCCTCGGGAAAGGCGTCGGCCAGCCAGGCGCAGATGGCGGCGCATTCCGTCACCACCACGCCGCGCCAGGCCACCGCGGGGACCTTGCCCATCGGGTTGATGGCCAGATAGGCCGGGGCCTTCATGGTCGTGCCGTAGTCCAGCACCTCGGTGCGATACGGCTGACCCAGCTCCTCCAGCATCCAGCGCACGATACGACCGCGCGACATGGGATTGGTATAGAAGACGATCTCATCACTCATGGCCGCGTTCCTCCGGTCGGTGTCCAATCTAGACCCGGACGCCGGAATCAACCAGCGCTCTCACGCGGCGGTGACTATCGCCCGGGCCGGGCGGGCGGTAAGTCAGGACCATGACCGCATCCCCTCGCCTGCGCCGCCTGATCGACCTGCCCGGGATCGCCGATCTCGAATACCAGGCCCTGCTGAAACGCGCCTGGGCCGAGCCCGACGCCCGCGCCGAATTCCCCGAGATCGACGCCTGCTCCCGCACTGTCTTCGGCCTGACCGCCGACGAGGCCGAGGCCATCGCCCGTCCCGCCGACTGGGACAACATCGACCAGCAGTCGCAGGCCCGCCAGATCGAGGCCTTCGAGGCCGAGGGCTGGGACGTCACCGACAACCGCCGCAAGCCGCTGCGCATGCTCGACCATTTCAGCACCCAGCTGTGGCTGGCCATCCGCGGCGTCGCCGGCGAACTGCCGTTCCAGCCCGACGATGAGCAGCCCGACGCCTGGGGTGCCTCCCTGGCGGACGACGCCGCCCGTTTCCGCAAGCGGTGAGCGAGCCAATGGGCACCGACGACCGGCAAGCCGGCTGGCGCTTCTGGATCGACCGGGGCGGCACCTTCACCGACATCGTCGCCCGGTCTCCGGACGGCCGCATCCAGACCGCCAAACTACTGTCCGAAAATCCCGAACACTATGCCGATGCCGCCGTCGAGGGGGTGCGCCGGCTGCTGGGAGCCGGTCCCGGCCCGCTGCCGCCCGGACGGGTCGAGACCATCCGCATGGGCACGACGGTGGCCACCAATGCCCTGCTGGAACGCAAGGGCGAACCGACCCTGCTGGCCATCACCCGTGGCTTCGGCGACGCCCTGACCATCGGCTGGCA
>CAXBHG010000313.1:0-2124 GCA_963975385.1 uncultured Brevundimonas sp.
AAGTCGGCCGAGCGATCAGGTATCGCCGCGCAACGCTGGTGTCATTCATTGAAGGAAACACGTTCACGAACACTGCCGAAGCCAGATCAGGCCTTCGTGAGCAATGATTTCTGTGGGCAATGTGTGGGCACGTCGAAATTCAAAGAGGCGGAATTTTCTCTAATGCCTTGTTTCTTTTGGTGCACCCGGAGCGATTCGAACGCCCGACCCCCAGATTCGTAGTCTGGTGCTCTATCCAGCTGAGCTACGGGTGCCTACCCAAAGAAGGCGGACACATACAGGCAGGTTTCCGCCCTTGCAAGCCTGTCTGACACGGGATTTCGGGGAAAACTGCTCTCAGGGCGGCGGGGCTGTGGCCTCAGCGTCGACCGTACTGCGAATCCAGCCCGTGAAGGCAGCGACTCGCGTATAGATTCCGGGGCTTTCGGCCCGGCCACAGCCAAGGCCCCAGCTGACGATTCCGACCTGGACAGGCTGGCCGGTGCTGCCATAGCGGACCAATGGACCACCGCTGTCGCCCTGGCAGGAATCGATGAAGCCGTCTCCGGCGCAGATCTGGGTGCCGGGATGGATCGTGACGTCGCGATAATCGTCTTCAAGGCCATACTCGCTGATCAGGTGGGCAATCTGGGCCTTGCAGGCCGTGCCACTCACGGCGGGCACCCGGCCCTCCTGCAAGCGCATCCGGGGCGCGCTGAGGTGACGGCCGGTGCGGCTGACGGCCCGTTCGCCGGGGCCGTCTTCTTCGGTGTTGCCATAGCCGGCGACATAGAACGCGCTATTCTCCTCGCCGGCATCCGGCACGGCCTGAAGCGTGGCGACGGGGCCGGTCCAGAACCCGGCGATGCGCAGGAGGGCGATGTCATTGCCAGCTTCGGGGCGTCCGGACTGATAATCGGGATGGACGACGATCCGGCTGACCGGGAAGACCGATCCGGCCGCCATGCGTCGCAGGTCGCCATTGCCAACGACGAGAATGATCGGCCCGAACCGGACGAGGTTGCCCTCGGCATCGGGCACGTATTGCACCGCGCGGCCAACCGCCTCGACCCTCGCCGTCTCGACGCAATGGGCGGCCGTCAGGGCCCAGCTTTCGGAAATCATCGTGGCGCCGCACTCATGATAACGCCCGCTGCCCTGTATCGACTGCAGGGAGGCGATGCCGGGCCAGTCCTCGGCATGGGCATCGACGCCGCCGACCACCTGCTGCGCGGCGGCGGGCGCAGAGAGCAGCCCTAAGGTGCAGGCGGCCAGCATGACCGACTTGAGGATTGCTGATGCGCGCAGGCCGACCTGTTGCATGATCTTTTGTCCCTCAAGGCGCGATCATAACCCGGGTTGGGCCGTGCGCCAATTCTGGCCGCGTCAGGGTGCCGCCGGAGCCTGCTCCCGGGCGATTCCGGTGGTGGCGGATATCCAGTCGGCATAGGCCGAAACGCGCATGTAGACGCCGGGGCTTTCAGCCCGCCCGCAGCCGAGGCCCCAGCTGACCACACCGACCTGGACCGGTTCGGCGCCGGTGCCGCGCTGGACCAGCGGCCCGCCGCTGTCGCCCTGGCAGGAATCCGAATAGCCGGTGCCGGCGCAGAGCTGCCATTCGGGCGAGACGGTGACGCCGGCATAGTCTGCGCCATAATTGTATTCCGCGATCAGGCCTTCGATCTGGGCCTTGCAGGTCTCGGCATCGACCGGGGGCACGAAGCCTTCCTGCAGGACCATCATGGGGGCGCTGAGATGGCGGCCGGTGCGGCTGAAGGCTTCCTGCTCGGCGGCGTTCTCGCCGGGCTTGCCATAGCCGGCGACGACGAGGTCGGACCAGGGCTCGGCCATGGCGGCGACATCGCCTGTCAGGCCCTCGAGCCGGGAGACGGGGCCGGTCCAGCGGCCATCTATGTGGAGGAGGGCGAGGTCATGGCCGCGCTCGGCCTTGCCGCGCCTGTAATCCGGGTGGACGGTGATGCCCTTGACGAGGAAGACCGTGCCTTTCTGGACGCGGCGCAGGTCCCCTGCCCCCACGGTGACCGTGATCGGGCCGAAGCGGACGAGATTGCCGTTTTCATCCGGCACGTACTGGATGGCGCGGCGGCCGTTTTCGATGCGGGCGGTCTCGACGCAATGGGCGGC
>CAXBHG010000314.1:0-2121 GCA_963975385.1 uncultured Brevundimonas sp.
TCGTCGCCGGCCAGGCCCATCATGTGGAAGCCGGCGTCGACGTGGATGATCTCGCCCGTGGTCGACAGGCCGAGGTCCGAACACAGCCACAGGGCGCAGCCGGCGACCCCCTCCATCGAGGTGTCCTCCTTCATAGCGCTCATGGCCCGGCCCTGGCTGATCATGCCGCGGCCGCCCGAGATGCCGGCCAGCGACAGGGTGCGCATGGCCCCGGCCGAGATGGCGTTGACGCGGATGCCCCTGGGCCCCAGGTCGCGGGCGATGTAGCGGGTCGCCGCCTCCAGCGCCGCCTTGGCCACACCCATGGTGTTGTAGTTGGGAATGGCCCGCTCGGACCCGAGATAGGTCATGGTGATCATCGACCCGCCATTGGGCATGATCCGCGCGGCGCGTTTGGCCACGTCGACGAAGCTGAAGGCCGAGATGTTCATGGCCAGCAGGAAGCTGTCGCGGCTGGTGTTTTCGACGAAGGAGCCCTTCAGCTCGTCCTTGTTGGCGAAGGCGACCGAGTGGACGACGAAGTCGAGGGTGCCGAATTCCTTTTCCAGCTCGGCGAAGGCGGCGTCCATCGAGGCGTCGTCGGTGACGTCGGCCTGGACCAGCAGTTTCGCCCCGACGCTCTCGGCCAGCGGCCGCACGCGGCGCTCCAGCCCCTCACCCAGATAGGTGAAGGCCAGCTCGGCCCCCTGGGCGGCCAGTTGCGAGGCGATACCCCAGGCGATGGAGTTCGAGTTCGCGACTCCCATGATCAGGCCCTTCTTGCCCTTCATGAGGTTTCCGGTGGGCATGTTCCAGCCGCTCTCGCTCGCCATCGTCTGTCTCCTGATCTGTTGGGGCGAGCGTTAGCAGGGGGCCGGGCGCGGGGAAAGAGTCAGCTGTCGGCGGCCGCGCCTTCACGGGCCCGGCGGCGGGCCAGCCGCATCAGCATCGGACTGGCGCTGACGCCGTGAATGAGGATCGAGGCCAGGATGATGAAGCCAACAATGGCCCAGAGCCGCTGGCTGTTGCCGAAATCGCCATGGTTGATGCCATAGGCCACATAGTAGATCGAGCCGATGCCGCGGATGCCGAGGAAGGCCATCAGCAGCCGCTCGCGCCACGGCTGGGGCGAGCCGATCATGGCGATCAGGCCGGCGACCGGCCGCACCACCAGCAGGATGGCCAGGCCGATGGCGGCGTCGGTCCAGGTCAGGGCGGCCAGCAGGCCATTGGCCAGGGCCCCGCCGAACAGCACCAGCAGCAGCATCATCAGCAGCCGTTCGAACTGGTCGGAGAAGTCGTGCATCTCCTTGTGGAAGTCGTGATCGCGCTCCCAGGCCCGGATGGTCAGGCCGCAGACGAAGACGGCCAGAAAGCCGTAGCCGTGGGCCAGTTCGGCCGCGGCGTAGCAGAGCAGGGTGGCGGCCAGGGCGACCAGACCGTCGCCCATGCGGGACAGGCCGGCCTTTTCGCTGTGAAAGATCAGGAAACCCAGTCCCCGCCCGACCAGATAGCCGATGCCGGCCCCGGCCAGCAGCTTCCACGCCAGCTTGATCGTGAACCAGTCGGTCAGGGCGGCGCTCGAGGCCAGGCCGCCGGCCGCCGCGAGAATGGCCAGATGGACGAAGGGGAAGGCCAGGGCGTCGTTGAGCCCGGCCTCGGAGGTCAGGCCGAACCGGACCTCATCCTCGTCGCCGGATTTCGGCGGTCCGACCTGGACGTCGGCCGCCAGCACGGGATCGGTCGGGGCCATGGCCGCCCCCAGCAACAGCGACATGGCCAGGCTGAAGCCGAGTCCCGTGAATCCCAGCCAGGCCGTGGCGATGATGGTCAGGGGCATGGCCACGGCCAGCAGCCGCCAGGTCGAGCCCCAGCGTCGCCAGCCCAGCGGCCGGTCCAGCTTGAGGCCCGCCCCCATCAGGCTGATCAGGACGACCAGCTCGGCCAGCCGTTCGGTCAATGTGTCCCAGGTGCGCGGGTCGGGGTCGAACGACAACACCCCGGTGCTGAACACCACCGCGCCGATGCCGACGCAGAGAATGGCAAGCGTCAGCGGCCAGCGCTTGAGCCCGACGGGGGCCCAGGACACCATCAGGATCACGGCCCCGAGGCCGAGCAGGAACAGGACGTAGGGATCGGCGG
>CAXBHG010000315.1:0-2119 GCA_963975385.1 uncultured Brevundimonas sp.
CCGCGCCCGTTTCCATCAGGAAGGCGTTCAGCTTGTTGCCGTCCGGGTCGCGGAAATAGGCGGCGTAAAAGGGTCCACCGCGCGGGCCGGGCGGGCCTTCGCAGGTCCCGCCGTGGGCCAGGGCGATGTCATACAGCCGCTGGACCTGATCGCGCGACGCCGCCTGCAGCGCCACCATCACCCCGTTGCCGACCGTCGCCGGCTGGCCGTCATGGGGTTTGGTCAGGCCGATCCCGGCCCCGCCGTCCGGCGTGCCCCAGGCGATGAAGGTCGGTTCCTCCATCATCCGCGGCGTGCCCAGTTCGGCGGCCAGGGCGTCATAGAATTTCGCCCCCCGCTCCAGATCATTGGTGCCCAGCGTCACATAGCCGATCATGTCGAAACCCTCCCTTTGAGCGGCCATCTAGACACGAACAAAACAGGAACTCAAGCCGGCCGCTTCACGGGCGGGCCGGCCGCGTTCGACTCCTGGTCCCGGTCCGTGGTCGCGTCCCGAAGGATACTGTTGATCCGGGTCTGCCAGCCGTCACCTGTGGCCTTGAAATGATCGACAACATCCTTGTCGAGACGAATCGAGACCGGGACTTTCGGGCTGTCCGTCACCGGCCGCCCGGGCCCCCGCCGGAATTGGGCGAGAACCGGTTCGGGCAGCACATCCCGACCGCGCCGGGCCTTCTTCATCCTGTCCCGGGTCAGCTCCGGGGCGTCATCCTTGTCGTCCATCAAAGCCTCCATGGCTCGGTGGGTCGCGAGCGCGGCCCTCATTCCGTGTAGCGTTTCACTTCCTTCGGCCTGGCCCGGCGCAGACTGATCACCCGGATCGCGTCACCTCGAAAGGTGAAGGTCATCGCATGCAAGGCCCCGCCGATCAGTCCGTAGGCATTGAACCGCTCTTCGCCGTAATCGAAGCGGGTATCCGCAATGATCAGGGCGTCATCGAGGACCATCTCGCAGGCGATCGAGAGGGACACGCCGTGTTTGGCGATATTGGCGGCGTCCTTCCCGGGGTCGAACTCGATGGCCATCGCCTATATATGTATATACGCAAATAGACGCGCAGCAAGGTATTTGTGTATATACGCCAATTTCGCCCACCGGATTGACTAGCTCTCCGCCAGCCACCGCATCCGGCAGGCCATCATCGCCGTCTCGCCCAGCCGCTCGACCAGCCGCCAGTTGACCACCGCCCCGATCGGTGCCCCGACCACGGGGATCAGCTGGGCCATCTTGGCCAGGTCGATATGGTCGCGATACTCGATCTGGAAGGCGCGCCAGTCGTAATCCGCGATCCCGCCGGGCTGGTCGCGATTGTCGATCCACGCCTCCAGCGCGGCCAGGGCCCCGGGCCGCCGGGCGGCGCTGGCGAAGGCCAGATGGAAGATGTGCAGCACGAACAGCCGTTCCCGGAGCGTGCCGCCGCCCCAGCCGTAGCAGCCGACCACCTCGCCCAGCATCCGCACCTTGATCGCCATCAGGGCCGGAAAATCCACCGCCGCCAGCACAAAGCTCCCGGCCCCGGTCACCCCGCCCCCGACCCCGGCGGTATTGCGATGGCGTTTGATCTGCTGCCGCGCCCGGGCCTCGCGCGCCGCCAGCGACCCGTCGGCCAGCGGCCGGACCTTCAACAGGTCCGACCCGGTCATGATGCCGCCGGTCATGGCCTCGACGGCGGCCGTGACGATGGCATGCACCCGCTCGGGGATCAGGCGATTGATCCGCACCTGGGCCCCGCGCGTGGTCCGGTCCCAAAGGCCGGGCCCCTTCAGCAGGCGGGCCCGCCAGGCCGCGACCTCGGTGCGCACGGCGGCCTCGTCGGTCACGGTGATCAGGACGTCCGGTGTGTCGGCGTCGGTGATGAGTTCGGGCGATCGGGTCACGGCGGCTCCGGCTGACGCGGCGTCACAGTTGCAGGCGAAAGCGCGCGGGGCTAGACCGCCGCGCAACGGTCGCTGTTGCACCGCCCCCTTCCTCCTGGAGACGAACCCTATGGCACGCGCGAAAATCGCCCTCATCGGCGCCGGTATGATCGGTGGCACCCTGGCCCATGTGGCCGCGCGCGAAGCCCTGGGCGACGTGATCCTGTTCGACATCGCCGAAGGCACCCCCCAGGGCAAGGCGC
>CAXBHG010000316.1:0-2103 GCA_963975385.1 uncultured Brevundimonas sp.
CGCCCTCGGTTGCGGGCGCAACGCGTGTGCTGTAACCGGCCTCTTTCCCGGAGCGCGATCCAGCCCGTATCGGACCCGATCGCGCCCCAGTCCATAGTCAGGACCGCCGCCAGGCGGGCCTGGGGGAGCTTGGCGATATGGCGACGACACCGCCCGTGGCGATCATCATGGGCAGCCGTTCGGACTGGCCGACGATGCAGCGCGCCGCCGAAACCCTCGACCGCCTCGGCGTGGCCTGGGAGGCGAAGGTCGTCAGCGCCCACCGCACCCCCAAACGCCTGTTCGACTTCGCCTCCGGTGCCCAGGCTGCGGGCTTCAAGGTGATCATCGCCGGGGCCGGCGGGGCCGCCCACCTGCCCGGCATGGCCGCCTCGATGACCGAACTGCCGGTGCTGGGCGTGCCGGTCCAGTCCAAGGCCCTCAGCGGCCTCGACAGCCTGCTGTCCATCGTCCAGATGCCCGGCGGCGTGCCCGTGGCCACCCTGGCCATCGGCGAGGCCGGGGCCACCAACGCCGGCATCCTGGCGGCCCAGATCCTGGCCCTGTCGGACGAGACCCTGGCCGGTCGCCTCGCCAGCTACCGTGAGGCCCTGACCGAATCCGTCCACGAGACGGTCGAGGACTGAGTGGCCCCGCTCGCGCCCGGCTCCACCCTCGGCATTCTCGGCGGCGGCCAGCTGGGCCGGATGCTGTCCCAGGCCGCCGCGCGCCTCGGCTTCGACGTCGTCATCCTCGACCCGGAAGAGAACAGCCCGGCCGGACGCGTCTCGCGCGGCCAGATCGTCGCCGCCTATGACGACCCCACCGCCCTCAACGTCATGGGCCGCGTCTGCGATCTGGTGACCTTCGAGTTTGAAAACGTCCCCGCCGCCTCGATCGAGACCCTGGCCGGCGGCGGAGCCCTGGTCGCGCCCGGCCCCACAGCCCTGTCCACGGCCCAGGACCGGGTCGCGGAAAAGACCTTCCTCAACGCCGTCGGGGCCACCACTGTCGCCTTCGCCGCCGTCGACAGCCTGGCCGACCTGACCGCCGCCGTCACCCGTCTGGGTCTGCCCGCCCTGCTCAAGACCCGCCGCGACGGCTATGACGGCAAGGGCCAGGCCTGGATCCGCACCGCCAAACAGGCCGCCGCCGCCTGGAAGGCCATCGGTGAGGTCCCGGCCATCCTGGAAGCCAGGGCCGACTTCACCCGCGAACTGTCGATCATCGCCGCCCGTGGTCAGAACGGGGCCATCGCCGTCTATCCGCTGGGGGAAAACCACCATGCCGGCGGCGTTCTGGCCACCACCCTGGCCCCGGCCGATGTCGATGCGAAGGCCGACGCCCGCGCCCGCGCCATCGCCGCCGCCGTGCTGGAAGGGCTCGACTATGTCGGGGTCATGGGCATCGAGCTGTTCGACCTCGGCGGCGGAGAGCTGCTGGTCAACGAGATCGCCCCGCGCGTGCACAACACCGGCCACTGGACCCAGGACGGCTGCGTCTGCGACCAGTTCGAACAACATATCCGCGCCGTCGCCGGCTGGCCGCTGGGCCCGACCACCGCCCACGCCCGGGTCGAGATGACCAATCTGCTGGGCGAGGCCGTCAACGCCTGGCCGGCCCTGGCCGCCGAACCCGACGCCCGCCTGCACCTGTACGGCAAGGCCGAGGCCCGCCCCGGCCGCAAGATGGCCCATGTGAACCGGGTGAAGCCTCTTTAATTACCGCTCATCCCGGCGAAAGCCGGGACCCAGTTCTGTCCAGCTTGACGCCGGCGCGCCAGAATATTGGCATAGCCAGCCGGCCGGAACCGGTCCGCCCAAGGACTGGGTCCCGGCTTTCGCCGGGATGAGCGGAATTATTGGGTCTTCGCCCCGTACCGCATCCGGCTCAGCATCTCGGTCACCTTCTTCATCGGGGCGTCGAAATCCTTGCCCGCCTTCCATTTCTCGAAGGCCATGACGTTCTCGATCCGGGCGGCGACAAAGGCCTCGGCCGCCTCGCGGCCGTCGAACCAGCGCATCGTCAGGGACGGGATCAGAATGCCCGACAGGATGGTGCGCTTGGAGTAGTGGTTCCAGTCGGTGGCCGTGTCCCCGGCCCAGTGCCACAGGTGGTCGGCGC
>CAXBHG010000317.1:0-2098 GCA_963975385.1 uncultured Brevundimonas sp.
CTAGTGGGGCAATCGCGCGCGGGCAAGTGAGGCGTCAGTCTTCCCGCGCCAGCGGATGGTTTTGCTGAACCGCCCGGCTCAGCCGATCCGTGGTGACATGGGTGTAGATCTGGGTGGTGGCAATGTCCGCATGGCCCAGCAGGGTTTGAACGATGCGCAGGTCGGCCCCGCCTTCCAGAAGATGCGTGGCAAAGGCATGGCGCAGGACGTGGGGGCTGACCCTGGCGGGGTCGATGCCCGCAGTAAGGGCTGCCTGGTCCAGCATCTGGCCGAACCGCCGTGGCGTAAGATGGCCCTTGCTTCCGCCCGACGGAAATAACCAGCCGCTGTCGGGCGTGCCGGGTTTTTGGCTGGCGGCCCGCACTGTCAGCCAGAGCCGAACGGATTCGCGGGCGGCGGCGTTCAACGGGGCCAGTCGCTCCTTGCCGCCCTTCCCGCGCACGATCAGGAAGGCCGGATCGCGACGGACGGCTTCGACCCTCAGGCTCAGCAACTCGGATACCCGCAGGCCCGAGGCGTAGGCCAGCTCCACCAGGGTCGACATCCGGACGCCGCCGGCTCCATCCCGGGCCGAGGCGGCGGTCAGCAGACGGCCGATCTCTTCGAACGACAGCGTGCGGGGCAGGGGGCGCCCCTGTCTGGGAGCCTCGAGACGTCGCGACGGATCGTCCGTCCGCCAGCCCTCGGCGAGTACGAACCGGTAGAATTGCCGCACAGACGACCGTTTTCGCGCGGCCGTGGCCGGGGACAGGCCCCGCCCTGACAAGCCGGCGAACCAGGCTTCAATTGCGGAAGCGCCGGCCGCCATCAGACCGCCCGCGCCGACCAGGCTGGATTCGGCGTCGTCGAGGTCGCGCCCATAGGCCGAGAGAGTGTGTGGCGAGGCATCGCGCTCGACCGCCATCATCTCCAGAAACGCCTCGACCTGTGGGGTACTCATTGAAAGCCGCCCCTTTGGGTTACGGGGTCACTTGCGGCCTCTGGTCTTGATGTAGAGGGTGCAGCGATCATGTCTTGTTGCGTGCCCCTTGCCAATCGACCGGTGTCTGCGGAACTGCCCGCATGAGCCATGCTGCGCCGATTCCGGCTTCACGCCGTACCATAGCGCTGGTGGGGCTCATGGGGGTGGGGAAATCGACGGTCGGTCGCCGGCTGGCCCGCCGGCTGCAGCTTCCGTTCGCCGACGGTGATGTCGAGATCGAGGCGGCTGCCGGGATGACGGTGTCTGAAATCTTTGCCCGATTGGGCGAACCGGAATTCCGGGCCGGCGAGGCGCGGGTAATGCGGCGCCTGTTGGAAGGGAACCGATGCGTTCTGGCAACCGGAGGTGGCGCGATCATGAACCCCGAAACCCGGGCCCTGATGAAGACGCGCGCCACCACAGTGTGGATGCGGGCCGATCTGGGAGTCGTTGCCCAGCGGGTGCAGCGGCGGGATACCCGACCGCTACTGCGGGGTCGCGACCCGCTCGAGGCTCTGGAGGCCATGGCCGCGGTCCGTTACCCGATCTACGCGACGGCGGACATCACTGTGGATGTCGCCGGCGGTGCCCATGCTGATGCAGTAGAGGCGATTGTCGCCAGCCTCAAAGCCTTCTGGAAGCAGGACGAGCCCCAATGAGCACGACCCTTTCCGTGTCCGGTGCGGGCTTCCTTCCCTATGAAGTCGAGGTAGGCCGGGGCCTTGTTGCCGGGCTCGGCGCGCAGATCGCGCCGCTCACGGCGGGGCGGGTCGTGGTCATCAGTGATGAGACGGTGGCCGCTATACACGGTCCGGCGGTTATGGCCTCGCTGGAAGCGGTCGGGCTACGGACCCGGATTCTGACCATTCCACCCGGCGAACCCTCAAAGTCGTTCGCCGAACTGGAGCGGGTCATAGACCGGCTGCTGGCCTATGGACTGGACCGCAAGGATGTCATCGTCGCCCTGGGTGGCGGTGTCGTCGGTGATCTGGCCGGACTGGCGGCGGCCCTCTATATGCGCGGCATCGATTTCGTTCAGGTGCCGACGACCCTGTTGGCCCAGGTCGATTCCTCGGTTGGCGGCAAGACGGCAATCGATACGCCGCGCGGGAAAAATCTGGTCGGGGCCTTTCATCA
>CAXBHG010000318.1:0-2096 GCA_963975385.1 uncultured Brevundimonas sp.
AGCGCGGTGACGTCGATCTCCTCCACATAGGTGATGTGGGGGATGCGGCGCACGGACTCGGCCATCTTCTCGGCGATCTTGCGCCGGATGCCGATGATGCGGGTTTCGGTGGTGCCTTCGGCTTGCGCATAGGTCGAACCGGTTGACGATCCGCCCACGGACGAACCGCGACCGCCCGAGGCGACGAAGGCGTCCAGGTCGCCGTGCTCGATCCGTCCGGCCGGGCCGGAGCCGGGCACGAACTGCAGTTCGACACCGAGGCCGCGGGCACGGTCGCGCACGGCCGGCGAGGCCAGCGGGCGTTCACCGCGGGCGGACAATTTCCGCGAGCCCTCCCCCTTGATGGGGGAGGGTTGGGTGGGGGTGGAGGTGGTGGCCGGTTTGGCGCTGGCTGCGGCGGGGGCAGCGGCGGGCCGTCTGGCGGCACTGTCACCCTCACCCCCGGCCCCTCTCCCATCGAGGGAGAGGGGAGCAGAAACCACATTCCCCTTGCCCTCGACCTTGAACGAGACCAGCGGCCCGCCGACGGCGATCTGCTGGCCGGCCTCGCCGTGCAGGGCGACGACGGTGCCGCTGACCGGGCTGGTCAGTTCAACGGTGGCCTTGTCGGTCATCACATCGGCGACGATCTGGTCCTCGGCGACGACGTCCCCGACCTTGATGTGCCAGCCGACCAGCTCGGCCTCGGCCGTGCCCTCGCCCACGTCGGGCAGTTTGAAGATGTGGTTGGCGGCCCCCGATGAGCCCTCCCCCTCGAGGGGGGAGGGTTGGGTGGGGGTGGAGGCAGGGTCGGCTCCGACTGGTTTCGAAGACTCTGCCGGAGTCTTCGCGGGTTCGACAGCGGCAGCGGTGCGATCACCCTCACCCCCGGCCCCTCTCCCCTCGAGGGAGAGGGGGGAGGCGTTGCCGCTTCCCTCGACCTCGAACTCGACCAGCGGCGACCCCACCGCCAGCTGCTCGCCCACCTGACCATGCGCGGCCAGCACCTTGCCGGCGACCGGGCTGGTCAGCTCGACCGTGGCCTTGTCGGTCATGATGTCGGCGATGACCTGGTCCTCGGCGACGACGTCGCCGACCTTGACGTGCCAGGCGACCAGTTCGGCCTCGGCGGTGCCCTCACCCACGTCGGGCAGTTTGAAGACGAAACGACCCATCTCAGCGCGCCCCTGTGCTTTGGCCAGACATGACGGATTTCAGCGCCTCGGCCACCCGTTGCGGCCCGGGGAAATATTCCCATTCAAACGCGTGCGGATAGGGGGTGTCCCAGCCGGTGACGCGGGCGATCGGGGCCTCCAGATGATAGAAGCAGCGCTCCTGCACCAGGGCCGACAGTTCGGCGCCATAGCCCGAGGTCTTGGGAGCCTCGTGGACGATGACGCAGCGGCCGGTCTTTTTCACACTGGCCTCGATGGTCTCGATGTCCAGCGGCACCAGGGTACGCAGGTCGATGACCTCGGCGTCGACCCCGGCGTGTTCGGCCCCGGCGAGGCTGACCCAGACCATGGTGCCATAGGCCAGGATAGTGACGTCGGATCCTTCCTTCATCACCCGCGCCTTGCCGATCGGCTCGATGTATTTGCCGGTCGGGACCTGGGCCAGGTCCTGGGTCTTCCACGGGCTGACCGGCTTCTCGTGCCAGCCGTCGAACGGACCGTTGTAGAGGCGTTTCGGCTCGAGGAAGATGACCGGATCATCGTCCTCGATCGCCGCCATCAACAGCCCCTTGGCGTCATAGGGGTTGGACGGGATGACGACCTTGAGCCCGGCGATATGGGTGAACAGGCTCTCGGGGCTCTGGCTGTGGGTCTGGCCGCCGAAGATGCCGCCGCCATAGGGCGAACGCACCACGATCGGGGCGGTGAACTGGCCGCCCGACCGGTAGCGCAGCTTGGCCGCCTCCGAGACGATCTGATCATAGGCCGGATAGATGTAGTCGGCGAACTGGATCTCGACGACCGGGCGCAGGCCGTAGCTGCCCATGCCGATGGCGGCGGCGACGATGCCGCATTCGCTGATCGGGGCGTCGAAACTGCGGGTCAGGCCGTGCTTCTGCTGCAGCTGGTCGGTGACGCGGAAGACGCCGCCGAAATAGCCGG
>CAXBHG010000319.1:0-2092 GCA_963975385.1 uncultured Brevundimonas sp.
GTGAGCCCGGTGACCAGAATCTTGAGCTGCTCCGGGTCGTCGGCGCTCTCGATATGGGCGGAGGCCTCGGCCAGGGTGGCGCTGAAGGCGACGTTGCTGCTGTGGGCGTCGGAGATCGCCTCGGCGACGCTGGTCAGCTCGCGGTCCAGCACACGCCCGGCGTCACGGATTTCCTCGGTGAGGCGGCCGCGGGGCAGGTATTCGGCGGCCAGCATGTCGGCGGTGGCTTCGCTGAACGGTTCGCGGGTCTCGAGCAGGCGCTGGATCTCGCGGCCCAGGTCGCCCTCGGGTTCGCTGAGGTAGTAGAGCCAGAGCTCGAAATTGACGGGTGTCGGCCAGACTTCGGCGGCTTCCATCGCCTCGATGACGCGACGCGCCAGCGAGTAGGACTCAGGTCCCCGAAGCGTGGTTTCCACCTGTGCAGCCATTCTTAGCCCCCGCGGACCGCCGGAGTGGTCCTTGATGCGAAAAGCCTAGTCCGGGTTTCCGTAACGACGGGTTAAACCGGCGCGAAAATCGGCCGCGCCGGTCCGTTTCAACCCCTGGTCGTCGCCGGGCGGCGCAGGAAGGCGGGGACGTCGGATTCGCCGAAGGCCTTGCCGTTACCTGTGGTCGCGGGCTCGGCGGCGTCGGTGCCGGTGCGACGGTCAACCTGGCGCAGCCGGGGTTCCTGCATCGGTCGGGTGACGGCGGCAGCGACGGCGGCAGCCGGGGCGACCGGCGCAGGGTCGACCTGTGGCGTACGGTCCGGCTTGCGGCCTCTGGAGCGCGAACGTTCAGGCGCAGCCGGTGCGGCGATGGCTTCGGCGGCGACTGGCTCGACCGGGGCCGGACGCGCGGTCGCGGTCTTCGGCGTCCGGCGGCTGCGGGCGCGGCGCGGTGCGTCCTCGGTGGCGGTGTCGGACGCGGGCGAGACGGGTTCGGTCGCAGGCCGGGCGGCCGGCGTGTCGACAGCAGGGGTGTCCGCAGCCTTGGCGCGCGAACTCCGCCCGGTACGGCTCTCGCTGCGGCTCTCCGGGCGTGCCTCGCTGCGACCGCGGCCGGAGCGGCCCTCGTCACGACGCGGCGCACCGCTCTTGATGGCCCCGAAATCGAGATCCAGGACCAGCTCCTCGGGGTCCATCTTGATCAGTTTCAGCACCTTATCCAGCGACTTGTCGTCGCCGGGGGTCACGATCATGAAGGTCTGGCCCTTCTTGCCGGCGCGGCCGGTGCGGCCGATCCGGTGCACATAGTCATCGGCATGGTGCGAGACGTCGTAGTTGAACACATGACTGACGTCGGGGATGTCGAGACCGCGGGCGGCCACGTCCGAGGCCACCAGGATTTTCAGATCGCCTGAACGGAAGTCGGCCAGGGTCTTCATACGCAGCGACTGGTCCAGGTCGCCGTGGATCGGGGCTGCGTCAAAGCCGTGGGACTTCAGCGACTTGGCGACGACGTCGACCTCGGACTTGCGATTGCAGAAGACGATGCCGTTGCGGACATCGTCACGCCCGACCAGGGCCCGCAGCGCCGCGCGCTTGGCCTTGGGGTCGGTGGAGGGGATGCGCACCAGATACTGGGTGATGGTCTCGGCGGTCATGGCCGGACGCGAGGCCTCGATCCGGGTCGGATCCTTGAGGAACTGGGTGGTCAGCCGGGTGATCTCCGGCGGCATGGTGGCCGAGAAGAACAGGGTCTGGCGCCGCGGCGGCGTCAGTTTGAAGATACGCTCGATGTCGGGGATGAAGCCCATGTCCAGCATGCGGTCCGCCTCGTCGACGACCATCAGCTCGACGCCCGTCAGCAGCATCTTGCCGCGCTCGAACAGGTCCAGCAGCCGCCCGGGGGTGGCGATCAGCACGTCGACACCCTTGTTCAGGGCCGCGACCTGCTCGCCCATGGACACGCCGCCGATCAGCAGAACCCAGTTCAGCTTGGTGCCCTTGGCGTATTTCTCGAAACTGGAGGCGACCTGGTCGGCCAGTTCCCGGGTCGGAGCCAGCACCAGGGCGCGTGGCATCCGGGCCCGGGCCCGGCCCTTGGACAGGCGGTCGATCAGCGGCAGGGTGAAGGCGGCCGTCTTGCCGGTGCCGGTCTGGGCGATGCC
>CAXBHG010000320.1:0-2072 GCA_963975385.1 uncultured Brevundimonas sp.
CCCGAGGTGGCCGAACGGCCCGAGGATCTCGTGGTCTATGGCGGCATCGGCAAGGCCGCCCGCGACTGGCCCAGCTTCGATCGCATCGTCCACGAACTGCGCGAACTCGAACCCGACCAGACCCTGCTGGTCCAGTCCGGCAAACCCGTCGGCGTATTCCGCACCCATGTCGACGCGCCGCGCGTGCTGATCGCCAACTCCAACCTGGTGCCCAGATGGGCGACCTGGGAGCATTTCAACGAACTCGATCGCAAGGGGCTGATGATGTACGGCCAGATGACGGCCGGGTCGTGGATCTACATCGGCACCCAGGGCATCGTTCAGGGCACCTATGAGACCTTCATGGAGGCCGGTCGCCAGCACTATGGCGGCGACTGGACCGGCCGCTGGATCCTGACCGCCGGCCTCGGCGGCATGGGCGGGGCCCAGCCGCTGGCGGCGACCATGGCCGGGGCCTCCTGCCTCGCCGTCGAATGCCAGCGCAGCCGCATCGAGATGCGGCTCAAGACCCGCTACCTCGACGTCATGGCCGAGACCCTCGACGAGGCCCTGGCCCTGCTGGACAAGGCGAAGGCGGACGGAAAAGCCATATCTGTCGGCCTGTTGGGCAATGCGGCGGATGTTCTGCCTGAACTGGTCCGGCGCGGCGTCCGGCCCGATCTGGTCACCGACCAGACCAGCGCCCACGACCTGGTCAACGGCTATCTGCCCCAGGGCTGGAGCGTGGCCGAATGGGAGGACAAACGCGTCTCCGACCCCGCCGCCGTGGAATTCGCGGCGGCTCAATCCTGTGCCGTCCATGTCCAGGCCATGCTCGATTTCCAGAAGACGGGCATTCCGGTCACCGACTACGGCAACAACATCCGCCAGGTCGCCTTCGACGCCGGTGTGAAGAACGCCTTCGACTTCCCCGGTTTCGTCCCCGCCTATATCCGCCCGCTGTTCTGCCGCGGCATCGGCCCGTTCCGCTGGGCCGCCCTGTCCGGCGACCCGGCCGACATCGCCAAAACCGACGCGGCGATGAAGGCCCTGTTCCCCGACAACGCCGGCCTGCATCGCTGGATGGACATGGCCGCCGACCGCATCGCCTTCCAGGGCCTGCCCGCCCGCATCTGCTGGATCGGCCTCGGCGACCGGCATCGCGCCGGCCTGATGTTCAACGACATGGTCGCCTCGGGCGAGCTCAGCGCCCCGATCGTCATCGGCCGCGACCATCTCGACTCCGGCTCGGTCGCCAGCCCCAACCGCGAGACCGAATCAATGATTGACGGCTCCGACGCCGTGTCCGACTGGCCCCTGCTGAACGCCCTGCTCAACACGGCCTCGGGGGCCAGCTGGGTCTCGCTGCATCACGGCGGCGGCGTCGGCATGGGCTATTCCCAGCATTCCGGCGTGGTCATCGTCGCCGACGGCACGCCCGAGGCGGCGAAGCGGCTGGAGCGCGTCCTCTGGAACGACCCCGCCACCGGCGTCATGCGCCACGCCGACGCCGGCTATGAGATCGCCAGGGACGCGGCCC
The DNA here is from genome assembly GCA_963975385.1 of uncultured Brevundimonas sp. Taxonomy (GTDB): domain Bacteria; phylum Pseudomonadota; class Alphaproteobacteria; order Caulobacterales; family Caulobacteraceae; genus Brevundimonas. The sequence goes on from CAXBHG010000320.1 coordinate 1,520, forward strand.
GCGAACACGGGCTGAACCTGCCCAGTCTCTAGAGCCCTTCCCCCTTGATGGGGGAAGGGTTGGGATGGGGGTGAAACGGTGGCCATTCAGGCACCACCCTCCCTCAGCCCGGACCTTCCTTCGGCGGCCCGTCGGGCCCGTCGCACCCCCAACCCCGGCCCTTCCCCCATCAAGGGGGAAGGGAGAGGATCAGCCAATGAAACTCACCCTCGGCACCAACCCCCTCACCCTCGCCCAACTGCGCGCCGTGCTCGACGGCCCCTGCACCGTCGACCTCACGCCTGACGCCTGGGCCAATGTCGACAAGGGGGCCGCCACCGTCGCCGCCATCGTCGCCGAGGGCCGCACCGTCTACGGCATCAACACCGGCTTCGGCCTGCTGGCCAACACCTCGATCGCGCCCGGGGATCTGGAGACCCTGCAGAAGAATCTGGTGCTCAGCCACGCCTGCGGCGTCGGCCCCCTGCTGGACGACCGCGTCACCCGCCTGCTGATGGTGCTGAAGATCGCCAGCCTGTCGCGCGGGGCCTCGGGCATCCGCCGCGCCACGCTC
>CAXBHG010000321.1:0-2045 GCA_963975385.1 uncultured Brevundimonas sp.
ACCATGGACTGGATGGACCAGGAGCAGGAGCGCGGCATCACCATCACGTCCGCCGCGACGACCGCCTTCTGGAAAGACAAGCGCCTCAACATCATCGACACCCCCGGACACGTGGACTTCACCATTGAAGTCGAGCGTTCGCTGCGCGTGCTCGACGGTGCCGTGACCGTGCTGGACGGTAACGCCGGTGTGGAGCCCCAGACCGAGACCGTCTGGCGTCAGGCCGACAAATACCGCGTGCCGCGCATCGTCTTCGTCAACAAGATGGACAAGATCGGCGCCGATTTCGACGCCTCGGTCCAGTCGATCCGTGACCGTCTCGGCGCCAAGGCCGTGCCGATCCAGTTCCCGATCGGTTCGGAGAGCTCGCTGTCGGGTCTGGTCGACGTCGTCGCCATGAACTCGGTGGTCTGGGACAACGATGCCCTGGGGGCCAATTTCACCGTCGGCCCGATCCCGGAAGAGCTGATGGAGAAGGCCGTGGCCGCCCGTCAGTACCTGATCGACAACGCCGTCGAGCTCGACGACGAAGCCATGGAAGCCTACCTCGACGGCACCGAGCCGTCGCTGGAAGTGCTGAAGAAATGCATCCGCAAGGCCGTGCTGACCGGGGCCTTCTATCCGATCCTGTGCGGCTCGGCCTTCAAGAACAAGGGCGTCCAGACCCTGCTCGACGCCGTGGTCGACTACCTGCCGTCGCCGATCGACATTCCGCCGACCCCGGGCATCGACTTCCGCACCGAGGAGCCGGTCGTGCGCCGCGCCTCGGACGACGAGCCCCTGTCGGTCCTCGCGTTCAAGATCATGGACGACCCCTTCGTCGGTTCGCTGACCTTCTGCCGCATCTATTCCGGCAAGATGGAAACCGGCATGGGCCTGCTGAACTCCAGCCGCGACCGCAAGGAGCGCGTTGGCCGCATGCTGCTGATGCACTCCAATGACCGTCAGGACATCAAGGAAGCCTATGCCGGCGACATCGTCGCCCTGGCCGGCCTGAAGGACACCCGCACCGGGGACACCCTGTGCGATCCGACCAAGTCGCCCGTCATTCTCGAGAAGATGGAATTCCCGGCCCCGGTGATCGAGATCTCGGTCGAGCCCAAGACCAAGGCCGACCAGGAGAAGCTGGGCGTCGCCCTGGCCAAGCTGGCCTCGGAGGATCCCTCCTTCACCGTCTCGACCGACCACGAGTCGGGCCAGACCATCCTGAAGGGGATGGGCGAGCTGCACCTGGACATCAAGATCGACATCCTGCGCCGTACCTACAAGGTTGACGCGACCATCGGTCAGCCCCAGGTCGCCTATCGTGAGAGCCTCGGCCGCAAGGTCGACATCGACTACACCCACAAGAAGCAGACCGGTGGTACGGGCCAGTTCGCCCGCGTCATGATCACCTTCGAGCCGGGTGAGCCGGGTTCGGGCTTCGTGTTCGAGAACTCGATCGTCGGCGGTGCCGTGCCCAAGGAATACATCCCGGGCGTCCAGAAGGGCCTCGAGTCCATCAAGGACGGCGGTCTGCTGGCCGGCTTCCCGCTGATCGACTTCAAGGCGACCCTGACGGACGGCAAATACCACGACGTCGACTCCAGCGTGCTGGCGTTCGAAATCGCGGCCCGCGCCGCCTTCCGCGAACTGAAGGAAAAGGGTTCGCCCAAGCTGCTCGAGCCGATCATGGCGGTTGAGGTCGTGACCCCCGAGGACTACCTCGGTTCGGTCATCGGCGACCTGAACGGCCGTCGCGGCATGATCCAGGGTCAGGACATGCGCGGTAACGCCACCGTCGTGAACGCCTTCGTGCCGCTGGCCAACATGTTCGGCTATGTGAACACGCTGCGCGGCATGTCGCAGGGCCGCGCCCAGTTCACCATGCAGTACGACCACTATGAGCCGGTGCCGCAGCACGTCGCCGACGAAGTGATCAAGAAATACGCCTAAACCCCTTAGTTCCGGACAGGCCCCGCCTGTCCGGATCCCCTGAAAACCCAAGGTAAAGCCCCCTGTTCAGGGGACGGAGAGAAGAGAATGGCCAAGGAAAAGTTCGAACG
>CAXBHG010000322.1:0-2016 GCA_963975385.1 uncultured Brevundimonas sp.
TCCTGGGCGAGGGGTTCCAGCCTGGGTTCCCAGGGATTGGCGGTCTGGGTCATGCGGACTGTTCTCCTTTCCTCACACAGCGGACGCCTCGCAAAATCTCGCCCCTGGTGCAAGCGTCAGCGCGGATTCGTGATCGGGGCGAGTCGCGGACATGACGAGGATTTAACCTGACAGGCCGTCGGGTCCCGCGTCATCTGTCCGCCAAACGGGGGAAGACCATGACCACATTCGATCCAGCCGCGGCGACGGCGCAATGGATGGCGACCCTGTCGCCCGAGGATACGGCCCGCGCCGTGGCCTATACGCAAGGGGGGCACTGGCTGCTGCTCTGGGGGGCGATCGTCTCGATCGTCGTGGCCTGGATCATCATCCGCACGGGCTGGCTGTCGGGTATTCGCGATCGGCTGGAGCGGCGTGGGCCGCGGCCGAAGCTGGTGTCGCTGGTGGTCGGCGTCGTCTATCTGCTGATGAGTTTCGTGCTGACCCTGCCCTGGGCCGTCTACCAGAGCTGGTGGCGGGAAAAGGCCTATGGACTGACCGAACAGCCGCTGACCGGCTGGCTGACCGAAGCCCTGATGGGGACGGGTATCTCGACCGTATTCGGTGGTCTGCTGATCGTTGCCCTCTATTTCCTGATCCGGCGCACCGGCCGGGCCTGGTGGATCTGGGGCGGCGGGCTGGCCGGCGTGGCCGTGATCTTCATGCTGCTGGTGGCCCCGATCTTCATCGAGCCGCTCTTCAACACCTATACGCCGGCGCCGGAGGGGCCTGTCCGTGACGCGGTGGTCGAGTTGGCCCACAAGACCGAGACGCCGGACGACAAGATATTCATCTACGACGGGTCGAAACAGTCAGATCGCTACACGGCAAACGTCTCCGGCCTGGGCGGTTCGGCGCGTGTCGCCATGAGCGATGTCATGTTCAACAAGGGGGCTGACCTGACCGAGGTGCGCGGCGTCGTCGGTCATGAGATGGGCCACTATGTTCACATGCATTCCCTGTGGCTGACGGGGATCATGGCCGTGCTGGCCATGATCAGCTTCTTCCTCGCCGACCGGCTCTATCCGGTGGCGCGCCGCCTGCTTGGGGCGAACAGGGTCGGGGGCATAGCCGATCCTGCGGGGCTGCCGGTTCTGGGGGCGGTGCTGGCGGTAATCGGCCTGTTGGTGACGCCGCTCACCAATACCCTGATCCGCACGATTGAGGAGGACGCCGATCACTTCTCTCTGGTCCAGGCCAATGAGCCGGACGGCCTCGCCAAGGCCCTGATCAAGACGGCCGAGTACCGGGCCCCGTCGCCGTCGGCGCTGGAGGAATTCCTGTTCTACGACCATCCGTCGGTCGAGAACCGGGTCCGTCGGGCGATGGAATGGAAGGCCGCGCATCCGCCGCAGGAACCGGCTGTTGCGGTGGACGAGGCTGCGGCTACGCCCGCTTCCTGACGAAGACGGTGCCGGCGGAATAGCCGGCACCGAAACTGCAGATCAGGCCGGTGTCGCCCGCGACCATGTCCTGGTGCCGCAGGTGGAAGGCGATGATCGAGCCGGCCGAGGAGGTGTTGGCGTACTCGTCGAGTATGATGACATTCTCCTCGGGCGTCGGTTCACGGCCCAGCACCTTGCGGCCGATGAACTGGTTCATGTTGATATTGGCCTGATGCAGCCACATCCGTTTCAGCCCGTGGGGATCGAGGCCCAGGTCGCCGGCGTGGTCGACGATCATGTCCGAGACCATCGGCACCACATCCTTGAACACCTTTCGTCCTTGCTGGACAAAAAGTTTGTCGGGCGCGCCGATGCCTTCGGGCGCAGCATTGTTCAGGAAGCCGAAATTGTTGCGGATGTTGTTGGAGAACACCGTCTTCAGCCGCGTGCCCAGCACGTCCCAGCCGCCGGGCCCGGCCCGTTCCGACGACTCGACGATCACGGCGGTGGCGACGTCGCCGAAGATGAAATGGCTGTCGCGATCCTTGAAATTCAGATGGGCCGAGCAGATTTCGGGGTTGATCATCAGCAC
>CAXBHG010000323.1:0-1998 GCA_963975385.1 uncultured Brevundimonas sp.
CCATTTGCGCTGCGTCGCACAATTGCGATTACCGGTGCGCTCCAGCGCGTGTGGGTCTTCTCTCCCTTACGAAGACCTGACTGTAGCAGCGGCCGGCCCTCAAGATTCATTCGCTGCCCGGACACGCGGGGCGGCGCCCGATCCACCCCGCCGGCCTCATCCAGAGGCTCGTTCGGGACTGGCGGTGCGCCTTCCTGTGGTCGCGCGGTCAAAAGGCTCCGCCTTTTCGATCCGACGCGCTCCGGGGTGGTTCCTCGCCAACCACGCGAAAGAAACCATTTTGACCACCACCACATTCGACTCCTTCGGCCTCAACAAGGCGCTGCTCCAGGCGCTGGCGACCGAGGGCTACACCACGCCGACGCCGATCCAGGCCCAGGCCATTCCCGACGTCATGCTGGGCAAGGACCTGCTGGGCATCGCCCAGACCGGCACCGGCAAGACCGCCGCCTTCGCCCTGCCGATCCTGCATCGCCTGGCCGAGAACCGCGTCGCCCCCCTGCCGCGCACCACGCGCTGCCTGATCCTGTCGCCGACGCGTGAACTGGCCAGCCAGATCGCCGAAAGCTTCAAGAGCTACGGCAAACACCTGGGCTTCAAGGTCGCCGTCGTCTTCGGCGGCGTGAAATACGGCCCGCAGGAACGCGCCATCCAGGCCGGCCTCGACGTCCTGGTCGCGACTCCCGGCCGTCTGCTGGACCATATGCAGCAGAAGACCCTCGACCTGTCCTCGACCGAGATCTTCGTGCTCGACGAGGCCGACCAGATGCTGGACCTCGGCTTCGTCAAGCCGATCCGCCAGATCGTCAGCCGCATTCCGGCCAAGCGTCAGAACCTGTTCTTCTCGGCCACCATGCCGTCCGAGATCGGGAAACTGGCCGGTGAGCTGCTGAAGGATCCGGTCAAGGTCCAGGTCACGCCGCAGTCGACCACGGTGCAGCGCATCAACCAGTCGGTCATCCACGTCGAACAGGGCCGCAAGCGCGCCCTGCTGACCGAGATGTTCGCCGACGACAATTTCACCCGCTGCCTGGTCTTCACCAAGACCAAACACGGGGCGGACAAGGTCGCCGCCTATCTGGAAGCCGGCGGCGTCCAGGCCGGGGCCATCCACGGCAACAAGAGCCAGCCCCAGCGTGAACGCACCCTGGCGGCCTTCAAGGCCGGCAAGCTGCGCGTTCTGGTCGCGACCGACATCGCCGCCCGCGGCATCGACGTCGACGGCGTCTCGCACGTCGTGAATTTCGAACTGCCCTTCGTGCCGGAAGCCTATGTCCACCGCATCGGCCGGACCGCCCGGGCCGGGGCCGACGGCTCGGCCATCAGCTTCGTCGCCGGTGACGAGATGAAGCTGCTGCGCGACATCGAAAAGGTCACGCGCCAGAAGATCCCGGCCACCGACCGTCGCAACGACAAGTCGCTGGGCCTGCTGGACCAGTCGATCATGGCCGCCGGCGTCGGCACCAAGGCGACCATGCCCGACCGCGAGGATCGTCCGCGTGGCGAGGGTCGCGGCCGCAACCGCAATCCGCGCCGGGACGGCGTCAAGCCCGAGGGCGGCGGCCAGCCGCATCGCCAGCGCAAGCCGGGTCCGGGCCGCGACGCCCGTCCGGCCCCCGAGCGTCCGGCCTTCGATCCGATGGCGCGCGAGCGTCCCCGCTCGACCGGCAACAACGATCCGCGTCAGGCCGAGGCCAAGCCCGAGGGTGAGCTGAAGCGCCGGCCGCGCAGCCGCCGCCCGTCCAACGGCGGCAAGGGCTACGTCGCCCGCGGCTAGAAACAGGTTCAGGCGGCGGCGGTAATACCCGCCGCCGTCAGATCCACCAGAAGACCCGAAGCCGCCGCCTCCACGGCGGCTTCGTCACGTCCGCGGATAACCAGATGGGTGCCGGTTTCGTCGATGGTTCCGTGCCCGAACGGATAGCTGCCAAAACTGAGGTCGCGCGCGGCCTGCGACGCCGCCGTCAGGATGTCGGCGACATCGCCCTCGCCCACCCC
>CAXBHG010000324.1:0-1994 GCA_963975385.1 uncultured Brevundimonas sp.
GGCGTGGCCGATCTGAAGAAGGCGTTCGAGGCCGCCCGCATGCGCCGCGCCGCCGGCCAGTCGACCCTGTTGTTCGTTGATGAAATTCACCGTTTCAACCGGGCCCAGCAGGACGGATTCCTGCCGTTTGTGGAGGAGGGGGTGATCACCCTGGTCGGGGCCACGACCGAGAACCCCAGCTTCGAGCTGAACGGGGCCCTGCTGTCGCGGTCGCAGGTCTATGTGCTGAAGCGGCTGGATGATACGGCGTTGAATCAACTATTGACTCGCGCCGAGCACCAGGAGGGCCAGACCCTGCCGCTGACGCCCGAGGCGCGCCACGCCCTGACCGCCCTGGCCAACGGCGACGGCCGCTATCTGCTGACCATGAGCGAGGTGCTGTTCGACCTCGCCGGCACCAGTCCAGAGCCGCTGGATGTCCAGGCCCTGGCCGGCATTCTGCAGAAGCGCGCCCCCGCCTACGACAAGAGCCGGGAGGAGCACTACAACCTCATATCTGCGTTGCATAAATCAGTACGCGGATCGGACCCGGACGCGGCCCTCTACTGGCTGGCGCGGATGCTGAACGGGGGCGAGGATCCCCTGTATCTGGCGCGCCGCATCGTGCGCATGGCGGTCGAGGATATCGGCGAGGCCGACCCGCTGTCGCTGCTGGTCGCCAATGCGGCCAAGGATACCTATGACTTCCTCGGCAGCCCCGAGGGCGAGCTGGCCCTGGCCCAGGCCGTGGTCCATCTGGCCACCGCGCCCAAGTCGGTCGGGGTCTATGAAGCCTTCAAGGCGGCAAGGAAGGCGGCGGCCGAGACCGGCTCCCTGATGCCGCCGGCCCATATCCGCAACGCCCCGACCCAGCTGATGAAGTCGCTCGGCTACGGCAAGAACTATGCCTATGATCCCGACACGCGCGAGGGGTTCTCCGGTGCGAACTTCTTCCCCGACGAGATGGAACGCCGGACCTTCTACAGGCCCAAGGGCGAGGGCCATGAGGAGAAGGTCAAGGCCCGGCTGGAGCGCTGGGCCGCGCTGCGGGCGGCCAAGGGGGAGCAGGGGGCTTGAACCTCAACCAGGTCACCGTCGAGGTCGCCGACATCCCCCGGGCCCGCGCCTTCTATCAGCGGCTGGGGCTGGAGCTGATCGTGTCCAGCGACCACTACGCCCGCTTCCTCTGTCCCGGCGGGGCGACCCTGTCGATCCACCTCGCCGATCCGCCGCGGCCGGGCGGCACCGGCCTGTATTTCGAATGCGATGATCTGGACGCCCGGGTGGCGGCGCTGAAGGCGGACGGCATCGTCTTCGACAGCGATCCGGTCGACCGGAAATGGCTGTGGCGCGAGGCCTGGCTGCGCGATCCCGACGGCAACCGCCTGTGCCTGTATTTCGCCGGCGAGAACCGGACCGATCCGCCGTGGCGGGTGCAAAACCCGGCGTTGCCGTAACCCCGTTACGGGCGTAGCCTCCCTGTCATAAAACCTTGGGAGGGGTGAAATGAGCGATACGAAAAAGGTACCGTGGCATCTGTGGCTTGTGGGTGTGATCGCCCTGGCGTGGAACGGCTACGGCGGGTTCGACTACTATATGACGATGACGCAGGGTGAGGCCTATATGCAGTCCGCCGGACTCAGCCCCGAGATCATCGCCTACTATATGGGCATGCCCGGCTGGATGGCTGCGTGCTGGGCCATCGGCGTCTGGGGCGGGGTGCTGGCGGCGGTGTTGCTGCTGCTGCGGATGCGCTGGGCGGTCTATGCCTTCTTCGTGTCGCTGGCGGCCTTTCTGGTCAGCGTCGTCTACACCTATTTTCTGTCTGGCGGCGCGGCCATCGTCGGCCAGCACGGCATGATCATGAGTGCCGTCATCGGCGTCGCGGCGGCCTTCTTCCTCTGGTATTCCAGCCGGATGCAAAAGGCCCACGTGCTGCGCTAATGGGCTGACGGGCGGTCCGGCATCGCCTATGCACGGTCGGTGAGCACCCGACCGCCCGTCTCCCTGTCCGA
>CAXBHG010000325.1:0-1979 GCA_963975385.1 uncultured Brevundimonas sp.
CTAGTCGGGGCGGCGCTGGCCCGGCTGGTCCTCGTCGGTCCGGGGCAGCTGGCCGCGGCCGACGTTGCCCAGCAACTGTTCCATGACCGTCAGCTCACGGCCCCGCGTCGGGGTCTCGCGGCGCTGCATGTCCAGGTCCTGCCCGTCCTCGAGACCCAGGGTCCGGACCGAGGCGACCTGTTCGGCCTCATTGAAGGTGATTTCGGTGACGCTGCGCTGGGTGACCTGCGGCAGGTTGTAGGTGTATTTTTCGGTGGTCTGGCTGATGTAGTACCAGATGCTGTCGCCCTCGAAGGTCGAGGTGGTCGACGGGCTGCCCAGCCGGGCAATCACGGTTTCCTTGGTGTCGGTGCCCGCGACGATGTCGGTCGGCTTGGCGTCGACGTTCTGGAAGCCGTTGACTCCGATGGTCGGGGCGCAGGCCGTGGCCAGGGCTGCCATCGAAACGAGGGCCAGCAGACGAGCGGTGGAAAACGGCGTCAGACGGGGCATATGCAGGAGCCTGTGACAGAACAAGGTCTTTGACCTAACCGGACCCGCGTCCTAGTTCAACGGCGCGGCAGAAAAGGGGCCGTAATATCATGCTCAAGAATTTGCTCCGATCCCGACCGGCCGCCGTCGATGGCAACGCCCTGTATGGCCTGGCCGTGATCCAGGCCCGTCGTCCCGACTTCTACACCCGGCTGGGCGTGGACGACCGGATCGACGCCCGGTTTGAACTCTACACCCTGCATGTGCTGCTGCTGGTCCTGCGTCTGCGGGACGACGGCGACCGGGGCGGGGAGGCGGCCCAGATCCTGTTCGACACCTATGTCTCGGCCCTCGACAACTCCCTGCGCGAGCTGGGCGTCGGCGATGTTTCGGTCGGCAAGAAGATGCGCAAGCTGGGCGAGTCGCTGTACGGTCGTATGACGGCCTATGAGGCCCCGCTGCGGGCCGGTGACGAAGACGCCCTCGCCGCCAGCCTGGCCCGCAACGTCTACAGTCACGACGACGGGGCTGCGGCCGCTCCCCTGGCCCGCTATGTCATCGCCAGCCGCGCGGCCCTGGCCGGCCAGGAGTTCAACGCCGTTGTCCGGCAGCCCGAATGGGCGGAGATTTCAGCATGACCGGCCTGCCCGACCTTCCCTTCAGCGATCCCGTGCGACTGAACCAGATTCCGGGCGGTGTAACGCGCACCCTGGAACCGGACGCGGCGGCCCGGACCCGGATTGCCCGCGCCCTCGACCTGGCCTCGCTGGACACCTTCGTGGCCGAGATGAGCCTGAAACCCGCCAATGAGGGCTGGCGGCTGTCCGGCCGGGTCAGGGCCAGCGCCGTCCAGACCTGCGGCCTGTCGCTGGAGCCCCTGCCGGTCGAGATCGATTCGCCCTTCTCGATCACCCTGAGCGAGAGCGTAGAGCCCCCGACCGACGAGATCGTGATCTCTGTCGAGGACGATTCACCCGACCTGATCGAGGACGGGCGAATCGACCTGGGCCAGTATGCAGTCGAGCAGCTGGCCCTGTGCCTGGACCCGTTCCCGCGCAAGCCCGGAGCCGAGTTCGTCCAGCCTGAAGAGCCCGCCGAAGTGTCACCGTTCGCCGTGCTCAGGACGCTTCAGCCCAAGACCCCGCCCGAGCAAGGTTGACGCGGCGGCGAGCCGGTTGCATCCCCCCCGGGCGGCGCTATCGTCAGCCGCCCTTGCCGGTGCCGCAGTGCCCGGCGCGACGGAGTCGAATTCCACTTGGCATCCCCTGTTCTGATCTCGCTCGACGCCATGGGCGGGGACTATGGTCCCGTCGTCGTGGTTGCCGGCATCCGTGACTACCGCCAGCGCCATGGCGGGGAGGACGTGCGCTTTCTGGTGCATGGCGACGAGGTGGCCATCGCCGCCGAGATGAAGCGCTGTCACCTCACCGCCGAGGTCTGCGAAATCCGCCATACCGACAAGGTCGTGGCCATGGACGAGAAGCCGGCCCAGGCCATGCGCCGCGGCA
>CAXBHG010000326.1:0-1977 GCA_963975385.1 uncultured Brevundimonas sp.
GACCCGACAAGGTCAACCCACGCAAGATTTAGCCCTTTGGGGCGAAGCACACTACATAGGTACACAATGACAAAAACACCCCGCAGGCCCGCATCGGGCCTCCCCGACAAAACCACCCTCCTGGCCTTCCTGACGGAAGCCGGTGGAGCCGAAAAAACCGACATCGCCCGCCATTTCGGCCTGAAGGGCGAGGATCGCCGCCGCCTGCGCGAAATGATGCGCGAGCTCGAGGCCGAGGGCCTGCTGGGCAAGCGGGGGCGCAAGACCTATTCGCCCGCCGGTGACCTGCCGCCCGTCGGCGTCGCCGATGTGGTCGAGCGCGACGTGGACGGCGAGATGTATGTCCGTCTCGTCGACGCCTCGCCCGATGCGCCGCGCGCCGTGCTGGTGCCGGAAAGCGGCCCCCGCGCCGCCCCTGCCCCCGGAATGGGCGACCGGCTGCTGGTCAAATTCGTCAAGGGCGAGGACGGCTGGGAAGCCCGGCTGATCAAGGCGCTGGACGCCGGCACCAACCGCGTCCTCGGCGTGATCCGCAAGTCCAACAAGGAGACCCGGGTCGAGCCGGTCGACCGGCGCTCAAGGGACGTTCTGGTCATCCCGCCCTTGCAGGCGACGGATCTGCGCGACGGTGATCTGGTTCTGGCCGCGATCGAGAAGGGCGCGCAGCGCTACGGCCCCAAACGCGGCAAGATTCTGGAATCGATCGGCCGCGAGGACGATCCCCGGGCCGCCTCCCTGATCGCCATCCATGCCCACGGGGTGCCGACCGGCTTCTCCGAGGCCGTCGAGCAGGAGGCCCTCGACCAGGCCCTGCCGACCCTGAAGGGACGCGAAGACCTGCGCGAGATCCCCTTCATCACCATCGACCCGGCGGATGCCCGCGACCACGACGACGCTGTCTATGCCCACAGGGACGAGGACGGCAAGAATTCCGGTGGCTGGGTCGTCTGGGTCGCCATCGCCGACGTCGCCGCCTATGTCCGGCCCGATACCTCGCTGGACCGCGAGGCCCGGGCCAAGGGCAATTCGACCTATTTCCCCGACCGGGTCGAGCCGATGCTGCCCGAGACCCTGTCGAACGGGCTTTGCTCGCTGAAGGAGGGCGAGAACCGCGCCTGTCTGGCCGTGCGGATGGTGTTCGACAAGGACGGCCGCAAGACCGGCCACCGGTTCGTGCGCGGCCTGATGCGATCGCACGCCAAACTGTCCTACGAACAGGCGCAGGAGGCTATCGACGGCCAGCCGGGCGACGCCACCGGCCCGATCATGGACGCCATCCTGTATCCGCTGTGGAACGCCTACCACGCCATGCTCAAGGGCCGGCTGAAGCGCAGCCCGCTGGCGATCCAGAGCCCCGAGCGACGCATTATCATGACTCCGGAGGGCGGGATCGCCGCCATCGAGCCGCGCAAATCACTGGAGGCGCATCGCCTGATCGAGGAGATGATGGTCCAGGCCAACGTCTGTGCCGCCGAGACGCTGGAACAGAAGCGGACGCCGCTGATCTACCGCATCCACGACACGCCCAGCCAGGAGAAGACCTTCAACCTGGCCGACTTCCTGCAGACCATCGGCAAGCCGTGGAACAAGGGCGAGGCCCCGACCACCAAACGGCTGAACAGGCTGCTGGACGAGACCCGCGACACGCCCCACGCCGAGGTCGTCAACGAGGTGGTGCTGCGCAGCCAGATGCAGGCCATCTACAGCCCCGACAACATCGGCCATTTCGGCCTGAACCTCGATCGCTACGCCCATTTCACCTCGCCGATCCGGCGCTATTCCGACCTGATCGTGCATCGGGGCCTGATCCGTGCACTGGGGATGGGCAAGGACGGGCTGACCGACCGTGAGATCGCCGAACTGCCGGCCATCGCCGAACAGGTGACCACGACCGAGCGCCGCTCGATGGCCGCCGAACGCGACGCCATGGACCGCTATATCGCCGCCTTCCTCGAGGACCGGGTCGGGGCCACCTTC
>CAXBHG010000327.1:0-1974 GCA_963975385.1 uncultured Brevundimonas sp.
GGTTTTTGGTACCGTCGTTCAAGGTTCGAGTCCTTGTTCCCCAGCCATCCGTCCGCCGCGAGCAGCGGCGTCGCCGGCCCCCGCTGCGGGCGGCGGTTTGACCACCGGATATTGCCGTCATCCGGGGGACCGGAATCGCCCGTCCCGCTGGATTCAGGGTTTGCCGCGGTGAACCAACAGGCCTGACGCGCGTTCAAATGATCCGCTAGCCGACACAACTGTGCGCCGGTGCGGTGTACGCATTGGGATCGGCTGGTGCCCGCAAAGCCTGACCTCCGGGTCATGATCGTTGAAGACCAGGCCCTGCTGGCCATGGAACTGGAGATGGTTCTGGCCGACTCGGGCTGCGCGGTCGTGGGCTGCGCCGCCGATCAGGCCGGTGCCCTGGCCCTTGCCGAGCGCGAGCGCCCGGATCTGGCCCTGGTCGATGTCAATCTTCTCGACGGCATGACCGGTCCGCTGGTGGCCGAGGTCCTGGTCAGGAAATTCGGCGCGGCGGTCGTGTTTCTGACGGCCAATCCCGAACAGATCCCGGACGGCTATGCCGGTGCGCTCGGGTCAATAGCCAAGCCGATCGATGACCGGACGGTCAACGAGGTCATTGATTTCGCCCGTGAAATGATCGTCCACCATACCGTAGGGCAGGTGCCGCCGCGGTTCCGGCTCGCGCCGTGGATGATGCGGCAGACTCCCGACGTTCGGCCCCACTGAGCCCGGGAGGGCGGTCAGACCGCCTCCCAGCCCCGGTCGATGGCCCAGACCGCGAAGGCATAGTCGTGGGCGACTTCCTTGAGGTAGTCGAACCGCCCCGATGATCCGGCGTGCCCGGCCTCCATATTGATCTTCAGCAGCACCGGCCTGCCCGAGGTCGTGGCCGGCCGCAGCCTGGCCACCCATTTCTCGGGCTCCCAGTAGGTGACGCGCGGATCGGACAGGCCCCCGGTCGCCAGCACGGCCGGATAGGCCTTGGCCTCGACGTTATCGTAGGGGCTGTAGCTCATCATATAGTCATAGGCCTCGGGGTCCTCGAGCGGATTGCCCCATTCGGGCCACTCGGGCGGGGTCAGCGGCAGGCTGGTGTCCGACATGGTGTTGATCACATCAACGAAGGGCACCTGGCCGATCACGGCGGCCCACAGGTCCGGGCGCATATTGGTGACGGCCCCGACCAGCAGTCCGCCGGCCGAGCCGCCCTGGGCGACGATATGGCCGGCCTTGCCGTGGCCGCTGCCGATCAGGTGTTCGGCCGCCGCGATGAAGTCGGTGAAGGTGTTCTTCTTGGTGAAGCGGCGGGCGCTCAGGAACCAGTTCCAGCCCTTGTCCGAGCCGCCCCGGACGTGGGCGATGGCATGGATCCAGCCCCGGTCCACCAGCGACAGCCGGTTGGTCGAGAAGCCGGCCGACATCGGAATGCCGTAGGAGCCGTAGCCGTACAGCAGCAGCGGGGCGGAGCCGTCGACAGGCGTGTCCCGGTGGCGCAGCACCGTGACCGGCACCAGTTCGCCATCGGCGGCCGGAGCATTGAGCCGCTCGACCACATAGTCGGCCGGGTCGTGGCCGGACGGCACCTCCTGCACCTTGCGCAGGGTCCGTTCCCGCGTCGCCAGGTCATAGTCATAGGTCGAGGTGGGCGTGGACGGCGAGTTGTAGCCATAGCGCATCACCGTGGTGTCGAACTCCGACGCCCCGCGCAGCGACAGGGCATAGGCGGGCTCGTCGACGGCGATCTGGTGTTCGGCCCCCGAGCGATCGCGGATGACGATGGTGGTGTTGGCGTCGGCCCGTTCCTGACGGCCGATGAAATCCTTCACCAGGGCGACGCCCTCGATGTAGCGGCCCGGCGCATGGGCGACGAGGTCGGTCCAGTTCGCCTTGCCGGGCGTCGCCGTCGGGGCCTCGACGATCTTGAAGTCGATCGAGTCGTCGGCATTGGTCCGGATCACCCAGCGGTCGCCCCAGTGGTCGGCGTCATAC
>CAXBHG010000328.1:0-1970 GCA_963975385.1 uncultured Brevundimonas sp.
GGCGGCATCAAAGCGATCACAGAACCGTTGGCGACCGCCGTTCGCCATCCTTTGGCCCCATCGTCCCCGCCTTTGGGACCACTCCCGCGTGGGGAAATCCAGTCAATCGGGAGGCGTCATGTCCCAGCACAATATCTCGGGCTCCGAAGCCTTTGACCGTACACCCCAGGTGATGATCCGCTCGGTGAAGACCGGCGGCCTGCGCCGGCGTCGGGCCCGCCTGGTCGGGGCCTTCGTCGCTGGTGCCATCGCGACCGTGATCGGCGTGGCGATTGCCGCCGCCGCCGTGCTCAGCCCGACCCTGTTCGGCTAGAGCGGCCCGGATTTCGCTCGGGTTTGAATCCGGACCCTTTCCCGGTTTCAGGTCGAGTCGACCTGAAACAAAAAGGGTCTAGGCCAGCCACACCATCCGGCGGATGTCGGTCCGGGCCTCCCGCGCCCGGCTGAACGACTGGCGGACCTCGCCGGTGTAGAGAAAGCCGGCCTTCTCCAGCACCCGCCCGGAGGCGGGATTGTCGGTGAAATGGCCGGCCACCAGGGCGCGGCGCTTCCAGTGCCGTCCGGCCCAGACCAGGGCCCCCTCCAGCGCCTCGGTGGCGAAACCCCGCCCCCAGAACGGCCGACCGATCCAGTAGCCGGTCTCGGGGGCAGGATCCGCATCCTCGAACAGACCGATGACCCCGACCGGGCCCAGGTCCTCATGCTCGATCAGGAAGGTGGCCCCGCGCCGGGGGTCCTGGCCCTGGATCGAATTGATAAACCCCTCGGCATCGGCAAGGGCGTAGGGATGCGGCATGCGCAACGTCATGCGGGCGACGTCGATGTCATTGGCCAGGGCCGCCAGACGCGGGGCGTCCTGCAGGCGCGGGGCGCGCAGGACCAGGCGCCGGGTCTCGACGACGGGAGAGATTTCGATCACGCACATGGGCGCCTCGCGAAGGGTGCGCCGCCGTCCTTGAAACAGGGCCCGGGCGGGCGTCGAGGCGGGGAAACGCAAACGGGGAGCCTGGTTGACCCAGACTCCCCGCGGAAAAATTCCCTGGTCCGGATCGCGGCTCTTCGAGCCTTGCGCGATCCGGGAGATATCCGTTTCGCGTTACTCGGCGGCCATCGCCACAGTGTCGTTGGCCGGCATGATGGACACGTAACAACGGCCACCACGTTTGGTGGTGAATTTCACCGCGCCGTGGGCAAGGGCGAACAGGGTGTGGTCGCGGCCGAGGCCGACGTTGTCACCCGGGTGGAAGGTGGTGCCACGCTGGCGCACGAGGATGTTGCCGGCCAGCACGCGCTCGCCGCCGAACTTCTTCACGCCAAGGCGTTTCGACTCGGAGTCGCGACCGTTACGCGACGAACCACCGGATTTCTTGTGAGCCATAGGTCTGCTCCCGTTCTCTTACTGACTACGCTTCGTCGCCGGCCTTGTCCGCCTTCTTGGCGGGGGCCTTCTTGGCGGGAGCGGCTTTGGTTTCGGATTTTGCAGCCTTGGGGGCGGCGGCCTTCTTGGCAGGGGCGGCCTTGGCAGGCGCGGCGGCCTTCGGGGCCTTGGCCGGCTTGGCCTCGGTCTCGTCGACGCGCGGGGCGAGGCCACGGGCACGAAGGTTCATCTCGGCCTTGGTCATCAGACCGACCGTGCCGTCCCATTTGGCGGTCTCGCCGGCACCGGCGATGCCGGTGATGCGCAGGACCGACTCCATCTGGCGATGGCCGTTGGTCCGGCGATAGCCCTGGCGACGGGTCTTTTTGAAGATCTTGATCTTCTCACCCTTGCGGGTTTCGACCAGGGTCGCGGCCACCGAGGCACCGGCGATCAGGGGGGCACCGAGGGTCACACCCTTGTCACCGCCCAGCATGAGCACGTCGCCGAACGACATCTCGGCACCCGCATCACCGTCCAGCTTTTCGACGACGATAACGTCGCCCGGTTGGACCCGGTACTGCTTGCCGCCGGTCTTGATCACCGCGTACAT
>CAXBHG010000329.1:0-1961 GCA_963975385.1 uncultured Brevundimonas sp.
CCGCGCAAGATCGGCGTGTTCGAACGGGCCCACAACGGCACCCTGTACCTGGACGACGTCGGCGACATGCCGCGCGAAAGCCAGAGCCGCATCCTGCGCGTCCTGGTCGAGCAACGCTTCCGCCGCGTCGGCGGCGAACAGGACGTCCAGGTCGACGTCCGCGTCGTCACCTCGACCTCGCGCGACCTGAAGCTGGAAATCGACGCCGGCCGGTTCCGCGAGGACCTGTTCCACCGCCTCAACGTCGTGCCGATCCGGGTGCCGGCCCTGTCCGAGCGGCGCGAGGACATCGGTGAACTGGTCGACTATTTCATCGACACCCTGTGCACCTCCCAGGGTCTGCCGCGCCGCCGTCTGGGCGACGACGCCATCGCCGTGCTCCAGGTCCACCCGTGGCCCGGCAACGTCCGTCAGCTGCGCAACAATGTCGAACGCCTGCTGATCCTCGCCACCGGCGACGTCAGCGAACCGATCACCGCCGACATGCTGCCGCCCGAGGAGAGCAACAATGCCTCGGGCGCGACCATGGGGGCCGAGCGGATCATCGCCCTGCCGCTGCGCGAGGCGCGTGAGGTGTTCGAGCGTGAATATCTGGCCGCCCAGATCATGCGGTTCGGCGGCAATATCTCGCGCACCGCCGGCTTCATCGGCATGGAGCGGTCGGCCCTGCACCGCAAACTGAAATCGCTGGGTGTCTCCCCGTCACGGGGCGGGGACGACGAGGCGGAAGGACCGACCGAACCATGAGCCGCGTCGCCTATGTCAACGGAGCCTATGTGCCGCACGGCCAGGCCGTGGTCCATGTCGAGGATCGCGGCTTCCAGTTCGCCGACGGCGTCTATGAGGTCTGGTCGGTGTTCGACGGCAAGCTGGCCGATTTCGACGGCCATATGACCCGTCTGGTGCGCAGCCTGACCGAGCTGCGCATCGCTGTGCCGATGACCCGCGACGCCCTGACCCGGGTGCTGAAGGAGACCGTGCGCCGCAACCGCGTGCGCAACGGCATCGTCTATCTGCAGGTCACCCGCGGCACCGCCCGCCGCGACCATCCGTTCCCGCCCGAGGGCACCCCGCCCAGCGTCATCGTCACCGCCCGCTCGATCAGCGCGGTCAAGGCCGAGGCCCAGGCCGACAGGGGCGTCGCCGTCGTCACCCAGCCCGACATCCGCTGGGGCCGCTGCGACATCAAGACCGTCGGCCTGCTGCCCAACATCCTCGCCAAACAGGCGGCCCGCGATCGCGGGGCCTATGAGGCCTGGTTCGTCGACGAGATGGGGCTGGTCACCGAGGGCTCCTCGACCAATGCCTGGATCATCGACGAGCACGGCAGGCTGCGCACGCGCGACACCCAGGCCAATATCCTGCGCGGCATCACCCGCGCGGCGATCATGGACCTGGTCAAACAGGAGAAGATCGAACTGGACGAACGCCCGTTCAGCGTCGACGAGGCCAAACGCGCCCGCGAGGCCTTCTTCACCGCCGCCGGGGCCTTCGTCATGCCCGCCGTCTCGATCGACGGCACCACCATCGGCGACGGCAAGCCGGGCCCGCTCACGCGCAAACTGCGGACCCTGTACCTTGAACAGGCGAAACGCGACGCCATCTAGACGAGAACGACGGTTGCCGCCCCGCAAAGGCGGCGTCTAGGGTAGGGGGTCGACCCCGATCGACCCCGTGCCGCTCCCCCGGCCGGCGAACAACGAAGAACAGGACCAACCTGACATGTCTCAAGACAAGCGCCAGAACCTCCAGGACACCTTCCTGAACACCGTGCGCAAGACCAAGACCCCGCTGACCATCTTCCTGGTCAATGGCGTCAAACTCCAGGGCATCGTGACCTGGTTCGACAATTTCTGCGTGCTGCTGCGCCGCGACGGCCAGTCGCAACTGGTCTACAAACACGCCATTTCCACCATCATGCCCGCTGCGCCCGTCACCATGTACGAGCCCGAGGCCGACGA
>CAXBHG010000330.1:0-1949 GCA_963975385.1 uncultured Brevundimonas sp.
TACACCCCCGCCGGCGACCAGCCCGCCGCCATCGCCGAACTGGTGGCCCAGGCCGATGCCGGCGACCGCGATCAGGTGCTGCTGGGCGTGACCGGCTCGGGCAAGACCTTCACCATGGCCAAGGTGATCGAGGCCACCCAGCGCCCGGCCCTGATCCTGGCCCCCAACAAGACGCTGGCGGCCCAGCTCTATTCCGAGTTCAAGGCCTTCTTTCCGGACAATGCGGTCGAGTATTTTGTCTCGTACTACGACTACTACCAACCGGAAGCTTATGTACCAAGAACAGATACTTACATTGAAAAAGACAGCTCGATAAACGAGCAGATCGACCGGATGCGGCATTCGGCGACGCGGTCGATACTGGAGCGGGACGATGTGATCGTGGTGGCCTCGGTCAGCTGTATCTACGGCATCGGCTCGGTCGAGACCTATACGGCCATGACCTTCAGCCTGAAGGTCGGGGGCCAGATCGACGAGGCCAAGCTGCGGGCGGACCTGATCGCGCTTCAGTACAAGCGCAATGATCTCAATTTCGAGCGCGGCATGTTCCGCAAGCGCGGCGACACGATCGAGATCTTCCCCGTCCACCAGGAGGACCGCGCCTGGCGTGTCAGCCTGTTCGGCGACGAGATCGAGTCGATCCACGAGTTCGACCCCCTGACCGGGGCGAAAACGGCCGATCTGACCGAGATCACCGTCTATGCCGCCAGCCACTATGTGACCCCGCGCCCGACGCTGAACCAGGCCACCCACGGCATCAAGGCCGAGCTGAAGGAGACGCTGGACTGGATGCTGGAGAACGGCAAGCTGCTGGAGGCCCAGCGGCTGGAGCAACGCACCCGGTTCGATCTGGAGATGATGGAGGCCACCGGCAGCTGCGCCGGCATCGAGAACTATTCCCGCTGGCTGACCGGCCGCGCGCCCGGTGAGCCGCCGCCCACCTTCTTTGAATACATCCCCGACGACGCCCTGCTGTTCGTCGATGAGAGCCATGTCACCGTCGGCCAGATCAACGGCATGTTCCGCGGCGACTACCGGCGCAAATCGACCCTGGCGGAATACGGCTTCCGCCTGCCCTCCTGTATCGACAACCGGCCGCTGAAATTCGAGGAATGGGACGCCATGCGCCCCCAGACCGTCTTCGTCAGCGCCACCCCCGGCCCGTGGGAGATGGACCGCACCGACGGCGTCTTCGTCGAACAGGTGATCCGCCCGACCGGCCTGATCGACCCGCCGGTCGAGATCCGCCCGGTCACCGGCCAGACCCGCAACCAGGTCGATGACGTGATCGATGAGGTCAAGTCCGTGGCCCGCGCCGGCTATCGCAGCCTGGTCACCGTCCTGACCAAGAAGATGGCCGAGGACCTGACCGAATACATGCACGAACAGGGGGTGCGGGTCCGCTACATGCACTCCGACGTCGACACCCTGGAGCGGATCGAGATCATCCGCGACCTGCGGCTGGGCGCGTTCGACGTGCTGATCGGCATCAACCTGCTGCGCGAGGGGCTGGATATCCCCGAATGCGGCCTGGTCGCCATCCTCGACGCCGACAAGGAGGGCTTCCTGCGCTCCGAGACCGCCCTGATCCAGACCATCGGCCGCGCCGCCCGCAACGTCGACGGCCGCGTCATCCTGTACGCCGACCGCGTCACCGGCAGTATGGAACGCGCCATCGCCGAGACCGACCGCCGCCGCGAACGCCAGACCGAATACAATGTCGAACACGGCATCACGCCCGAGAGCGTCAAACGCGACATCAAGGAGATCCTGGCCAGCCCCTATGAGAAGGACCGCGTCCTGGTCCCGACCACGGTGGCCGAAGAGGCCCGCCCCTTCACCGGCGCCAATTTCCAGACCGCCCTGCGCGACCTGGAAGGCCGCATGCGCGAGGCCGCCTCAAACCTCGAGTTCGAGGAGGCCGGCCGCCTGCGCGACGAGATCAAGCG
>CAXBHG010000331.1:0-1925 GCA_963975385.1 uncultured Brevundimonas sp.
ACCCATGGCACCGATGTCGCCGGGGCAGGTCTGGCCCTGGTCAAGGCGGACAATGTCTATGTCACCACGGCGTCCGGCTCGATCCAGCGCGGGATCGATGCCGCCGGCACCGGCTATACCGTCAACCTCGACAGCGGAATCTTCACCCTGCCGTCGACCCTGAACGTCAACAAGGCGATCGCGCTGATCGGCGCGGGTCGGGACGCAACCGTCATCAACGCGGCGGCCTCCGGCTACGGCATCAGCGTCTCGACCGGCGGCGTGGAGTTGGCAAACTTCACCCTGAACGGACCGTCCGCGAACGCCGGATCGTCCTATGGCATCAAGGTCAGCCCCGGCGGTCCCCGCACCTCCGTGCTGGACGGCTTCACGATCACCAATGTCACGGTGCGCGGCTCGGGACGTGCCGAACTGGACCTGAACGGCGTGCGCAATGCCGTCATCGACGGCTTCATCGCCGATGGCCAGGGCACGGCGGGGGCCGGCATCCAGGTCACCGACAGCAGCGGCGTCACCATTCGCAACTCGACCACGGTCGACAACGCCTGGGGTGGCGTGGCCCTCTATCTGGCCAACCGCTCCTACGATCTGCAGCTGGGTGACATCCTGATCGCCGCCAGCAATGATTTCCAGGAGGCGAACGGCCTGTTCTACCAAGGCTATTCCCCAATCCATGCGAACCCGGGCTTGCTGACGATCGAGGGCTACAGCCACATCGTCCAGAACAGTACCTACCGGGCCGCCGAAGGCGACTGGATCTATTTCCAGCGCTCGCTTGAGGGGGCCCTGGACTTCGCCGTGAACCTGAGCCCGCTGGACATCGCTTCCAGCGTGGTCCGCGGCTGGACCGGCACGGACGGTGACGGGAATTTCACCGTCGGTGTCGGCAACCTGGCTGGCGGCGGCACGCAGGCGCTGTCGATCGGCGCGGCGGCGAACGCGGCCCAGTCGGGCGACACCGTCCGGGTGCTGGCCGGGACCTACAGCGGCTTCGGCACGGCCTTCGGCGGGGCCTCCGACCTCAACATCCTGACGACCGACGGAGCTGTCATTGACGGAAGCGGCGTCACGGGTCGTATCGTCGACCTGCGCGCTGACGGCACGACCTTCAGCGGCTTCACCATTACCGGCGACGGCGGTGGAGTGGGCGTCTCGATCTCCGGCCGCGGCGTGACCGCGAGCAACAACACGATCAGCAATGTCCTCACCGGCGTCCAGACCACGACCCAGTACGCCGCGGGCGATGCGATCATCAGCGGCAACACCATCTCCGCCAACCACGGCATCAGCCTGCAGAACACCGGCAATGCGGTTTCGGGCAATATCGTCAATGCCGCGATTGAAGGCGTCGGCCTGCTGCAGGGCGAGAACAGCTTCAGCGGCAACACCTTCACCATCGGCGCGGGCGGCGATGCCCTGAACCTGTACGGCTCTGCCCTGGCGGCTGACATGACCGGCGGGGACAATATCGTCACCATCGCCGGCGGCGGTCTGCAGGGCGCGGTTGATCTCGCGCTCGACAACGGCACGGTCAATGTCGGCGACGGCACCTATGCCGAGGACGTTCTCGTCTCCACCGTGCGCACCCTCCGGTTCGGCGCGGTTTCGGTCGACGGCCTGACCCTGGCCGCCGGCGCGGCCGGTTCGGGCGTCTCGGGCGACGTGACCTCCACCGGCGACCTCGCCTTCGCCGGCGACGTGACCCTGCTGGGCGATCTGAGCCTCACCGCGGCGGGCAGTGCCGAGGTGGCGGGTGTCACCGGTTCGGGTCACAACCTGAACCTGGCCGGTGCCTCGGTTTCGCTGGGCACGGCCGGAGATCTGAACGGGCTGGACATTACCGGCGCGACGACCCTGACGGGTGGCTCCTACACGGCTGACCGTGTCACCATCACCGGGGCCACCACCCTGACCCGTGACACCAC
>CAXBHG010000332.1:0-1918 GCA_963975385.1 uncultured Brevundimonas sp.
TCGGTGGTGATCATGATGCCGGCGACCGAGGCCGCGTCCTGCAGGGCGGTGCGAACCACCTTGGCCGGATCGATCACGCCCATCTGCACCAGGTCACCGTATTCCTCGGTCTGGGCGTTGAAGCCGTAGGTGGCGGACTTGTTGTCCAGCACCTTGCCGACCACGATCGAGCCTTCGACGCCGGCGTTTTCGACGATCTGGCGGATCGGGGCCTGGATGGCGCGACGGATGATGGCGATACCGGCCGTCTGGTCGGCATTGTCACCCTTGAGGCCTTCGAGGGCGCGGGTCGCCTTGAGCAGGGCGATACCGCCGCCGGGGACGATGCCTTCTTCCACGGCAGCGCGCGTGGCGTTCAGGGCGTCGTCGACGCGGTCCTTCTTCTCCTTGACTTCGACCTCGGTCGAGCCGCCGACGCGGATCACGGCAACACCGCCGGCCAGTTTGGCCAGACGTTCCTGCAGCTTCTCCTTGTCATAGTCCGAGGTGGTGTCCTCGATCTGGCGCTTGATCTGGCCGATGCGGGCCTCGATCTCGTCCTTGCCACCGACGCCGTCGACGATGGTGGTGTCGTCCTTGGTGATGGTGACCTTCTTGGCCTTGCCCAGCATGTCGAGGGTGACGTTCTCGAGCTTGATGCCGAGGTCCTCCGAGATCACCTGGCCGCCGGTCAGGACGGCGATGTCCTCCAGCATGGCCTTGCGGCGGTCACCGAAGCCCGGGGCCTTGACGGCGGCGACGCGCAGGCCGCCGCGCAGCTTGTTGACCACCAGGGTGGCCAGGGCCTCGCCCTCGATGTCCTCGGCGATGATCACCAGCGGGCGGCCCGACTGGACCACGGCTTCCAGGATCGGCAGCATCGACTGCAGCGACGAGAGTTTCTTCTCGTGCAGCATGATGAGGGGCTCCTCGAGCTGGACCTCCATCTTGTCGGCGTTGGTGATGAAGTAAGGCGACAGGTAGCCGCGGTCGAACTGCATGCCTTCGACGACGTCCAGCTCGGTCTCGGCGGTCTTGGCCTCTTCAACCGTGATGACGCCTTCGTTGCCGACCTTTTCCATGGCCTTGGCGATCATTTCGCCGACCTCGACGTCGCCATTGGCCGAGATGGTGCCGACCTGGGCGATTTCGGAATTGTTCGAGACCTTCTTGGCCGAGGCCTTGATCTCGGCGAGGACGGCGGCGACGGCCTTGTCGATGCCGCGCTTCAGATCCATCGGGTTCATGCCGGCGGCGACGGATTTGAGGCCTTCCTGCACGATCGACTGGGCCAGGACGGTGGCGGTGGTGGTGCCGTCGCCGGCCTTGTCATTGGTCTTGGAGGCGACTTCGCGGATGAGCTGGGCGCCCATGTTCTCGAAGGCGTCTTCGAGCTCGATTTCCTTGGCCACCGAGACGCCGTCCTTGGTCGAGCGCGGGGCGCCGAACGACTTCTGGATGATGACGTTGCGGCCTTTCGGGCCGAGCGTGACCTTGACCGCATTGGCCAGGACGTTGACGCCGCGCAGCATCTTCTCGCGGGCTTCGGTGGAGAACTGAACTTGTTTGGCAGCCATGTGAGGCGGCTCCTGTATCTAGGGTGTGTGAGGAAAGGTCCGGGAAACGCCGGTGCTTACGAGAGCACGCCCAGCACGTCCGATTCCTTCATAATAATCAGATCGTTACCGTCGATCTTGACCTCGGTGCCCGACCATTTGCCGAACAGGATGCGGTCGCCGGCCTTCAGGTCCATGGCCACGTGCTTGCCGTCCTCGTCACGACCGCCGGGGCCGACCGAGACAACTTCGCCTTCCTGGGGCTTTTCCTTGGCCGAGTCGGGGATGATGATCCCGCCCTTGGTTTTGGATTCTTCTTCAACGCGCTTGACCAGCACGCGATCGCCGAGAGGACGAAACGCCATCTGTGTATTCTCCGATTG
>CAXBHG010000333.1:0-1902 GCA_963975385.1 uncultured Brevundimonas sp.
GTGGCCGATCTGGACGGGGATGTGGTGGCGCGCGGGGCCTTTGCCGACAGCCTGGCCCGGACCGGGGCGGCCGGGGTGCGGATGCTGCACCAGCATGAGCCGCGGGCGGTGGTCGGGGTCTGGGACCGGCTGGTCGAGGATGAGCGCGGGCTGTTCGTCCGGGGACGGATCATGGAGTGGTCGGCCGAGGCGCGGTTCGCCCAGGCGCTGTCGCGAGCGGGCGCGCTGGACGGGCTGTCGATCGGGTTCCGGGCGGCCAAGGCAAGACGCGAGGGGCGGCTAAGGGTGCTGGTGGCGGTCGAGCTGTGGGAGGTGTCGC
Source organism: uncultured Brevundimonas sp. (assembly GCA_963975385.1). Taxonomy (GTDB): domain Bacteria; phylum Pseudomonadota; class Alphaproteobacteria; order Caulobacterales; family Caulobacteraceae; genus Brevundimonas. Next base: position 320 of record CAXBHG010000333.1, read on the forward strand.
TGGTGACGTTTCCGATGCTGCCGCGGGCGCGGTTCGAAGTGACCGGGTGGCCTGAAATCGGAGGGACCCTGTGCCTCCCGGACGACCGCGACGGATGACCGTCGGGTGAAACGGGCGTGGCCTGGGCCCGCCCATTCCTGAAACGGAGAGACCATGAAAGAGACCAAACAGGCCCCGGCGACGCCGGGCGCGCGCGCCGCCATGCATGAAATGATGGCGGCCTTTGAGGCGTTCAAGGGGGCCAATGACGCCCGGCTGGACGAGATCGAGAGGAAGGCCGCGGCCGACCCCTTGCTGGAGGCCAAGGTGGCGCGGATCGACCAGGCGGTGGCCAGCGCCCAGGCGCGGCTGGACCGGGTGGTCAGCGAGGCGCGGCGGCCGGTGCTGGGGGTTGGTTCCCCCGCCGGCGGCTTCGCCGCCACTTTCCCCACGGGGGGAGGAATGGAGGAGACGAAGGCGGCGTTCGACGGCTATCTGAAGACCGGCAATGCGCACGGGCTGGAGCTGAAGACGGGGCTGTCGACGGCGGCGGACTCGGGGGGCTATGTGGTGCCGCCGGAGACCGAGCGGGCCATCGACCGGCGGCTGATGGCGGGGTCGCCGATGCGCGAGATCGCCACGGTGCGCACCATCGGGGCGGGGGTGTTCCGCAAGCCGGTGTCGACGGCGGGGGTGACGGCCGGCTGGGTGGCCGAGACCGCGCCGCGGCCGGAGACGGACCCGGCGACCCTGGCCCTGCTGGAGTTCCCGGCGGCCGACCTCTACGCCTCGCCGGCGGCGACCCAGAGCCTGCTGGACGACGCCATGATCAATCTGGACGAATGGCTGGCGGCCGAGGTCGAGGACGCCTTCGCGGCCCAGGAGACCACGGCCTTCGTCAGCGGCGACGGGATCAACAAGCCGAAGGGGTTCCTGAGCTATGACATCGTCGCCGAGGCGGGGCATGGCTGGGGCGAGATCGGCTATGTCGCCTCGGGCGGGGCGGGGGCGTTCGCGGCCTCGAACCCGGCCGACCGGCTGATCGATCTGATCTATGCGCCCAAGGCCCGCTACCGGCCGAACGGGCGGTTCGTGATGAACCGGCGGACGGTCTCGACCGTGCGCAAATTCAAGGACGCCGACGGCAACTATATCTGGCAGCCGGCGACGCGGGCGGGAGAGACGGCCTCGCTGCTGGGTTATCCGGTGACCGAGATCGAGACCATGCCGGACATCGCCGCCGACAGCGCGGCGATCGCCTTCGGCGATTTCCAGCGCGGCTATCTGATCGTCGACCGGGCCGGGGTGCGGGTGCTGAGGGACCCGTATTCGGCCAAGCCCTATGTGCTGTTCTACACGACCAAACGGGTCGGCGGCGGGGTGCAGAATTTCGACGCCATCAAGGTGATGAAGTTTGCGGTGAGCTGACGCCCGGCGAGGGCTTGGTGAGTAGGGCTTAGGGCTTGGGGAGGCGGCGAAGGGGCCTAAGCCCCAAGCCCTACTCCCCAAGCCCTCTTTTCTTCCAGAATCGAGGTTCCAGATGGGCGTTCCGGTGAGCCTCACCGAGGCGAAACTGTTTCTGCGCGTCGCGCATGATGCCGAGG
>CAXBHG010000334.1:0-1891 GCA_963975385.1 uncultured Brevundimonas sp.
GATACTCGCCCGCTGGACGAACCGGCAAACCCGCGCCAAGGTCGTCGGCGAATAGGCGCAGGGGGCGTCTGACCGAAAGACGCGACCCGCATGACCGAGACCCGTAGTACCGACAAGCCCGCAGGCCGGTTCGGGGGCCTGGCCGTCTATGCCGAGCGTCGCGTCTTCATCATGCTGCTGCTCGGCTTTTCGGCCGGCCTGCCCTATCTGCTGATTTTCGACACCCTGTCCGCCTGGCTGCGCGAGGACGGACTGTCGCTGTCCGTCATCGCCTTCTTCGGCCTGGCCACTCTCAGCTATACGCTCAAATTCATCTGGGCCCCGCTGATCGACCGAACGACGATTCCGGTCCTGACCAAATGGCTGGGGCATCGGCGGTCGTGGATGGTGGTCACCCAGGCCATGGTCATGTTCGGCCTGTGGTCGATTTCCGGCCAGAATCCGTCCAGCTCGCTGGCGTCGGTGGCCCTGTTCGCGGTCCTGACCGGGGTGTTCGGGGCGACCCAGGACATCGTCATCGATGCCTGGCGGATCGAGGTTGCCGACGACTCCCGTCACGGGGCCATGGCCGCCGCCTACCAGCTGGGCTGGCGCTTCGCCCAGATCCTGGCCGGGGCCCTGCCGCTGATCCTGGCTGAACTCTACAATTGGAACCTGTCCTATGCGGTGATGGCCGCCCTGATGGGAATCGGCATCACCGCCGCGATCTTCGCCCCGCGCGAAAAGGCCCACGCGATCCGGCCGATTCCGGTCGGCGACATCCCGTCCCGGCCGCCGCTCGAGGTGCTGGAATGGTCCGTCCGCCTGCTGCTGATCGTGATCGCGGCCCTGATCGTCGGTTCGGGTCTGACCGGGGGCGCGGACATGCTGGCCAGCGGTCTGCAGATGGTCGGGCTGTCGACGGGCGACGCCGACGCCCTGAAGGCGGCCTGGACCGCCAAGCCGGAAGGCGTCTACATCCAGGTGGCCGCCACCTTCGGCGGTCTGGCGCTGCTGGTTCTGGCCTGCTGGCCGATCCCGCGCGTGCCGACCCGGCCCGGGGCCTATCTGGCCGGGTCGTTCGGCGACCCGCTGAAGGATTTCTATGACCGGTTCGCCGGGGTCGCGACCCTGATCCTGGCGCTGATCTGCCTGTACCGGCTGTCCGACTTCGTCCTCAACATCATGAACCCCTTCTATCTCGACCTGGGCTTCGACAAGGTCGAGGTGGCCGAGGTGCGCAAGGTGTTCGGGGTGTTCGCCACCACCTTCGGGGTCTTCTTCGCCGGCTGGGCCGTGGCCAAGCTGGGGCTGATCCGCACCATGGTGATCGGGGCCTTCATGAGCCCCGTGTCGAATCTGGTGTTCGCCTGGCTGGCCGTCCAGGGGCCGGACCTCGGGGCCCTGTTCATCGCCATCGGCGTCGACAATGCCGCCACCGGCTTCGCCGGCACCGCCCTGATCGCCTATATGTCCAGCCTGACGTCGCTGGGCTTCACCGCCACCCAGTACGCCCTGTTCAGCTCGCTGTACGGCCTGCCGGGCAAGCTGGTGGCGTCCCAGTCCGGCCGTATCGTCGAGGGATCGGCGCGTGCCGCCGAGGGCGGGGGCCTGTTCGCCCCCCTGACCGGCCTGTTTTCCAACCTGCCGGCCGGATCCCTCGTCGAGGGGGCGGCGACCAGCGGCGTGACCCCGGCGGCGTTGGGGGCCGGCTATGTCGTCTTCTTCCTGTATTCGACCCTGATCGGGGTGTTCGCGGTCGTGCTGGCCTTCATCGTGGCCCGCAAACAGACCGCGCTGCAGCTGCGTCAGGCGGAAGAGGCGGAGGCCGGCGACCCCCGCCCGTCCTGACGACTCAGCCCTCGCGCACGCCCTCTTCATAGGCGGCGAAGGTGGCGGCGTTGATCATTTC
>CAXBHG010000335.1:0-1872 GCA_963975385.1 uncultured Brevundimonas sp.
CCGAAGGCCGTGGCCATCTCCACCCCCGGCTGCCCGCGCAGCTGCGGGGCCAGCCGGTCGGCCCCCGGCCCCTCGGCCAGGAAGGTCACCAGTTCCGCGCTGTCGATGATCTCGTCGGCCGTGCCGCGCGCCAGGATGCGGCCGGAGGCGATATAGACGATCTCGTGGCAGCGCTCGGCCTCGTCCATATAGTGGGTCGAGACCAGCACCGTCATCCCGTCCGCCGCCAGGGCGTGGATCTCGTCCCAGAAGGTGCGCCGCGCCTCGGGGTCGACCCCGGCCGTCGGTTCGTCCAGCAGCAGCAGGTCCGGCTCGTGCAGGGTCGCCGCCGCCAGCGCCAGCCGCTGTTTCCAGCCGCCCGACAGCGTCCCCGCCAGCTGCGCCCGCCGGTCGATCAGTCCCAGTTTCTGCAGCGCCGACTCGACGCGCTGCTGTCCATGGTCCAGCTCATGCACCCGGGCCATGAACACCAGGTTCTGCGCGATCGACAGGTCCTCATAGAGCGAGAATTTCTGCGTCATATAGCCGACCCGTCGCTTGATCGCCCGCGCCTGGCTCAGCACGTCCAGACCCAGCACCGTGCCCTCACCGCCGTCCGGCTTCAGCAGGCCGCACAGCATGCGCAGGGTCGTGGTCTTGCCCGCGCCGTTCGGCCCCAGAAAGCCGCAGATCCGGCCCTTTTCGACCGTGATGCCGAAGTCGCGCACCGCCTGCAGCGACCCGAACGCCTTGTTCAGCCCGCGCACATCGATGGCGGGTCCCTCGCCGCGTCGGGTCGAGACGGCGGAGCCGTCTGACCGCGGCGACAGGGAGAAAGCGCCGGGCAGTGGCGGGGTTTCACTCACCGCACGGCATCCAGCGGCACCACATCCACCGGCAGGCCGGGATGCAGCGCCGTCGGGTCTTCGGGCGTGGCCTCGACCATGAAGACCAGCCGGTCGCGGCTGCCGCGGGCGTACAGCACCGGCGGGGTGAACTCGGCCGTGGCGCTGACCCAGGAAATCCGCGCGTTGCGCAGACCCGGACAGCCGTCACAGCCGAACCGCACCGTCCCGCCCGGCCGGTACAGGGTCACCGACCGCTCGGGCACGAAGAACCGCACCTTGATCCGCCCGTCCGGCAGCAGGGCCAGCACCGGCTGGCCGGCCGGGGCCCATTCGCCCTGTCGGAAGAAGACCTGCTGCACCCGCGCGTCCGTCGGGGCCAGGGGCGACAGGGTGCGCAGCGTCGCCTCCGCCCCGCTCAGCCCGCCCCGCGCCTGGGCCGCCTGCTGGTCGGCGGCGGCGATGGCGTCGCTGCGCGCCCCCAGGGCCCCGACCGCGCGCTGGCGGCGCACCGTCTCGACCTGGGCCCGGGCGGTGTCGCGCGTCGCCCGCTCCTGATCCAGCCGCGCCGGGGCATAGATGCCGCGCGCCACCAGCGGGGCGATCCGGTTGTAGTTGGCCTCGGCCTGTCGCAACTGCGCCTCGGCCGCCGCCAGCTGGGCGTCATGGACCGCCTGTTCCTGGGCCCTCTGGCCCTTCCTCAGATCCTCGGCATGGGCCTCGGCCGCCGCCAGGGCCGCCGCCGCCGACTCGGCCTGGGCCTGTGGTACCTGCGGGTCGATCAGGAAGGTCCTGCCCCCCGCCGCCACCCGCTCGCCCTCGCGCACATACAGGGTGTCGACCGCGCCCCCGACCGGGGCCGCCAGATAGACCAGATCGCCCTCGACATAGCCCGACAGGGTCTGTGCCCCGCCGTCGCGTCGGATCAGGCCCCAGACCACCAGCGCCGCCACCGCGACCCCCACAACGATCAGGACAACCGGTCGAATCCGTTTCATGGCCGCATGCCTCCCAGCACCGTGTCCAGATGTTGCGCCGCCAGCGCCTC
>CAXBHG010000336.1:0-1866 GCA_963975385.1 uncultured Brevundimonas sp.
GCGGTGACATTGCCGACGGTGCGGAAGATGTCGGGGATGACCTCGACCGCCAGCAGCAGCGGCAGCATCTCCAGCGGCACGCCCATGGCGATGCAGATCGGGGCGATGCTGGCGAAGAAGCTGATCTGGCCGGGCAGGCCGACCGAGCCGATGCTGATCAGGATGGCGGTCAGCATGGCCGCGCCGATCTGGCCCAGCGACGGCTCCAGCCCGAACAGATGGGCGCAATAGATGACCACGGCCAGGTTGGCGACCGGGCTGGTCATGCGGAACAGGGCCACGGCCAGCGGCAGCACCAGACCGGCGGTCTGACGGCTGACGTCCAGCTCATCGACGGCGCGCTCGACCATCACCGGCAGGCTGGCCAGGGACGACTGGGTCGAGACGGCCACCACCTGGGCCGGGGCCACGGCGCGAGCGAATTTGGCCAGGCCGACCCGGGCGAACACCACCGCCACGGGATAGCAGAGCAGGATCATGCCGATCACGCTGAGCGACACGATCGCCACATAGTGGGCCAGGGTCCCGGCGGCCGAGACCCCGGCGCTGAGCCCGACCCCCATGGCCAGGGCGAACACCCCGACCGGTGCGGCCAGCAGCACCCAGCGCACGATGACGATCATCGCCTCGCTGACCGCCTCGAACAGGGTCACCAGCGGCACCTTCAGCCGGTCGGGCAGGCGCGTCAGGGCGAAGCCGAAGAAGGCGGCGAACACCACCAGGCCGAGGATGGCGTCCTCGGTCGCGGCCCGCAGCACATTGGACGGGGCGATGGTCTTGACGAATTCCGAGAAGGGAGCGACCGCGCCGATATTGTCCGGGGCCGGTGGAATTCCTGCCAGCAGCCGCGCCCCGCCCTCGGCATCGATCGGCCAAAGCGCCAGCAGGCCAAAGGCCGCCAGCACCGCATAGACGGTGGCGGCCGAGATCAGGATCAGGAACCAGACCAGGGCCCGCCGCGCCAGCCGCCCGGTGTGGGCCGCATCGGAAATGGTGGCGATCCCCACCACCAGCAGGGAGAACACCAGCGGCACGATGGTCATGCGCAGGGCGTTCAGCCACAGCTGGCCCACCGCATCGATCATGCCCGTGGTCCCCGGTCCGCCCGGAATGCCCCAGACCTCGGCCGCCGCCCCCGCCGCCAGCCCCAGGGCCAGGGCCGCCAGCACCCGCACACTGAGTGACGACAGCAGGGCGCGCATACGGTTCGGGGGCGGGGCGGAAACGGGAGTCTGGGTCATTCCGCGACGCTAGCGGGGCCGGGGGCGCACAGGAACCGGAAAACGCACATCCCCCGCCAGCGACCTTCACCGATCGACCGGCGCGGAGCGTAGCCCCCCGCCCTTGACGCCCCCGCGCCCGGCCTCACACTGGCGGCCATGATCCCGCAACTGACCGCCCTCGAAGACACCACCCTGATCAAGCTGGGCCAGATTTCCCTGACGCTGGGCGGCCTGGTCAGCGGGGCGACGATGATCGGGGTCGCCCTGGCCCTGGCCTGGCTGGTGACGCGCGGCATCCGCCGGTTACGGGTGCGGGCCCATCGGGCCACGGGGGCCCTGTATCTGCTGGAGAAGCTGGCCGGTTACGGCATCGTCGTCACCGGGGTGCTGTTCGGCCTGTCGGCGGCGGGGCTGAACCTGTCGTCCCTGACCCTGTTCGCCGGGGCCATCGGCATCGGTCTGGGCCTGGGCCTGCAGGGGGTGGTGAAGGAGTTCGTCTCGGGCCTGTTCATCATCTTCGACGGCATGGTCTCGGTCGGTGACTATGTCGAGCTGGAGGGCACGCGCGGCATCATCGCCGAGATCGGTCCGCGCGCCACCCGCATCCGCAACAACGACAATATCGACGTGGTCGTGCCCAATT
>CAXBHG010000337.1:0-1834 GCA_963975385.1 uncultured Brevundimonas sp.
AGATTGGCGTGGATCAGCTGGAAGGCGTCGGCCCAGGCGTCCCAGATGGCGATGTCGTCCGAGGTCAGGGGATGGACGAGCGGCTCGTATTCGACCCCCTCGAACGACAGACTGCGCGCCACATAGAGCCCCAGCGCCTTGAGCTCGCGCGCCACCAGCTCCATCGCCGCGACCCCGCCCCGGTCCATCGCCTCCAGAAAATCCGCCCGCGTCATGAAGGGGGCCTCCGGTCCGCCCCACAGGCCGAGGCGCGCGGCATAGGCCAGATTCTCGGCCGTGGTGGCGCCGGTCGCCGAGACATAGAGGACCCGCGCGTCGGGCAACCGGTTCTGCAGCGCCAGACCGGCCATGCCCTGAAGCGACGCCTTCTTCGCACCCCGCGCGCCCTTGCCGCCGCCGGCCGCGTTGGCCATCGCATGGGCCTCGTCGAAGGCGATGACGCCGTCGAAATCCGCGCCGAGCCAGGTAATGATCTGGTCGAGGCGGGATTGACGGTCACCCCGGGCCGGCTGGCGCAGCGTCGCATAGGTCGTGAACAGGACACCCCGGTCGAGCCGGATGGCGTCCCCCTGTTTCCAGCTCGACAGCGGCACGATGTCGTAGGCGCCCCCGCCGATCGAGGCCCAGTCGCGCCGCGCGTCCTCGAGCAAGGCGTCGTTTCGTGACAGCCACAGCGCCCGGACCCGTCCCTGGCTCATGTTGTCGGCGATGACGGCGGCGATCTGGCGGCCCTTGCCGCACCCCGTGCCGTCGCCGAGGAAGAAGCCGCGTCGCAGCTGGACGGCCTCCTCCTGCTCTTCCGAGACCAGCACCATCTGGTGCGGCGCCTGATCCGGCCGCCACCATCCGGGCAGGTGCGCGGCGTGCGCCTCCCCGGCATGGATCACCATCTCGGTCTGGGCGTCCGAGATCCGCCCCTCATCGCGGATGGCCGGCGGCAGGACCGGGCGATAGGTCGGCGCGGGTGGGGCCACCGACGCCATGGGGCCGGACTCGACCAGGGGCGACGGGTGCGGACGAGGATCGGGCAGGACGATCCGTCCCAGGACGTGGGCCTGGTAGAGCCCGACATCGCGCCCCTCCCCGGCCCAGGCACGCACTTCATAGGTCAGGGGCACCGCCCCCGCGAGGAAGGCCAGGCGGCCCGAAGGCAGGACCAGGCCCCGCGCGCGCGGTGCCAGCAGGGCGGCGGTCGCCACTGGAAGGCGCGTCCGCGGTCTGGCGCCGACCCGTGGCGCAAGCGCTCCGATCTTCCGCGCCGCGTCCTGCAGATCGTCAGGGGTCTGAAGTGGCGCCGCGGCCTCGTTACCCTCGGCCCGGTCGATCACCAGCAGACCCGTCTCCACCGAGGTCCCATGTTTGGCGAAGGCATTGGGTGGAAAGGCGATGCGTCCCACGACGCGTCCCGGCTCACCGAAGCGGCGAAGCAGGCCGGCGTCCTCCAGGGCGGTCAGCGGGACGATCGCGGCCAACCGGCCATGGTCGGCCAGGGCCTTGAAGGCCGCTGACAGATGCTCGCCGAGATCCGAGAACGGCGGATTGCACACCACCACGTCGAACCCGCCCGCGTCCGCGCACAGGTCATGGATATGGCGTCCGTCATGACGGGTCCGATCGGCGTCGGGGAACAGACCGTCGAGCAGAGCGGCGCGCCCCGGCGCGACTTCGTTCAGGCTCAGCGTTCCGCCGCAGGCCCCGGCGACCGCGGCGAGCAGACCCGTGCCGGCCGATGGCTCCAGGACGCGGTCTCCGGGGCGCACCCGGGCGGACAGGACCGCGAGCGCGGCCAGATGCGGCGGGGTCGAGAACTGATCCAGGGCGACCTGCGCCTCGC
>CAXBHG010000338.1:0-1825 GCA_963975385.1 uncultured Brevundimonas sp.
CCGCCGCCTATTTCGACCAGTTCGGCCTCTATGCCTTCGCCCGCCAGCCCGAGGCGGTGTTCTGGAATCTGACCCAGCTGGCCGGCTGCCTGAAGCTTGTCGCCGATGCCGGGCCGCTGACCGAGGCGCTGAACAGTTTCGGTCCCACCTATATCCGTGAGCTGCGCGCCGCCTTCCTGGCGCGGCTGGGCGTGGTCAGTGCCGGCGAGGACGCCGACCAGAGACTGCTGGACGCGACCCTGGCCCTGCTGCGCGAGGGCGGCGCGGCCCTGCGGTGGGAGCCGTTGTTCTTCGACTGGTTCGGCGGCTTCGCCTCGTCGGCCCGGGCGCTGGCGGGACCACGGGCCGGCCTCTACCGCGGCGAGACGTTCGAGGCCTTCCGCGCCGCCCTGTTCGACCATGAGAGCGATCGTCCGGAGCGGCTGGAGCATCCTGTCTTCGCCGCCGCCGGGCCAGAGGAGATGCTGATCGACGAGGTAGAGACCCTGTGGGCGGCGATTGAGACGCACGACGACTGGGATCCGTTCGCGGCCAAACTCGCCCGACTGGAGGCCGCGCGGGGTGCCTATGACCTGTTTCGTTAAGCGTAGCCTTTAACGGGATCGAGATTACGAAAGCGTAGGGATACGGCCATGCTTCCGCCCCGCAACCCGGGTCAGAAGCATCACAGAAGGTTACGGCCACGACCGCCCCCTTGCGGAACCGGCCCGGCAATCTGATGTAGCGCCTGTTACAGTTGCGTACCCTTCCCCTCCCCCTTCCTGATCGACCCCGCTACGACCATGACCACACAGACCCTGACCCCGCGACGCCGCGCCCAGGCGGACTATCTGAACCTGACGCTGTGGACGCTGCAGGGCTGGCTGACGATGTTCTTCATCGGGGCCGGCTATGCCAAGCTGACCGAGCCGATGGCCAATCTGGTCGAACTGATGCGCTGGCCGGTCCTGGTCAGCGAAAATCTGGTGCGGGGCCTGGGTCTGGCCGAGATCGTCCTGGCCGGCCTCATGCTGGTGCCGCTGCTGTCGTGGCGCGTCGGTCGCCCGCTTCTGGTGACCGCAGCCGCCGGTCTGGTGGCCCTGGAAACGATCATGCTGGTCGTTCACCTGATCGGGATGGATGTCGTCCCTGCCGTCACCAACGTCCTGCTGCTGGCCATCACCGTCCCGGTTCTCTGGTTCCGTGCCCGCGCGCGGCCCTGACGGCCGGGCGGTCGGGGCGACGGGAAAAACCTTCCCTTTACGTGCGCGTCAAGTTATGACTGGCGCATGGCGACCGCAGACGATCACCGCACCTACTCGATCCGGCAGCTCTGCCGCGAGTTCGGCGCGACAGCCCGGGCCCTGCGCTTCTATGAGGACAAGGGCCTCCTGACCCCGGCCCGCAAGGGCCAGACCCGGGTCTATGACGCCCGTGACCGCGCCCGGCTGAAGCTGATCCTGCGCGGCCGGCGCATTGGCTTCTCCCTGCTCGAGATCCAGGAAATGCTGGACCTCTATGATCACGACGATCACAACGCCCACCAGATGGCCGTCGCCCTGCGCCGCCATCGCGCCCAGATCTCGGCCCTGAAACAGCAGCGCGAAGACCTCGACGCCGCCATCGAGACCGCCGAGGAAGCCTGCGCGGTGATGGAACGCAAACTGGGCGAACACCGCCCCGACCTGCTGCCGGGTGCCGACGAATACGCCAACCTTCTCAAGGCCCGGCTCAACCCCGATCACGGGCCCGGCCATTCCATACTCCAGCCCTTCAAAGCGAGAGCGTAACCCCATGGCCTACAAGGCGCCCGTCCGCGACCTGACCTTCATCCTGAACGACGTTC
>CAXBHG010000339.1:0-1824 GCA_963975385.1 uncultured Brevundimonas sp.
GCGATCAACGGGTCCGGCATCTGGTCCGCCGTGCCGCGATGCACCCGCATCGTCACCCCGGACAGGTCCATCGGCCGCCCGTCGGCCCAGACCCGGCCGACCCCGTCGATCGCCCCCTCGCACAGGGCCACGGCGAAGCTCAGCGAATAGTCATAATCGACCGTGCGCGGCCCGCCCTTGCCGCCCGAGCGCGTGGTGCGGCTTTCCAGAAACCGCGCCGCCCAGATCACCTGCCCCGTCACCCGCGCCCGTCCGAACACACAGGCCATCGGCGCGCCGTCGGCCGAGGACTGCACCTTCAGGGAGTCCAGCCGCGGTCCCCTCTGCCGCGCCGGCGACAGCGACGCGACCAGACCGCGATCGACCATCCCGCCCAGGGCCGCCCCGATGGCCTGGCCGACGCCGCCGCCGACCGCCGCACCGATCCCGCCCAGCACCACCTGCGCCATTCAGCCCTCCCCGTCCGTCACGTCCGGCCAGGTGAAGGCCGCCACCAGTCGCTGTCGCCACCACGACCCCATCCAGCTCTCGACCACCGACCGGCCCCAATAGGCGTGGATCATCCGCGACTCGGCACCCCCCGCCTCGCTCAGCACGGCACAGTGTTTCACCGGGGCCCCGTCACTCATCCGGAACAGCAACACATCGCCCGGCTCCGCCTGCCCCGGCGCGATCTCGATCAACCACCGCCGCGCCGCCGCCAGCAGGGTCTCCTCCCCCCCGACCTCGGCCCAGTCGGCGCTATAGGGCGGGGCGATCTCCGGCTCGGTCCCGTACAGCGCGCGCCAGACGCCCCGCACCAGCCCCAGACAGTCGGCCCCCTCACCCTCCCTGCTGGCCTGATGCCGGTAGGGTGTCCCCAGCCAGCCGCGCGCCGCCGCCAGCGCCGCCGCCCTCATCGCCGGCTCCCGCCGTCATGACGCCCGCCCCCGGCCGGATGGGCCGTCAGGAAGTCGTCGCCGGGGATGTCAGGAAAGCCCTGAAAATTGAGCCCGTTGCCGAACACCCCGGTGCAGGTCGCCCAGCGCTTGTCGCAGCCCTGTCCGGGAAAGGCCGCCACATCGACCCCGCACCGCCCGTCGCCCAGCAGCGCGTCGCAGTCGCGGCCATAGGTCCGCCCGACCACCCGCTCCAGCGCCGCCAGCGGTCCCTCCATCTCGGCGACGAAGGCCCCACCCTCGCGTCGCAATCGGGTCAGGGTCGCGGTCCACAGCCGCACCGCCAGCGCCGGCTCGGTCCAGTCGACCCGCCACAGCTCCACCCGCGCCCCGTCGTACAGGCCGGCGGCGATGTCGCCCTCGGTCAGGGCCGCGTCATCCAGCCCGCCGCTGGCGACGAAACTCCCGGCCGCCGGGCCGACGGCACTCTCGCCCGCCCCGGCGGTCCAGCCGCTGGCCGCCCGGCACACCACCCCGCCCACCGTCAGGTCGCGGTCGTGATCGGTGAACCCCATCACCACCCCGTCGCGCCGCGTCAGTCGCCAGACATGGCACAGGGTCGCCGCCCCGCTTTCGATACGGGCGGCCATCTCGTCCGGTATGTCGCGCATGGGATCAGATCCTGATCTCGATCAGCGGCAACGCCGCCATCCGGCCTGCGCCGAAGGTCTCCAGCGTCACCTCGATCCGGTCCGCGTCGAACCGCACCGGCGTGTCGAAGACGAAGCCTGCCGTCACCGCCGCCCCCGGCTCCGGCGGCACCGCCAGGGTCACCTGCCCGGTCGTCGGCGCGACCGTGAAATCCGCCCCGGCCATCTCGAGCCCGTCAATCGCCACCCGCACCGATCCCGACACCGGTTTGGAGATATCCCGGGTCCAGTCGCCA
>CAXBHG010000340.1:0-1823 GCA_963975385.1 uncultured Brevundimonas sp.
AGATGGCCAGCACGAAGATGGCCAGACGAAAGACGGTGGGGTCGACGTGTTCCATGGTTCAGCTCCGCCTATGGGTACGCTGGAAATTCAACTTTGACTCCAGATCGTCATCGATCGCGTCGGCGGTAGCAATTTTGACTCCTGGTGCCCCAAACTGTTCATCCAGAACTGCCTGATCGTCTTTCCATTCCGCCGATAACGCATCAGTCGCGATCACATGTCCTGCAACCTGCAGCCGCTCATCTATCGATGCCAGAAGGCTCAAGATGCATGCGGAAGCTGCGGCTGTGAGGAACACCCCAAATGCCCAACCAAACAATACGAATGCGCTTCCAGCTCCATAATCGTCGAGTGAGTTCATCGCACCAATGACAAGCACCAGTGCAGCCAAGCAACCGATAACGAGGGTGCTGGTCGCCACGAACCGCGCGAGTTTTCTCATCCCCGCACCCCCTCATGCACCACCGCCCCGCCGTGGGTGACGACGGCGGCCTTGAGGATCTCGTCCTCGAGGTCGAGGCTCAGCGCCCCGTCCTTGATCAGCAGGCCGGTGAAGGCCAGCAGGTTCTTGGCGTACAGGGCGCTGGCGTCGGCGGCGATGCGGCCCGGCAGATTGGTATAGCCGACGATGCGCACGCCATTCGATGTGGTGACCACCTCCCCGGCCTTCGCCCCCTCGACATTGCCGCCGGCCTCGACGGCCAGGTCGATCAGCACCGAGCCCGGCTTCATCGTCGCCACCTGGGCGGCGGTGACCAGAACCGGCGCGGCCCGGCCCGGGATCAGGGCCGTGGTGATGACCACGTCCTGCTTCCTGATGTGTTCGCCGGTCAGGATGGCCTGTTTGGCCTGGTATTCGGCCGACATCGGCTTGGCATAGCCGCCGGCGGTCTGGGCGTTCCTGAACTCCTCGTCCTCGACGGCCAGGAATTTGGCCCCGAGGCTCTCGACCTGTTCCTTGGTCGCGGGGCGCACATCGGTGGCCGTGACCACCGCCCCCAGCCGCCGCGCCGTGGCGATGGCCTGCAGACCGGCGACGCCGACCCCCATGATGAAGACCTTGGCCGGGGCGACCGTGCCCGCCGCCGTCATCATCATCGGAAAGCCCTTGCCATAGGCATAGGCCGCCTCGATCACCGCCCGGTACCCGGCCAGATTGGCCTGGGACGACAGGGCGTCCATCACCTGGGCGCGGCTGATCCGCGGCACGAACTCCATGGCGAACGACGTCAGACTGGCCCCGGCCATCGCCGCGACCGTGTCCTTGTCGCGGAAGGCGTCCAGCATGGCGACGACAATGGTGCCGGGCTTCATGGCGCTGGTTTCCTGGGCCGTGGGGCCGCGCACCTTCAGCAGGATGTCGGCCCGGTCCAGCACCGCCTTGGTGTCCTTGGCCACGGTACAGCCCGCCTCGGCATAGTCAGCATCGGGAATGGACGAGCCGGCACCGACGCCGGCCTCGACCGTCACGGTCGCGCCCATGGCGATCAGCTTCTTCGCCGTCTCCGGTGTCAGGGCGCAGCGGGTCTCACCTTCCCGACGTTCGCGCGTCACGGCAATGGCGATGGCCAAGCGAATCTCCCCTGTTCAGACTGAACCTGACGACGTTAGGCCCATCCGCCAGCAGGCGTCAAAGACGCGCTGTCGTCCGTACCCGGATCAGGCCGACGCGTCCCCGTCGCGGACTTCGGCCCGCCGCTCCAGCGGCAGGCGAATCTCGAACACGGCCCCGCCCGCCGTACGGCTGCGCACCGTGACCGAGCCGCGTGCCTGATGGGCCATGCCGGCGACCTGGGCCAGGCCCAGGCCGGTGCCCTGCTGTT
>CAXBHG010000341.1:0-1818 GCA_963975385.1 uncultured Brevundimonas sp.
TGTAGTCGGGGCCGAATTTCAGCTTGCGGCCGCGATAGGCGACGGCGACCTCGTCCGGCACGTCCTCGCGGGCCAGCTGGGCCAGGGCGCGGGCGCAGGCCACCTTCATCTCGTGATTGACCTGGCGGGCGCGCACGTCCAGCGCCCCGCGGAAGATGTAGGGGAAGCCGAGGACGTTGTTGACCTGGTTCACATAGTCCGACCGACCGGTGGCCATGATGGCGTCGGATCGCACCGAGGCCACGTCCTCGGGGGTGATCTCCGGATCCGGATTGGCCATGGCGAAGATGATCGGATTGGGGGCCATGGAGGCCACCATCTCCTTGGTGATCGCGCCCTTGGCCGACAGGCCCAGAACCACATCGGCCCCGACCATGGCCTCGGCCAGGGTGCGGTGTTCGGTCTCGGTGGCGTGGGCCGCCTTCCACTGGTCCATGCCGCTGGGCCGGCCGACATAGACGACGCCGTCACGGTCGACGATGGTGGTGTTTTCCTTGCGCACCCCGACCGCCTTCATCAGGCCGATCGACGACAGGCCCGCGGCCCCCGCCCCGGCCAGGACGACCTTGATGTCCTCCAGCTTCTTGCCGGTCAGGTGGCAGGCGTTGATCAGGCCGGCGGTGGAGATGATGGCGGTGCCGTGCTGGTCGTCATGGAAGACCGGGATGTCCAGCAGGTCCTGCAGCTCGCTCTCGATCACGAAACATTCCGGGGACTTGATGTCCTCCAGATTGATGCCGCCCCAGGTGTCGCCGATGTTCTTGACCACGGTGATGAATTCGTCCGGGTCGGTGGTCTTGACCTCGACGTCGAAGCTGTCGACGTCGGCGAAGCGTTTGAACAGGACCGCCTTGCCCTCCATCACCGGCTTGGACGCCATGTGGCCGAGGTTGCCGAGACCGAGAATGGCGGTGCCGTTGGAGATGACGGCGACCAGATTGCCCTTGGACGTGTAGTCGTAGGCCTTGTCGATATCCTCGGCGATGGCCAGCACGGGAATGGCGACGCCCGGTGAATAGGCCAGCGACAGGTCGCGCTGGGTCGCCATCGGCTTGGTCGGGGCCATGGAGATCTTGCCCGGCGTCGGATTGCGATGGAATTCCAGCGCGTCCTCGTCGGAGAAGGTCTGTTTTTCGGTCAGGTCGGGCATCGGCGTCTTTCAGGGTCTCGGGAGGGCGTCATCTGTTCCTAGAGCGGGCGGCGGGGCGTCACAACGGGGGCGCGCCGCTTTCCTTACCCAGGGTCAGGTTGCAGGGTCAGGGTACCGGTGCGCTCGATCTCGACCGGGCCGGTCATGAAGACATGGCCGCTGGCCTCGTCCCAGTCGATCCGCAGGGTGCCGCCGTCGACCTCGATCGTGGCCGCGCGACCCGTCAGGCCGCGGCGGCTGGCCGCGACCAGGGCCGCACAGGCCCCGGTGCCACAGGCCCGGGTCAGACCGGCCCCGCGCTCCCAGACCCGCAGGCGGATACGGTCGGGGGCCAGGACGTGGGCGAAGCCGACATTGACCCCCTCGGGAAACAACGGGTGATGTTCGACCAGCGAGCCGGAGCCGCTGACGAAGGCGTCGTCCTGGCGGTCGGTGAAGAAGACGACATGCGGATTACCCATCGAGACCGCCCCGGGCGTGTGCAGCAGGGGGGCGTCGATCGGCCCGACCTGAAGTTCGATGCCGCGGGTGTCCATCGCCTCCTCCAGCGGGATTTCGCTCCAGTCCAGCCGCGGCGGACCCATATCCACCTTGATTTGGGCCGCGCTCGTCCACCCTTCGGGATCTGACGCTCCGCGCCGCCCGTCGGGTCCCGATCCGACGCGGCC
>CAXBHG010000342.1:0-1817 GCA_963975385.1 uncultured Brevundimonas sp.
CGGCGACCGGATTGCGCAGGTCGTGGCCGAGGACGGCGATGAACTGGTCGCGCAGCTCGGCGGTTTCACGCGCGTCCAGCAGGGCGGCCTCGGAGGCGGCCAGCCGGTCGTTATTGTCCAGCTGGCTGCCGATCAGCTGGGCGAACAGGCGGAACATCTCGACACGCTCGGGCCGCGAAATCTCGACCGGATCGGGGTCCAGCGCGCACAGGGTGCCGAAAAAAGCCCCGTCGGGGCGGATGATCGGCACCGAGATATAGCTCTGGAAGCCGTACATGGCCGGCACCGGATGGTCGTGGAAGTCCGGGTCCGTGGCGACATGGTCCATGATCACCGGGCCGTTCTGACGCCGCACCACGTCGCAGAAGGTGGTGCTGATGGCGAGGTCGTCGCCGGGGACCATGCCGAACTCCACCCGGTCATGCACGGCACAGGCGGTCCAGCTGGTCTCGGTGACACGGGCGACCACCGCGAATCGCATACCGGTGACGGTGGTGATCACCTCGAGGATCGACGGCACCGCCGTGATGCGATCGATCGCGGCCCGATCGTGCGAAATCTGCGGATCGTGGGTGTCGACGGGGGCGGATTCAACAGCAGTCATTACCCTACTCTAGCCTGTCCCGCTGGACAGGGTAAGCGGGTGGGTTGCGCCCGCTCCATCCGCTCCCGCCGCCGCTGCGGATCGCCGAAGGATGACGACAGCGGAAGGGGCGGCGTCAGTCCCTAGCGGAACACGCAGGACACCCCGGCCCAGAGGGCGGTGACGCGGGCGGAGGCGGTGGTGCCGGTCAGGGTGCCGAAGATGTCGGCCGAGGCGAATTCGGGGCCGATGGAGTCGTTCATCACCTCGACGTCGGGCCAGGCGGCGCGGACCTCGGCCAGGGTCGAGCCGACGTGGATGTCCTGGACGGTGCTGAAGCCGGCGGGGGCCTTTTCGCCGGCCCACCAGCCGGCGAATTTGCCGCCCTGGAAGGCCAGGGTGAGGTCGTCGTCCCAGCGGGCGAACTGGACCGGGCCGGCCCCGCATTCGTCATTGCTGTCGGTCTGGGGGGCGGTGCCGCCGTGCAGGCCGGTCATATAGGTGATGACCGTGCCCCGGGGCGCGCCGAAGCTGAGTTTCAGCCCGGTGCCGTGGCCGCCGGGATTGGCGGGCATGAAGCCGTCCCCTTCCAGCAGGATGGCGGTGACGCCACCGGTCGCCGGGTCGGCGGGGGCGGCCGGAACCGGATCGGCGACGGCCGGGGCATCGGCCGGGGGGGCGGCCGGCGTCTCGGCGGCCGGGGTGCAGGCGACAAGGCCGAGGGCGACCGCGAGGGCGAGGGCGGGGGTCAGGGCTGAAGGTTTCATGAGGCCGCAGCCTAGCCGGGCGGGCGCGGTTTGTGAACCGGCGGTACGGGAAGGCGTCCCTCTGCCGGCGGGAGAGGGACTGGAAGCCTGGGTCCCGGCTTTCGCCGGGATGACGAAAGCAGGCGGAGCCTTTGCCGTCGTCGCGGGTTGAACGGGCCTGATTTCACTGTCCGGGACCGCCGATGTCGCACCGCCGCCTGAGCGATCTGTTTCGCCGCCTGATGCACAAACGCCGGCCGTCGGACCGGGTGGTCGAGGGGCTGGCGCGGGTCGGCTATGGGGCGCGGGGGTTTGTCTATCTGTCGGCGGGGGCCCTGACCCTGGCGGCGGCGCTGCAGCGCGGCGGCGAGGCGATCACCTCCAGCGGGGCGGTCGGCTGGCTGGCGCAGCAGCCGTTCGGCAAGGTCTGGCTGGTGCTGCTGGGGCTGGGGCTGTGGGCCTTTGTCGCCTGGCGGGCGGTGCAGGCG
>CAXBHG010000343.1:0-1816 GCA_963975385.1 uncultured Brevundimonas sp.
AACCCGTCATTTTCGGCGAGTTTTGCCGGTACGGGGATTTCGATGTCGAGGAGCATTTGTGCGAAGCCCTTGCCCTGGGGGTCGATGCGGACCGAGGCGATGCCGCCGCCGCCGAGGGACTCATGCAGCAGGAAGTTCAGCGCATGGCTTCCGGGCAGATCGAAGCGTTCGACCGGGCCGTTGCACAGGTGGGCGAAATAGGTTTTCACCGCGTCTTCGGTGAGGGCGGATCGGATGTAGGGCAGGTAATCGGGCTTGCGGGCCATGATACCGATATTGGCGATGTCGCCCTTGTCGCCCGAACGGCCCCAGGCCAGTTCGACCAGGCGCACCTTGACGGCATCGGGGCCCGCGTCGCGGCTGTCGGCCGGCGGCGTGGCGGGCGGATCAAGCCGCACCTCCCTGGTGGCGACGGTGACTGGCACATCCTTGCCATCGACCTCGACCGCAACGGGCGTGTCGGCCTTGTCCTGCAGGAAGGAAAACAGCCGCACCACCGGCTGTACCTTGGGCCGTCCGGCGTAGAACCCGGTCAGACCCTGCGCAGTGGAAATGGCCATTGGCGCGATTTCACCGGCAAAGATGTTCAGCGCGCTGCGCTCCTCATGTGCCACGCCGATCTTGAGCACCACTTCGCGGGTCCGGGCGCGGGCGTTGGCGCCATAGGCGGCTTCGGCGCCCAGAACCTCGACGCTCACCTGCCGGAAATCGCCCAGGTTCTTGTTGCGGAAAATCCGGCGGCAGCGGGTCAGGATCGCCTCGGCCACGCGCTCGGCCTTGGCCGGGGCGTCGATGGCGGCGAGCGTCAGGGTGGTGACCGCGCGCCAGCCGTCGGCATAGGTCGCCGACACCTTGTAGCTGCCGGTGCGCCCCAGCCCCTTGCCGCCCTTGACCCGCACCCGATCGGGGCCGATCTGTTCGAGCGTGACACCGGACCAGTCGCAGATCACGTCGGGCAGCAGATAGGCCCGGGGATCGCCGATTTCATAGAGCATCTGTTCGCCGGCCGAACCGGGCGACACCAGACCGCCGGTATCGGCCGTCTTGGTCATGACAAAACTGCCGTCTTCGGACACCTCGACGATGGGCATCCCCATGTCGTCCCAGCCCGATACGTCCTGCCAGTCGGTGAAATTGCCCCCCGTCCCCTGCGGGCCGCATTCGATCAGATGGCCCGCCAGGGACCCCTGGCTGAGCTTGTCCCAATCTTCGTCTTTCCAGCCGAATTCGTGCATCAAAGGGCCTAGCGCCACGGCACTGTCGGCGCAGCGCCCGGTGATCACGATGTCGGCCCCGGCGTCCAGCGCGGTCGCGATGGGGCGCGCGCCCAGATAGGCGTTCATGCTCCAGATTTCGTCCGGAAAGGCCGCGCCGGAAAACATTTCGGTCACGCCGCGGTCGCGGATCGCGTCCGCGCGCTCCATGAGGTCGTCGCCCAGCACGACACCGATGGACAGCTCGACCCCCGCCTCGGCGGCAGCCCTGGCGAGCGCGTCGCGGCAACCGCGCGGGTTCACCCCGCCGGCATTGGCCACCACCTTGATCCCCCTGGCCTTGATATCCTCAAGCCAGGGCACCAGCGCCTTGACGAAATCGGGCGCAAAGCCCGCCTCCGGCGTCTTCGCCCGCGCCCGCGCCATCAGCGACATCGTCACCTCGGCCAGGTAATCGAACACCAGATAGTCGATGTCGCCCTTGGACACCAACTGGCCAATGGCCTCCGGCGTGTCACCCCAGAAACCCGAAGCGCACCCGATGCGCAGTTGTCGATCCGACATATACCCCCCTATCTGCCCGTCCATTCCGGCGCGCGCTT
>CAXBHG010000344.1:0-1812 GCA_963975385.1 uncultured Brevundimonas sp.
GCCTCCAGCCTGCTGCGCACCGCCGACTATATCGAGGCCTATGCCCTGACCCGGTTCCGCATCGCGGCCATGATCTGGATGGTTCTGGTCGGCATCGGCCTGCTGCTGATCTGCTGGCGGATGCTGGCGGACCGATCGGCCCACTGGCTGATCAACGCCAATGTCGCGGTCACCCTGGGCGTGCTGGCGATCGTCAGCGCGGTCGACCTGGGCGCGATCGCCGCCGGCTGGAATGTCCGCCATGCGCGCGAGGTCGGCGGTCGCGGCGTCGACCTGGACCTGGGCTATCTTCACGACCTCGGCGAACCCGCCCTTATTTCACTGGTCGAACTGGAACAGGCCCCCCACACCCCGGCCGATCTGCGCGACCGGGCCGCCGCCGTGCGCCGGCAAATCGTCACCGACATCGCCTGGCAGCAGAACGACTGGCACAGCTGGCGCTGGCGGACGGCCCGGCGGCTGGAGCGGATTCAGGTCCTGTCCCGGGACCGGCCCCTGGCGGTACCGCTGCCGGGAGAGCGGGACCGGGCCGGTCGCCTGAAGCCGCCGCCGCCGCCGCCGGCACCGCCGGTCACCCTGCCCCGACCGGAACCCGCAAACGCCCCGTTGACCTTGCCGGCCGGAGCCTGAACATGGCGATCATGCAATGCACGGTCCTGGTGGTCGACGACGACCCGCACATTCGCGATCTGCTGACCTTCGCCCTGCAGAAGGCCGGACTGGCCACGCGTGAGGCCGCCGACGGCGAGGCGGCCCTGGCCGACATCGCCCTGCACCGGCCCGATCTGGTGGTGCTGGACATCAACATGCCGCGCATGGACGGAATCGCGGTCTGTCGGCGAATCCGCGCCGGCGACGACCTGCCCATCCTGTTCCTGTCGTCGCGCGATGACGAGATCGACCGCATCCTGGGCATGGAACTGGGGGCCGACGACTATGTCACCAAGCCGTTCAGTCCGCGCGAGGTGGTGGCCCGGGTCGCAGCCATCCTGCGTCGCGTCACCCGCAAGGCCCCCGAGCCCACCCCGGGCTGTTTCACCCTCGGGGGGCTGAGCCTCGATGCCGACGGCTGGCGCGCCCGCTGGCAGGATGTCGACGTGGCCCTGACGGTGACGGAGTTCAGCATCGTCCGCACCCTGGCCGACGCGCCACGCCGGGTCTTCACCCGCGACGCCATCATCGACCGCGTGCACGGCCCCGGCTTTGCCATGACCGACCGCACCATCGACAGCCATGTCCGCAACCTGCGGGCCAAATTCGCCTCGGTCGGCGGGGCGGACGTGATCGAGACCCGGCCGGGCGTCGGCTATCAGCTGGGGCCCTGCCTCGGCGGCCCCGCGTGATCGCACGCGCCCGGGCCTTCGTTCGCGCGCACTGGCCGGCGCTGCGGCTGCGCACCATCCTGCTGTCGGTGCTGATGTTCGCGGCCATCCTGCCGGGGCTGAGCGCCATCTTTCTGCGGGTCTATGAGAACACCCTGGTGCGCCAGACCGAGGCGGAACTGATCGCCCAGGCCGCCGCCCTGTCGGCGGTGGCCGAGGCCGACTGGCCCGGGGCGGTGACGATCCCGTTCGATCCGGCGCAGCGCCGGGTGCCCGGCTACTACCGGCCCGAGCCGGCGACCATCGACCTCGGCTCGACCCCGGTGCTGCCGGCGCGCCCGACAGCGCATGCCACGACACGCCCCGCCGACGCCGACGCCGTCCAGGTCGCCGAACGGCTTGCGCCCGTGATGGAGGAAACCAGCCGCACCACCCTGGCCTCGATCATCTTCCTCGACCGCAACGGCACGGTCGTGCGCGGCTTTGGCGA
>CAXBHG010000345.1:0-1796 GCA_963975385.1 uncultured Brevundimonas sp.
CCCGAGGGGGTCTGGGCCACGGGGGCGGTCATGGAAATGGTCTGGGACCCCGCGCCGGCCGCGGCGGAGTCGGACTGGGCCACCGGGGCGGTCATGGAGATGGACTGGCGCCGGGAATTGCCGCCGAAGATATAGCCGGCCAGGCGCTGGAAGCCGGCATTGCGGGCGGCGGCATTGTCACCCGTGACGACGGTCTGGGCCGCAATCCGCTCGCCGTAGCGGCGGATTTCCACATCGCCGACCTGGGCCACGGCCGCATAGACGGGCTCCTCCGTCCCGGAGCGGACACCGACCGTGGAACAGGCCGTCGTCATCAGGGCAGCTGCCAGTCCGATCAGGGGTTTCAGCATGACAGTTCTCATTCGGGACAGGGGCCCGCGAGGCGGGCAGGGATGGGGCCGGGCCAGTGGGCGGAAGGGTCGCTGGACCCTTCCGCAACCGGGCCTATTGGGGCAGGGACACCGCATCGGTGACGTGGATCACGCCATTGGACTGGAGGACGTCAGCCTGGGTCACGGTGGCCACGCCGCCGTTTTCGTCGGTCAGGATGACCGAACCGTCGCGCAGCGAGGCGGTCAGCGTATCACCCGATACGGTGGTGATGGCCGCGGAGCCGCCACCGGCCTCGATCAGGGCGATGACATCGGCGGCCGTCACCCGGCCGGCGACCACGTGATAGGTCAGGATTTTGGTCAGGGTGGCCTTGTTGGCGGGCTGGACCAGGGTCTCGACCGTGCCGGCGGGCAGGGCGGCGAAGGCTGCGTCGGTCGGGGCGAAGACGGTGAACGGGCCCGGGCCGGACAGGGTCTCGACCAGGCCGGCGGCGGTCACGGCCGCGACCAGGGTGGTGTGGATCGGCGAGGCGACCGCGTTTTCGACGATGGTCTTGTTCGCATACATGGCGGCACCGCCGACGGTGACCGGCTTATGGTGCATGCCACCATGGTGATCGGCGAAGGCCGCGGGGGCGGCGGCGAGCAGGGCGGCGGCCGAGGCGGCACCGATAAGTGTCGAGAGCTTCATGATGAGGGTCCTTGACCGATCGCGTCGGTGCGATCGCAACCAGAGACGGCCGCGGACGGCGGGCGGATGCACAAAAGAGCGGCGGTGCGTCATCCGGCCGCGCCTGCCGTGTGGGGCGATGCGGCGGCCCACGCTGTTGACACCGGCACCGCCGGACCGTTCCGATGCGGCATGCAAGACGACGTCCGCCGCTGGCGACCCGAGGGCAGGGTCTGGTTCTGGTTCGAAACAGACAAGCGGCAGGGGGATGGTTGGCACCTCGCGGCGGACGAGGCGGGGTGCCGTGACCTTGAGGCCCTGGTCGCATTGGGGAAGGCCTCTCCCTATCCAGCCCGGTTTTCCTTGTCGCTCGGGAGAGTCGCCGGGGTGAAGGGGGAAGCCGTCACCCGACTTCTCATCGCCTGTAACGCGGACTGGTTGCCCGATCACTGGCAGATCATGCGTAGGGGCAAGGAGGTGATCTGGGAGTTGGGTATGGGCCAGCTTGAAGGCCTGCTGGGCGTCGCCGCCGATCTGAGGCGCGGCGAACTGGACCATGCGATTGGTGGCGACGCTGCTGACCAGCGGGTGTGGTTGTGGTGGCCACCCCCTTCTTAGGGGCACCGGACCCGGCCGCCGATCCGCATACCGCCGCCGATCCGCATACCGCCGCCGGGACGTGATGCCGCCCGCCCTGGCCCACGGTCCCGACGACACCGTGCCGCTGGACGGGGCGGGATCAGGGGGTCAGGGTGGCGGCCTTCCCTGAACCGACCCGGATGTGACCATGCGCC
>CAXBHG010000346.1:0-1788 GCA_963975385.1 uncultured Brevundimonas sp.
GGCCGCCCCTGAACTGGCGGATGGTCAGGGGACCGGCATAGCCGTCGATGTTTTCCGCCAGCCAGACCCCGAGGGCGGCCTCGTCCAGCGCATGGCGCGGATCCACGGCGCGGGTTCCGGAAAAGGCGGTCTGGGCGTCGTTCAGGTCTGTGTCGGTCATTGCGCGGCGATGATGGCGGCCCGTACCGCGCTTTGCCAGCCCTTGATCAGTCGCGCCCGCTCATCCGGGTGCATGCGCGGGGTCCAGACGGTCGGGGCCGCGTCGGCCGCGTCCCCAAGGTCGTCGATCAGGCCGACGCCGAGCGCCGCCAGCCGGGCCGCGCCCAGCGCCGTCATCTCCTGGAAGGCCGGGCGTTCGACGGCGACGTCGCAGATGTCGGCGACGAACTGCATGGCGAAACCATTGGCGGTGACGCCGCCGTCGACCCGCAGCACCGCCAGCCGCGGGGCCCCGTCGGCGGCGAGGGCGTCCAGCAGGTCACGGGTCTGGTAGGCCAGGGCCTCCAGGGCGGCCCGGACGAAATGGGCCGGGCCCGAGTCCCGGGTCAGGCCGGTGATGGTGCCGCGCGCCTCCGGCTGCCACCAGGGCGCGCCCAGGCCGGTGAAGCCGGGCACCAGATAGACGCCGCCGTTGTCATCCA
Source organism: uncultured Brevundimonas sp. (assembly GCA_963975385.1). GTDB lineage: Bacteria > Pseudomonadota > Alphaproteobacteria > Caulobacterales > Caulobacteraceae > Brevundimonas. The sequence goes on from CAXBHG010000346.1 coordinate 642, forward strand.
GCGACAGGGCCATGGCCTCGGACCGGGCCGCATCGTCGATCAGCCCGACGCCGTCGCGCAGCCACTGGATCGCCGAACCGGCCGAGAAGATCGACCCTTCCAGCGCCCAGGCCGCGGTGTCGCCCAGCTGGTAGCCGAGCGTCCCCAGCAGCCGCCGGGTCGAGATCACCGGCGAGGTGCCGACATTGGCGACGAGGAAGGCCCCGGTGCCATAGGTGATCTTGGCGTCGCCCGGCTTCATCGCCCCGTGGGCCACCAGGGCCGACTGCTGGTCCCCGGCCGCGCCGTGGATCGGCAGCACCCCGCCGAACAGGGCGGGGTCGCAGTCGCCGAGATGATCGCTGCATCCATGAATCCGCGGCAGGGCCTCGCGCGGTACATGGAACAGGGCGCACAGGTCGTCGCGCCAGACCCGGCTCTCGAGATCCATCAGACTGGTGCGGCTGGCATTGGTCGCGTCGGTGACGTGGCGGGTGCCGCCGGTCAGTTTCCAGATCAGCCAGCTCTCGATCGTGCCCAGCTTGACCTCGCCGCGCAGCGCCCGGTCGCGCGCGCCGGGCACGGCGTCCAGCAGCCAGGCGAATTTGGTGGCCGAGAAATAGGGGTCGAGGATCAGGCCGGTCGCCGCCTGGACCATTGGTTCGTGACCCTCGGCGGTCAGCCGGGCCGTGACGTCGGCGGTGCGCCGGTCCTGCCAGACGATGGCCCGGTGCAGGGGTTCGCCGGTGGCCGTGTCCCACAGCACCGCGGTCTCGCGCTGGTTGGTGATGCCGATGGCGGCGAAACGGTCGATACCGCCGGCCTCGGCGATGACGGCGCGGCAGGTGCGCAGGGTGGCGTGCCAGATCTCGGCCGCGTCATGTTCGACCCAGCCCGACTGCGGGAAATGCTGGGCCAGTTCGATCTGGCTGACCGCCACCGCGCTGAAATCGCCCTGCGGCGAGACGGCGAAGGCGATGGCGCGGGTCGAGGTCGTGCCCTGGTCGATGGCGAGGATCAGCCGGTTCATGAATACCCTTCGCGGTGGTTCAGCATTCCATCTTACGCAGAGCCGGCGTTCGGGGTTAAGTGGCCGGATGCGTATCGCCTCCTACGCCGGCGTTCAGGACGCCGCCCGCCAGATCGCCCGCGTCGCGGTGCGCACGCC
>CAXBHG010000347.1:0-1783 GCA_963975385.1 uncultured Brevundimonas sp.
TCGCCAATGCCGTCAATCTGGTGCTGAACCTGGTGCTGGTACCGGACCTGCTGGGTCTGGGTATCAACGGGGCCGTGGCCTCGGCCTGGGCCACCTTTGGCGCGCGCACCGCCCTGGCCGTGTTCCTGATCGTCTATATCGTGCGCCTGCCCGAGGCGCGGGCCCTGGGGGTGTTCGACCGCCCGGCCCGCAACCGCACCGCCGAGCGCGAACAGCGCAAGGTCGGCTACGGGGCGGGGTCCAGCTATTTCATCGAGGTCGGGGCGTTCGCCGCCATGACCTTCATCGCCGGTCAGCTGGGGGCGATCGAGACCTCGGCCTGGGCGGTGGTGCTGAACGTCACCGCCATCATCTTCATGGTGCCGATGGGGCTGTCGGCGGCGGCGGGGGTCATGGTCGGCCGGGCCTATGGCGAGCGTGACGGGCGCGGTGTGCTGCGGGCCGGTCTGGTCGGGATCGGGGTGGTGTCGGTGCTGGGCCTGGTGATGGCCCTGATCGTCTGGCCGGGGGCGGGTCTGATCGCCAGCGCCTATAATCGCGATCCGGCCCTGCTGGCCGTGGTCGTGCCGGCCCTGATGCTGACCTGTCTGTTCTTCGTCGCCGACGGCATCCAGGTGGTCGCCGCCCAGGTCAACCGCGCCGCCGGGGACGTCTGGTGGCCGACGATCATGCATTTCGTCGCCTATGGCGGGGTGATGATTCCGGCGGGCTGGTGGCTGGCGCATCAGATCGGCGTCGACGGCCTGGTCTGGGCCATCATCATCGCCAGCCTGTTCTCGTCGGTGCTGCTGACCGGGCGGTTCCTGCGGGTGGCGCGGCGGCTGCCCGAACGGGTCGAGCCGGCCGTCCTGTAACGACGGGGCTTGGCCGCGGGGGGCGGTCCTCTCTATATGAGCGTTCCCCCGAACGTCTGGACTCCCATGGCCCGCATCCTGATCACCTCGGCCCTGCCGTATATCAACGGCATCAAGCATCTGGGGAATCTGGCCGGGTCCATGCTGCCCGCCGACGTCTGGGCCCGGTTCAAACGGGCCCAGGGGCATGAGGTCCTCTATATCTGCGCCACCGACGAGCACGGCACCCCGGCCGAGCTGGCCGCCGCCGCCGCCGGTCAGGATGTGCGCACCTATTGCGACGAACAGCACGAGATCCAGAAACAGGCCGGTGAGGCCTTCGGCCTGAGCTATGACTGGTTCGGCCGCTCGTCCAGCGACGCCAACCGCCGTCTGACCCAGCATTTCGCCGCCGCGCTCGAGGCCAATGGTCTGATCGAGGAGCGGGTCGACCGGATGATCTATTCGATCGACGATGCCCGCTTCCTGCCGGACCGCTATGTCGAGGGCATCTGTCCGCATTGCGCCTATCCCAGCGCGCGCGGCGACCAGTGCGACAACTGCGGCCGGCTGCTGGACCCGACTGATCTGATCGAGCCCTATTCGGCGGTGTCAGGCTCGCGCAATCTGGAGGTCCGCGACACCCGCCACCTGTATCTGCTGCAGACGAAGATGGCTGACCGGATCCGCGACTGGATCGAGTCGAAGGCCGACTGGCAGACCCTGGCCCGCTCGATCGCCCTGAAACATCTGGACGAGGGGCTGATCGACCGGGGCATCACCCGCGACCTGAAATGGGGCATCCCGGTGGTGGGGCCCGACGGCGGCCCGCGTCCGGGCATGGAGGGCAAGGTCTTCTACGTCTGGTTCGACGCCCCGATCGAATATATCGCCGCCACCGAGGAATGGGCCGAGGCCAACGGCCTGACCTGGCGCGACTGGTGGCGCAC
>CAXBHG010000348.1:0-1755 GCA_963975385.1 uncultured Brevundimonas sp.
CGCCCGTCAAAGCGGACGTCGCGCGTGACGACGGCGCGATAGCAGGCGTCCTGATCGAGGGGCGGCGGCGTTTCCATGGTCGCAGAGTGAACCCTGATCCCGCCCCTGTCTCGCGGTTTTCGGACATGGATGGGCCAGGCCGCGTCAGTCAGGCCGCGTCGGGTCGACAAGGCGGAGCCTTGTGACCGCGGCCCAAGCCTACAATGGCCAGAACAGCAGGATCAGCACGGCGGCGATGATGATGGTGATGTCGTTGTTGAAGCCGTCGAAGGCCGCCCCGGCCGGGATGATGCCCACGACCAGGGCCGCCAGGGCGATCAGGTCATACCGGAACCGGCCCCAGACGAAGCCGAAGATGGTCAGTCCCACCAGCCCGAAGGCCAGTCCCTGTTGCAGTGTCACGAGTGTCTCAGCCCCGACGGCCGGAGTGCCGCCGGGGCTGAACGCACTGTCCGGATTATCGCTCCGTCCGCCGGCTCAGCGCCCGAACAGCAGTCGCCGCGCCGCCCCCAGGACATGGAAGACATCGCCGATCAGGGCGAAGGCGATCCCGAGCATCAACAGGGTGGCCAGGGCCGGTTCGCCGGTCTCGAACATCTGGCGGACCCGGCCTTCGAACCCGGCGATGCTGTCCACCTGCACCACGGCGGACAGCGGTGAATACAGCCACAGCCACAGGGTGAAGCCCAGGCCGACACCGGCAAACGCCAGGTCCCCGGCGGCCGTGGCGCGCGGTCCGGGACGCAGCACCGCCCGCGCCAGGTGGAAGACGATCAGGGCCGCGACCCAGCCGACCACGAACAGATAGGCCTGGCTCACCAGCGCGGCCACCAGGGATCCGAAATCGACCCCGTCCCGGACAAAGTCACCGCCCAGACTGCCGGGCCGGAACTCGCCACCGATCACGCCCGTCCACCACAGCAGAAACACGCTCCAGGCCGCGGCGCTCGCGATCGCACCGGCGGTCGGCGACATGGCGCTGCTCCCGCTGCGAACGCGGGTCCGGATCGCCCCCGTGCGCCCGCTCCAGTCACCGCCGAACAGGCCGACCTCGAACATGCCCAGGTCACGCACCCGCCACTGGGTCAGGAAGCGCGGCTTCTCCTCCTGGCGCTCGATGATCCAGGCGATGATGGTGGCCACGCCGACGATGGTGACCGCGCCTGTGAAAAGGCCGTGGAAGGCCTGGGCCACTGCCTGTCCGGCGGCGGCGTCACCGACCAGGACACGCGCCACCACCCCGACGACACTGATCAGCACCAGCACGGTCAGTGCGGCCCGTACGCCGAACATCCACCAGGGGAAGAGTTCGGGGCCGACCACATGCTGCGGCCCGGTGCCGAAGCGGGCGGCCACCGTCAGCGGATGCCCCAGGTCGCGCAACACAGCCTCCTGCTCGTCGGCGGACAGCGGGCGGCCCAGTTCGGCCTCGCGCGCCTCCATCCGGGTCAGGATTTCGTCGCGCAGTTCGGCGACGATGTCGTCGCGGCTCTCGCCGGGCAGCTGGGCCGCCACGGCACGCAGATAGGTCTCAACCAGGTCCATCGGGCCCTCCTCTCGATTACAGAAGCTTGTCGAGCGAGGCGCTGATGCCCCGCCATTCGTCGGTGAGGGCCGCCAGCATGGCCGTGCCCATCGGCGACAGGACGTAGAACCGCTTCTTGCGCTTCTCCTCCTCGCGCCATTCGCTGCTCAGCAGACCCTGGCTCTCCAGCCGGCGCAGCAGCGGATAGAGGGTGCTCTCCTCCATCTCCA
>CAXBHG010000349.1:0-1752 GCA_963975385.1 uncultured Brevundimonas sp.
TGAACTTGCCCTTGCCGCGCCCGCCGGCGTGGATCTGCGACTTCACCACATACAGCGGGCCCGGCAGCGACCGCGCGGCGGCCTCGACCTGGTCGACGCTGGTGACGGCGACGCCTGCGGCGACCGGGGCACCGAAGCCCTTCAGGACCTGTTTGGCCTGGTATTCGTGGATATTCATGGGAGGCACCGCCGGAACGCTGGGGAGGAAGTGCTGCGCTTATAGGACCCGCGCCTTCGCAGGTGCAACTGTCCCTGTTCGATCAGTCGACCCAGTCACGCTTGATCGAGCGCGAGGCCAGGAACAGCAGGCCGGCGGCCACCAGATAGAAGGCCCCGCCCGAATAGATGGCCCAGCGAATCGACTCGTCGCCGAACTGCGGCTTGAGCAGATCGGAGACGAAGCCGAAATAATAGGTGCCCAGCGCGATACCGACCAGGTTGTTGATTAGCAGGAACAGGGCCGAGGCGGTCGAACGCATCGAGGCCGGGGCGATATGCTGCACGGCGGTGACGATCGGGCCCAGCCAGGCCAGGTTCAGCGCCGTCGGGATCAGGAACAACGGAAAGGCCAGGGCCAGGCTGGGGGCGTTCAGCGACAGATAGAAGAAGGGCAGGGCGACCACGAAGGCAATGGCCGGCACCAGCGGATAGGCCCGCCTGGACCTGCCGCCGAATTTGTCGGCCAGCAGGCCGCCGAGGCCGATACCGATCACGCCCCCGACCAGGGTGATGGCGCTGTAGTAGAGCGAGGTCTCGGTCAGGGTCAGGTTCAGGCTGCGCTGGAAGAAGGTCGGCAGCCAGAAGGCCACGCCATAGCCGCACACCGAGGACGAGGCGGCCCCGAAGGCCAGCAGCCAGAAGGTCGGCTTGGGCAGGACGGTCTTCAGCACCGCGCCGAACGGCGGGGCCTTGGCGGCGACGGCCGGGGCCGGCACACCCGCCGCCCGGTCGAGGCCGCCCCGCTCCGGATCCCTGACCACCAGTTTGAAGATCGGGGCCAGGACCAGGCCGCAGACGCCGACCACGATGAAGGCGGTGCGCCAGTTGATGTTGGCGGCGATCAGGCCGCCCAGCAGAATCCCCAGCGCCATGCCCAGCGGAATGCCGAACGAGAAGACGGCGATGGCGCGGGCCCGCTGTTTGGGCGGGAAATAGTCCGAGATCAGCGAATAGGCCGGGGCCACGCCGCCCGCCTCGCCGACGCCGACGCCCATCCGCATGGCGAACAGGCTCCAGAAGGAGCCGGCATAGCCGCAGGCGACGGTGAAACCGCTCCAGACCGTCAGGGCCGTGGTCATGATCCACGAGCGGCTGGTGCGGTCGGCCAGCCAGGCGATCGGAATCCCCAGCAGGGAATAGAGGGCGGCGAAGGCGATACCGCCCATCACCCCGACCTGGGTGTCGGTCAGGCCCAGCTCGACCTGGATCGAATCCTTGAGGATGCCGAGGATCTGCCGGTCGAGGAAGTTGAAGGTGTAGACGATGACCAGCAGGGCCAACACCAGATAGCGATAGCGCGACGCCCCGGGCGTCGGCGCACCGGCCGTATCAGACATGCTCATCGTGTTCCCTCGACCTGGTCCGCTGCCGGACCGTAGCGGCGCGATCCGCCGCTGCAAAAGAAAAAGGGCGGCGGCCCCGGAGAACCGCCGCCCCATTGACCCCGCAGGGTCAGGCTTCAGGCGTCTGTGCGGATCAGAACTTGACCTGCAGCATGGCCGAAACGGTCCGCGGCGGGCCGTAGTAGCCGAT
>CAXBHG010000350.1:0-1745 GCA_963975385.1 uncultured Brevundimonas sp.
ACGCGGTCGAGGATGTGATCGAACCCTATCTGCTGCAGCAGGGCTTCATCCAGCGTACGCCGCGCGGGCGGATGGCCTGTGCCCGGGCCTATGAGCATCTGGGCCTGACCGCGCCGCCGGCCGGGCCGGAACAGGCCGGGCTGTTCGGCGGCAAGTGACCGGGAGCTGACCCCCTTCACCCCGTCGGCAAAGCCGGTCATGCTGGCGCTTCGGACGGAGGCGGCATGCGACCACGGGTTTTGCGAATCGACAGGCTGATCGTGGTTCTGGGCGTCGCCGTTCTGCTGCTGGGCGGCGTGTTGCTCTGGCTGGCGGCGCGCGGCCAGTCCCCGGCGGTCCCCCGGGAGCCCGTGTCCGAACGGGTATTGCGTCAGGCGCGCGAACAGCTGGGTCCCCGCGCTGAAGTGCAGTTGATCGAGGCCGGCAATGGACGGGTGGTCTGCGGCTATGTTGCCGCCGAACCGCGCGGCGCGGCCGTAGGGTTTATCTCGCGCCCCAACCGGATGCTGCTGAGCCATGACCCGCTGAGCACCGAGTTCCGCGCCATGCTGGCGGCGGACTGTCCGGATTTTCCGGAGTCGCCTCCCAATCCTGTAATGACAGACGCCCGATGACCGACACCCCCACCGCCGGCCGGTTCGACGGCCGCGATCATCTGCTGCCCGTGCGGGTCTATTACGAGGACACCGACTTCACCGGTCTGGTCTATCACGCCAACTATGTCCGCTATCTGGAGCGGGGGCGGTCGGACTGTCTGAGGCTGATGGGGATCGGTCACGCCGACCTGCTGGACGGCGATCAGCCGATGGCCTTTGTGGTTTCGACCCTCGAGCTGAAATTCCACAAGCCCGCCCGGATCGACGACGCCCTGGTGGTGCGCACCAGCTATGATGCGGTGAAGGGGCCGCGCCTGCTGATCTCGCAGACCGTGGAGCGCGGCGACGACGTGCTGTGCCGGGCCGAGGTGGTGGTGGTGTGTATCCATATGGACGGGCGACCCCGCCGGCCGACACGGGCCCTGATCGACAAGGTCGGGCCGTGGCTGGCACCAGAAGCTTGACCGTTCACGATCCTGTCAGGTGTATGCAGGTGACGGCTCGGCTAGAGGCCTCTAGACCCGGGGCATATGCCATACAAAGGTCACGCCTGCCCGCTGGATAGGGCGTGAACCGCGCGAAGGATCGAATGCATGACCGTGCCTGCCGACGCCTCGATGATAAACCCTGTCGAGCTGTTCAGGACCGCCGACTGGGTGGTGAAGGTCGTGATGGTCGGCCTGGGGATCGCATCCCTGTGGTCTTGGACCATCATCATCGACAAGGCGTTCCGGTCCACACGCCTGAACCGTCTGGCCGAAGCCTTTGAGCGGGAGGTTGCCTCCGGGCGTCCGCTGGAGGAGATCGCCAATCGCGCCGGACCCGAGCCGGCCCATGCCCTGCCGCGCATGCTGGTCATCGCCGTGACCGACTGGCGTGAAGCCCGGGCCCAGGGCCCGTTGACCGAGGGGCAGGGCAATATGCTGATGGCCCGGATCGACCGGGCGCTGGACGCCACGATCGCGCGTGAAGGTCAGCATATCGAGGAGGGGCTGGGCGTGCTGTCGGTGGTGGCGACCTCTTCACCCTTCATCGGCCTGTTCGGCACGGTCTGGGGCATCATGAATGCCTTCGACGCCATCGCTACGGCCGGAAACACCAATCTGACCACGGTGGCCCCGGCCATCGCCGAGGCCCTGTTCGCCACGG
>CAXBHG010000351.1:0-1740 GCA_963975385.1 uncultured Brevundimonas sp.
GGGTGCGGATGTCCCAGCCGTCGGCGACGCGTTTGATCTCGGCGGTGAAGGGGGCATCATCCAGCACGGCGCGGAACTGGGCCAGGCCGGGCCGCCAGTCGATCTCGCTGAGCCGCAGCAGACGGTCGCCGTTATCGACGTCCAGTACCAGGGTCTCGTCCTCGTCATAGCCGAGGCTGACATGCACCGGCTCGCGGTCCAGCTGAACGATCCAGTCGATGCGGTCAGACGGGTCGCCCGATTGCTCCGAGATGACCTCGTGCATCGCCATGCCGGTCGCGACGAGGATGTCACGCTGCAGCGGTCCGGCCGGGACGCCATGGAAGCCGTCGGGGAACTCGTCCTTGATATAGGCGGTCGACAGTTCGCCGGACCGGAACCGCTCCTGGTCCATCACAGCGGCGAGGAAGGGCACATTGTGGCCGACGCCGGCCAGGTGGGTATCCTCCAGCGCCCGCGACATGCCGGCCACGGCCCCGGCCCGCGTCGGGGCCCAGGCGCACAGTTTGGCGATCATCGGGTCGTAGAACATCGAGATCTCGTCGCCCTCGCGGACGCCGGAATCGTTGCGCACCACATAGGGGCCTCCGGGACCTTCCTGCGGGCCTTCCTCGGGCTGTTCATAGCGGACCAGGCGGCCGATCGACGGCAGGAAGCCGCGGTAGGGGTCCTCGGCATAGATGCGGCTCTCGATGGCCCAACCGTTGATCTTCAGGTCATCCTGGCCATAGGCCAGCTTCTCCCCGGCGGCCGAGCGGATCATCTGTTCGACCAGATCGACGCCCGTGATCAGCTCGGTGACCGGATGTTCGACCTGAAGCCGGGTGTTCATCTCGAGGAAATAGAAGGACCTGTCCTGACCGGCGACGAATTCGACCGTGCCGGCGCTGTCGTAGTTGACGGCCCGGGCCAGGGCGATGGCCTGTTCGCCCATCGCACGACGGGTCTTGTCGTCCAGCAGGGGGGAGGGGGCCTCCTCGATGACCTTCTGGTTGCGACGCTGGATCGAGCATTCGCGCTCGAACAGGTGGACCAGGCCACCATGTTTGTCGCCCAGCACCTGGATCTCGATATGGCGCGGATTGACGATGAATTTCTCGATGAAGACCCGGTCGTCGCCGAAGGCGTTCAGGGCCTCGGCCTTCACCGCGGCGAAACCTTCGGCCATGTCGTCGTCGGAATGGGCGACGCGGATACCCTTGCCGCCGCCGCCGGCCGAGGCCTTGATCATCACCGGATAGCCGATCTCATTGGCGATCTGGACGGCGTAATCCGTGGTGTCGATCAACCCCATGTGGCCCGGCACGGTCGAGACACCGGCCTCGGCGGCGAATTTCTTGGAGGTGATCTTGTCGCCCATCGCCTCGATGGCGTGCGGGTTGGGACCGATGAAGGTGATGTTCTCGGCTTCGAGGCGGCGGGCAAAGCCGGCATTCTCGGACAGGAAGCCGAAGCCGGGATGGACCGCCTCGGCCCCGGACTGGCGCACGGCGTCGACGATCCTGTCTTCCAGCAGATAGGACTGGGCCGCCGCAGCGGGGCCGATCAGGATGGTTTCGTCGGCCATCTCGACCGCGAGGGAGTCCGCGTCCGCCTCGGAATAGACCTGCACGGTGCGGATGCCCATGCGTTTGGCAGTCTTGATAATGCGGACGGCGATCTCGCCGCGATTGGCGATCAATATCTTTGAAAACATGCGTAGGCCCGAAGCGCGTTCTGAACTGAACGTGATCTGTGCGT
>CAXBHG010000352.1:0-1735 GCA_963975385.1 uncultured Brevundimonas sp.
GCACCTGATGGGTGGCGTCCAGACCGAACACCACCATCTCGCAGCCCGAGGCGAAGACCTCGGCCGCCGCGTCGGGATCGGCATAGATGTTGAACTCGGCCGAGGCGGTGATATTGCCGCCCTCCGACCGCGCCCCGCCCATCACCGAGACCGGGCCCAGATGCGCCGCCAGCCCCGGCTCCAGCCGCATCGCCAGGGCGATATTGGTCATCGGCCCCATCACCGCCAGGGCCACCGACCCGGCCGGTCGCGCCATCACCAGATCGACGATGGCCTGCGCCGCGTCCCCCGACGCATTGCCCAAAGCCGGTTCGAACGGGACCATGTCGCCGATCCCGCCCTCACCATGGAATTCCCCGGCCCCGACCGGTTCGCGCACCAGTGGCCGGTCGGCCCCGGCATGGACCGGCACGTCCTCGCGCCCGGCCAGCTGCCGCATGATCCGGGCGTTGCGCGCGGTGATTTCACCCGGGACATTGCCCCCGACGGTGGTCACCGCCAGCAGCTCCAGTCCGGGCGAGCCGAAAGCCAGGAACAGACCCAGGGCGTCGTCGACGCCGGGGTCACAATCGATAATCAGGCTTTGCGTTTTCACCCGGCCAGCTTTGGCGAGCGTCGTCGCAAACGGCAACCGAATGATTCTAGCGACAGGCCTTCACACAGGCCCGGGCCAGCACATCGGCGGAATCGATCAGCGGCACCGACACATCCTTGGCCCCCAGCAACAGCGGCACCTCGGTGCAGCCGGCGATGACCCGCTCGGCCCCGCTGGCCACCAGGGCCGCCGCCAGCCGCCGCATCTCCGCGCGCACGGCCTTGCCCGTGTCGCCGCGCTTGACCGCCTCGATACAGGCCATGAAGGCCTGACGGTTGGCCCCGACCAGACGCACGATCTTGGCCCCCTGGCTCGACAGGGCCGCGGTGTACAGGGCCTCGCCGCCCGGCGTCGCCAGCACCCCGACCTTCTTCACCTCACCCTCGGTCGCCACCGCCGTGGTCTCGGCGATCATGTCGATGAAGGGCAGGCCGATGCCGCGCAGGCCGGTCGACTGGGCGTGGGCCGTATTGCAGGGCATGGCCAGAATCTGGGCCCCGGCCTCGCGCAGCCGCGCGGCCATCTCGCCCAGGGTGTCGTCAGCCGCCTGGGGCGCGCGGTTGCGATCCGGCACCTGGGGATTGATGTCGACCAGCATGCGGATGTGGTCCTGATCGCCCTTGGCCGGAGTCAGGGCCTGCACCCGCGCCAGAAAGGCGACCGTCGCCGCCGGCCCCATACCGCCCAGAACACCCAGTACCCGCATCGTCAATTCTCCTGTCGCGACTTGCTGAATTGCCGCGAGATTGTCCTTATGCCCCAGAAGCCCGGAGAAAAGTATGTCCATTGAGCCCGCCGGCCCCGCCGCCCTGATCACCAGCGACGCTGTCGTGCTGGGCCTGCTGGCCGCGATCCTCGCCTTCGTCTTCTGGAGCGCCGATCTGAAAAACGGCCTGGTCCGGCGATTCTACGCGATCTTTCCGCCCATCCTGCTGTGCTATTTCCTGCCCTCGCTGCTGACCACCTTCGGCGTGGTCGATCCCGAGACCTCCCGGCTCTATTTCGTCGCCTCGCGCTTCCTGCTGCCGGCCGCCCTGGTGCTGCTGACCCTTTCGGCCGACCTGCCGGCCGTCATCGGCCTGGGGCCCAAGGCCCTGATCATGTTCTTCACCGGCACCCTGGGCGTGATGATCGGCGGGC
>CAXBHG010000353.1:0-1733 GCA_963975385.1 uncultured Brevundimonas sp.
TGGCCTCGATCATCTTCCTCGACCGCAACGGCACGGTCGTGCGCGGCTTTGGCGAGGGCGGCAACTGGCGCAGGCTGGACGAGGTGCGCTCGGCCCTGTCGGGTCAGCCGCGCACGGTCCTGCGGCGCAACGACTCCTATCGCCCGCGCTATTCGATGGAGTGGCTGAGCCGCGCCTCGGCCCTGCGCATCCACCATGCCCGGCCCGTGGTGGTGAACGGTCGGGTCGAGGGCGTAATCCTGACCTCCCGCTCGCCCCGGGCCCTGTTCCGGGGCATCTATCAGGACCGGGTCAAGATCGGGCTCGGCATCGTCGGCACCCTGGGCCTGATCGGCTTCCTGGCCGTGCTGGTGTCGCGCGGCATCGCCGGTCCGATCGAGCGGCTGAGCCGCGCCGCGCGCGATGTCACCGGCGGCGGCGGCGGCGACGTGCCGCCCGCCCCGGCCACCGCGGCGGTGGAGATCCGGGCCCTGTATGAGGATTTCGGGCGCATGGCCGAGGCGGTCGACCGCCGGTCCCGCTATCTGCGCGACTTCGCCGCCGCGGTCAGCCACGAGTTCAAGACCCCGCTGGCCGGCATCCAGGGGGCGGTCGAACTGCTGCAGGACCATGACGACATGGAGCCAGACCAGCGCCGGCGGTTCCTGAGCAATATCGCCGCCGACGGCCGCCGCCTGTCGGCCCTGGTCACCCGTCTGCTGGACCTCGCCCGCGCCGACATGGCCCGTCCCGAAGCCGGCCTGGCCGTCGACCCGCGACCACCGCTGATCAAGGCCGTCGACGCGCGCGCCGACCGGCTGACGATTCTGAACCGACTGGGTCCGCACGAACCGCGCGTCGCCGTGCCCGCCCCGACGCTGGAGATGGTGCTGTCGACCCTGCTGGAGAACAGTCTTCAGGCCGGGGCCACGACGGTGACGATCGATGCGCGTCCGACGCCGGATGCGCTCATCCTGACCGTGGCCGACGACGGCCCCGGACTGGCCCCGGCGGACGCCCGCCGCATCTTCGAGCCCTTCTTTACGACCCGCCGAGGCGAAGGCGGGGCCGGTCTGGGCCTGTCGATCGCCCGTGCCCTGCTGGCCGCGAACGGGGCGACCCTGGACCTCGTGCCGACCGGGACCGGCGCGGTGTTCGAACTGGCCCTGCCGCTGGCGGCGACTGCGGCCTGACAGGCCCTAGGTGGCGAACAACTGGCCCAGGTCGTTGAAGGCCTTCATCTCGATGGCATTGCCGCTGGGATCGCGGAAGAACATGGTCGCCTGTTCGCCGGGCTCGCCCCTGAACCGGACATAGGGCGCGATCTCGAATTTGATGCCCGCCGCGACCAGACGATCAGCCAGCGCCTGCCAGTCCGTCATCGCCAGCACCACGCCGAAATGCGGCACCGGCACGTGATGGCCGTCGACCGGATTGCCGCCGGCGTCGGGCACGGCCATGCCGGGAATCAGATGGGTCACGATCTGATGGCCGTAGAAGTCGAAATCGATCCACTGATCCGAACTGCGCCCCTCCGCACAGCCCATGGTCCCGCCCCAGAAGCGGCGCGCCGCGTCGATGTCATGGACGGGAAAGGCGAGATGAAACGGACGCAGCGTCATTGTGGATCTCCTAGCCCCGACCCCGATAGGTCGGCACCCCCTGGTCGGGCAGCCACAGCCCTTCCGGCGGCGCGCCCGTCTGCCAGAAGACGTCGATCGGGATACCGCCGCGTGGATACCAGTAGCCGCCGA
>CAXBHG010000354.1:0-1727 GCA_963975385.1 uncultured Brevundimonas sp.
GCCTCGTCGGTCTTCAGCCGGCCCAGGCCGTGTTCGGCGCTGATCGAGCCGTCATAGCGGGCGACGATGTCGTGGACGATCTGCGAGCCTTCCTCCCAGCGGGCGAGGAAGGCTTTCAGGTCCCCGCCCGGCGGGCACAGCACGTCATAGTGCAGATTGCCGTCGCCGACGTGGCCGAAGGCGCTGACCCGGGCTCCGGGATGGAAGCGTTCGACCGCGGCCGTGGCTTCGTCCAGAAATTCGGCGATGCGCGAGACGGGCACGGAGACATCGTGTTTCCAGCCGCCACCCTCGGGCTTCTGGGCCGCCGACTGTTCCTCGCGCACCTTCCAGAAGGCGGCGCGCTGGGCGTCGTTCTGGGCAATGGCGGCGTCGATGATCAGGCCGGTCTCGAAGGCGTGGGTCAGCAGCCGCTCCATGGCCGCATCCGCCGCACCGGGCTCACCCGACACCAGTTCGATCAGCACATACCAGGGCGGGGTGCTGTCCAGCGGCTCGCGGGTGTCGGGGATGTTGGCCAGCACGAACTCCATGCCGATCCGCTTCATCAGCTCGAACGCCTCGACCCCGCCGCCGGTCTCGGCCTTGGCCCGGGCCAGCAGCTGGATGGCGGCGGCCGGATCGTCGAGGCCGACCACGGCGGTGGCCCGGCTGCGCATCACCGGGAACAGTTTCAGCGTCGCGGCGGTGATCACACCCAGTGTGCCCTCGGCCCCGATCAGCAGCTGTTTCAGGTCATAGCCGGTGTTGTCCTTGCGCAGCCGTTTCAGCCCGTTGAACACCTGGCCGTCGGGCATGACCGCCTCGATGCCCAGCACCAGGTCGCGCATCACGCCATAGCGCAACACCGCCGTGCCCCCGGCATTGGTTGAGATGACGCCGCCGATGGTGGCGCTGCCCTCGGCGGCGAGGCTGAGCGGGAACATCCGGTCGACGGCGGTGGCGGCCTGCTGCGCCTCCAGCAAGGTCACCCCGGCCTCGACCGTCATCGCGTCGTCAAGCGGGGTGACGTCGCGCACCGTGCGCAGCCTGCGCGTCGACAGCAGCACCTCGCCATAGGGGATCTGGCCGCCGACTAGGCCGGTGTCGCCGCCCTGGGGCACAATGGCGATACCCTGTTCGGCGCAGACGGCCACGGCCCGGGCGACCTCAGCCGTCGAACGCGGCATCAGCATCAGCGGGGTGTGGCCGGTCCAGCGACTGCGCCATTCCGTCAGCCAGGGAGCGATTTCGGACGGATCGTCGGTCCAGCCGCCGTCACCGACGGCGGACTTCAGGGCGGCGAGGGCGGCAGGAGAGGGGGAGGCCATGCCCCTGTTGTGCCAAGCCGCGGCGGCCTGCGCCAGTCCGGACCGTGATCGGGGCGACAGGTCCGGCGGCAACAGGCTAGAGGGAGGGATGACCTCGTCCCCGCCAGCTCCCGTGCCCGCCGTCGGCGTCGTCTGTCTGCGCGGTGACGCGGTGCTGCTGGTCCGGCGCGGTACCCCGCCGATGCGGGGTAGCTGGAGCCTGCCGGGCGGGCGGATCGAGCCCGGCGAACGGGCCGTGGACGCGGCCCTGCGGGAACTGGCCGAGGAGACCGGCGTGGTGGCCCAGCTCACCGGCCTGATCGATGTGGTCGACGGCATCTTCCCGGACTCCGGCCGCCACTATGTGCTGATCGACTATGCGGCGCGCTGGCTCTCGGGCGAGCCGGTGGCGGGCGATGATGCGCTGGAGGCCCGGTT
>CAXBHG010000355.1:0-1727 GCA_963975385.1 uncultured Brevundimonas sp.
CGCGCGACCTACAGATTAGGAATCTGTTGCTCTATCCTGCTGAGCTACGGGATCACTGGGGCAGGCTATACGGCATGACGGGGCGGGATTGAAGCCTTTGTGGTGGTTTTCGGAGCGTGGCGGCGTGCTATGACAGGGCGGGGCAGCGGCGCGGGGCCGGTGCCAGTGCGGGAGGGCCGGGGCGTGGCATGGGGGTGGCAGGGCCTGCTGATGGCACTCGCGGCGCTGGCCGCCTGCAGCGCGCCCGATCCGCTGGCCGATACCCAGCCTGGCGAACATGGCCGCGTGGTGCGCGTGATCGATGGCGACGCGCTGGTTCTGGACACCGGACAGAGCGTGCGCCTGGTCGGGATCGAGGCGCCGGCGGGGCCTTACAAGGACCGCACGGGGGCGCCTTATTTCAAGGAGTCGCGGCGGATGCTGGAGGACATGGCGCTGGGGCGCGAGGTGCAGCTCTTCTATGCCGGGCTGACGCGCGACCGGTATGACCGGGCGCTGGCGCATGTGGTGACGACGGACGCGCTGGGGCCGGACCTGTGGCTGAACCGGGAGATGGTGGCACGCGGCGGGGCGCGGGTGCGGGTGTATCCGGATACGGCGGTGGCGAATGACCTGCTGCTGGCGCCGGAGGCCGAGGCGCGGGCGGCGGGACGGGGCCTGTGGGGAACGACCGCCTACCGGATACCGGCGGCGACGGACCTGCCGGAGCCGTTCGAGCGGTTCCAGCTGGTCGAGGGCGTGGTGGACGGGCGGCTGAGCACCGAGGAGCAGGGCGCATCGTGCGAACTGGGCCTCGCCGGATCGGCGCTGACACTGGAGATCAAGCGGAGCGCGGCGGCGCTGTGCCAGGTGCAGGCGGGCACGCCGGTGCGGGCGCGGGGCTATGTCCATGGCGGCAAGCTGGAAATCGGCCACACGCTGAACCTGGAGACGCTGGCAGGCGATTAGGCGGCGGGCATTCACAAGCGGCCTGGTTTGCCCGATACAAGAGAAACGCATCCAGCCGGGAGAGACGCAATGGTGGGCACTTATATCCTGATCGGCCTTGGGGTCCTTGTCCTCGGCGCGGTCGTGCTGATCTATAACCGCCTCGTTGCGAAGCGGCAGATGGTCAAGAATGGCTGGGCCGATATCGACGTGCAGCTGAAACGCCGGACCGACCTGATCCCGCGCCTTGTCGACACGGTGAAGGGCTATGCGGCCCACGAGAACACATTGTTCGAGGATGTCGTGGCCAAGCGCGGCGAAGCGCTGGCGGCGGGCGACGACCCGCAGGCGCGCGGGGCTGCCGAATCGGCCCTGTCGCGACCTGTGGCGCGGCTGGTGGCGGTGGCCGAGGCCTATCCCGACCTGAAGGCGAACCAGAACTTTCTCGACCTTCAGAACGAGCTGTCCGACACCGAGAACAAGATCGAGATGGCGCGGCGCTTCTTCAATGGCGCGGTACGCGAACTGAACACGACCGTTGAGAGCTTCCCGGCGAATGTCATGGCCGGCCTGTTCGGTTTCCGGACGAGCGCCTTCTTCGAGATCGAGACAGCCGACCGCGCCCTGCCCTCGGTCGACTTCAAGGGGGAATAGCCTGTGCTGATGCGCCCCCTCCTGCTCGCGCTGTTCCTTGCGCTCACCGTGGCGACGGGGGCGATGGCCGAGGAACGGATCAACCGGTTCGATGTGGACATCACTGTCCAGACCAATGGCGATATCGTGGTCAGCGAAACGCTGGC
>CAXBHG010000356.1:0-1718 GCA_963975385.1 uncultured Brevundimonas sp.
TGGCGATCGAGGCCGGATCGGGGTCGACCCCGCCGGTCGGCATGATCTTGGTCCAGGGCATCGGCCCCAGCACCGCCTTGACGAAGTCCGGCCCGCCGACCGACGCGCCGGGGAAGAGTTTGACGATCTCGCAGCCCAGTTCCTGGGCCGTGGAAATCTCCGTCACCGAACCACAGCCCGGCGCATAGGGGACCATGCGGCGGTTGCACAGGCGGGCGACCTCGGGGTTCAGGGCCGGGCTGACGATGAAGCGGGCCGCCGAGGCGATGAACAGGGCCGCGGTCGGGGCGTCGACGATCGAGCCGATGCCCAGGATGATGTCCGGGTCGGTGCGGGAAAACTCGCGCGCCACCTCGGTGAACAGGCCGTGGGCGAAGTCGCCGCGATTGGTGAACTCGACCACCGGGGCCCCGCCGCGGGCGCAGGCGCGGATGACGTTGAGGCAGACCTCGGGGTCCGGATGATAGAAGACCGGCACCACGCCCTGGGTCTCGAGGGCGGTGAGGACGGCGAGGCGGTCGTGGCGCATGGGGATCTCCGTGTTCGCCGTCCTGACTCAACCGCCGGACCGGGGCCGTCAAGGGACCGGCGATCACTCCCTGTATCGGCCTGCCCGTTCGCCGCGCGGTAAGTAGGGGACAATCCGGATAGGGCGGGTAACCGGCCCTTCTGCATTTGATGGGACGGTCGGCCATGGTTACGGACCCGAATGTTCATCCATTGGAACAGGCGCGCCTGCATGCCCTGCGCGACCAACACGTGCTCGACACGGCCCCCGAGGCCCGGTTCGACCGGATCACGGCCATGGCGGCCGCCCATTTCCAGGTGCCGATCGCCCTCGTCTCGCTGATCGATACCGACCGGCAGTGGTTCAAGTCGTGCATCGGCCTCGATGTCAGCGAAACCCCGCGCGAACTGGCCTTCTGTGACCATGCCATCCGCATGGACGAGGGCTCGGTCTTCCTGGTCAGGGACGCCAGCGTCCACCCCCTGTTCGAGCACAATCCGCTGGTCACCGGCGCGCCCCATATCCGCTTCTATGCCGGGGCGGTGCTGACGACCGCGGAGGGGTTCAATCTTGGCACGCTGTGCGTGATCGATACCGTCGCCCGCCCTGACGCCACCGAGGATGATTTCGAACATCTGAAGGCCCTGGGCCGGATCGTGGTCGACCAGCTGGAACTGGGTCAGACCCGGCATTCGCTGGCGGAAAGACACCGCATGCTGGACATGGCCCAGGGACTGTCCGGCGTTGGCCACTGGCGCTACGATCGCGCCACCGGTCGGGCCGACTGGTCCGACGAGGTCTATCGCATTCACGGCATGGACCCGTCCGCGGGGCCACCGAATTACGAGACCCTGATTCAAGCCTACCATGAGGACGATCGCCCGCTTCTGGTGGACCTGATCCAGAAGGCGGTCGCCACCGGTGAGGGCTATGGGTCGCAGCTGCGGATCCGGCGGCCGGACGGGGAAGTCCGTTATACGACCGCGAAGACCGAGTGCGTCTGCGACGAGCAGGGACAGGTAGCGTCCTTGTTCGGCGTGTTTCAGGACGTCACGGAACAGCATCTGGCCCAGCAGGCCCTGACCGAAGCCAAGGCCGAGGCCGAGCGGGCGACGGCGATCAAGACCGAATTCCTGTCCAACATGAGTCACGAGCTTCGAACGCCGCTGACCAGTATCCTCGGGTTTTCGTCCCTGCTGGACGAGGAGGC
>CAXBHG010000357.1:0-1716 GCA_963975385.1 uncultured Brevundimonas sp.
GCCTCGATGCGCGACGGCCGTGAACTGCCGATCGAACAGCAGCTGTTCCGGGCCAGTCTGAACCGCACCGTGACGCCGGTGGCGGTGACCCCGGCCGGCGGCTGGTGGAGCGCCTCGGTCAACAAGACCGGTACCGCCTTCGTCGGCAACTATTCCGATCCGGACACCTCGTCGCAGTCGGGCCTGTACCGGGCCGACGGCAGCTTCGTGCGCTGGATCGAGGAGAACCGGCTGGACGAGAACCACCCCTTCTTCCCCTATGCCGGACGGCGGCAGACGCCGACCTTCGGCACACTGGACAGCCACGGCCAGACCCTGGTCTGGCAGATGACCACCCCGCCCGGGTTCGACCCGTCGAAGACCTATCCGGTGGTCATGCAGGTCTATGGCGGACCGTCGGGCGGCGGGGTCAAAAGGGCCTGGCAGAGCGCCAACAATCAACTGTTGACGGAGGCCGGATACATCATCTTCCGCCTCGACAATCGCGGCGAGGGCGACCGGTCGGCAGCCTTCAAACAGGCCCTGTATCTGAAGATGGGCCAGCCTGAGATCGAGGATCAGGTTCTGGGAATCAACTATCTGAGATCGTTGCCGTTCGTGGACGACGACCGGATCGCCGCCATGGGCTGGAGCTATGGCGGCTTCATGACCCTGCACATGCTGACCGAGCCGGACATGGGGCTGACCTCGGCCATTTCCGGCGCGCCGGTCACGGACTGGAGTCTGTACGACACCCACTACACCGAGCGGTTCATGTCGACGCCGCAGGCCAACCCGGAAGGCTATGCGGCCTCGGACGTGGTCGATCAGCTGGACCAGCTGACCGGCCGTCTGCTGCTGATGCACGGCATGGCCGACGACAATGTGATCTTCGAGAACGCAACGCGGGTCATCAATGCGCTGCAGGCCAACAGCCAGCCGTTCGAGATGATGCTCTATCCCGGTCAACGCCACGGTGTGCGTGGCAACGAAAGACAGCTGCAACAATGGCGGACCTATCTGGACTTCCTCGATCGGACGATCGGGTCACGCGCCCAACAGGCCTCAGGGCAGGATTAATCGCTGCGGTCCTGGCCCTCTCGGCCGGTGCGGCTGCCGCGCAGGATACGATCGCCTGGCCGGGTCGGTCAGGTGACACGGCCTCGTCGGTCATCGTGTGGGCGGATGGCCCCGAACATCCCTTGTGGCCGGCTTCGGGCGGCGTGGTCGGCATGCCCGTCCTGCTGAAAGACAATATCGAGACCGCCGACATGCCGACCACCGCCGGGTCGCTGGCGCTGGTCGACAACGCGCCGGGCCGGGACGCGCCGCTGGTGGCGCGGCTGCGCGAGGCCGGGGCCGTGATCCTGGGCAAGACCAATCTGTCGGAATGGGCCAATATCCGCTCGTCCAACTCGATCAGCGGCTGGAGCGGCGTCGGCGGGCAGACGCGCAATCCCTATGACCCTGAGCGGACGCCGTGCGGCTCGTCGGCGGGCAGTGCGGTGGCGGTGGCCATCGGCCTGGCGCCGGCGGCGATCGGCACCGAGACCAACGGCTCGATCGTCTGTCCGGCTTCGGTCAATGGCGTGGTCGGGTTCAAGCCGACCGTCGGCCTGGTGTCGCGCACCCACATCATCCCGATCAGCCATTCGCAGGACACCGCCGGCCCGATCACCACCACGGTCGAGGACGCCGCCATCATCATGACGGTGATCGCCGGCACGGACCCGCTGG
>CAXBHG010000358.1:0-1716 GCA_963975385.1 uncultured Brevundimonas sp.
CCGTCGCATTGGCCGCGGCGATGGCCCGCCGCCCGGTTGCGCCGGCCGGCGCGTCCGCGATCGGTGTGTCCCCGGCCCGCGGCGGCACCGACGGCGTGACGGTCGTCGCGCGAGCCGGCGCCGCCTCATAGGATTGTTCCGTCGGCGGGGGCGCATGCGGACCCGCGACGACCGGTTCGGCACTGTCGGTCGATGTCGACGTCGATATCGATGTCGACACTTCCATGGGAACAGTGGCGGCCGTTTGGCCCGCCCAAGGCGCCGCGGGCGCCGGGTCGTGGCGGAAAACCGCACAGCCTGACAGCGACAGGCCCAGGGCGGTCAGGATCAGGAGGCGTCGGGGGTCCATGATACATCCTCGATTTTCAGTCCAAGGGGGTTCTTCATCAGCTCGGCCTCCGTGCGGGGCGGCTGGACGGTCGTGGTGATCAGGGCCCGCCAGCGCTCGGTCCCCGCCGACTGGCCGTTGACGAAGCGGGTTTCGCGCCACTGCAGGTCGAACGTCCGATCCGTGCGGCGCACCACGTTCAGGATCTCGACATTGACCGCCTCGCGCCCGACCTCGGCGAACGGGTCGTGGGCCTGGGCCCAGGCGTTCAGGAAGGCCGCCGCCTTCGGGGTCATCAGGTCATAGGCCCTCAGCCAGTTCTGGCGGATGACGATGGGATCGATCGACTTGGAACGGACGTCGCGGACCCATCCCGCGAGGGCATGACCGATCTGGGCCTCATTGGGTTCGTAGCGCCCGCCGATGGCCGTGATCCGCTGGGTCTCGCCCCAGTCGGAGACCTCGACCACGAAGGGCTTGACCACGGCCCGGTCCGCCTGGACCCACCACCCGGCGCCGAGAAATCCGGCCAGCACCAGATTGGCCAGGGCGATGCGGCGCCAGTTGCGGGCATGGGCCAGGGACAGGCCCATGCGGTCGTCCCAGACCTGGCCGGCCCTCTGGTAAGGGGTTTGCTCAGGCGCGGAGGCCAGGGCCCGTCTGGGCCGGAAGAAGGGGTGCATCTCAGGACTCCTCGGTCTTCAGATTGGGCGACAGGACGCCACTGGTCTCGCCGGACGGGAGCAGTCCGCGGCCGGCATTGGCGACGAAAAAGGCCTGCAGGGCCGCGGACCGTCCCCGCGGATTTGATCCAGCGGCAGTGGCCGGTCGTGACGCGGCGCGATGAAAGTCCGCCCGGGCGGTCCGGGCCTCGGCCGCGATCGCTCCGGGCGAGCGCCCGCCGCCGCCGGATGGTCCCTCCGCGCCGGACCACGGGGTCGCCTCCGCCGCGGGTTCACCCGCCCCGCCGCCTGTGGGCTCGGCCTGCGGCCGCCAGGCCGCGGCAGGCTCATTGACGCCGCTCGCGCCTGACGGCGGAGGCGGGGTCATGGCTCCGCCCGAGGGACGGCGTGGCCCGGACGGCGGTGGATTGTCGTTCGAAGGCGTCCCGGTCGATGAGGGGCCCGGCGGGTTCGGCGGCATGGGCGGTCGTCCCGAACTCGCGCCCGCCGCCGCGCGCGCCGGCCCGGCCAGACGAGCCGCGCCGCCGGCCGCCATGGCGCCGGCGCCGGCGATCCCCGCTCCGGCCAGGGCTCCCGCTCCGCCGACGGCCAGGGCGCCGGTCAGCGCCGCACCCGCGCCCAGAGCCGGGCCGCCCGTCACCAGGGCCGAGGCCAGGTTGGGGATGAACAGGGCCAGCATGGCCAGCAGGATGGCCGCGACCAGGA
>CAXBHG010000359.1:0-1715 GCA_963975385.1 uncultured Brevundimonas sp.
CCGAACGCGCGCTGGTAGAATTCCGCGATCGTCGGGCGCTCCAGCTCGTCGCATTTGTTGAGGAAGGTCAGGCGGAAGGCGAGGGCGACGTCGCCTTCGAAGATGATGGCGTTCTGGGCCCAGGTGATGACGGTGCGGGGGCTCATGACGGTGGAGATGTCGCCGTTCATGAAGGCGTTGCGGGTCATGTCGGCGACGCGGACCATGGCGGCGATGCGGCGTTTGCCCTCGGCGTCGGCCCATTCCGGCACCTTGGCGGCGACGATCTCGCCCTCGACGTCGTGGTCGAGATAGTTGAGCGTGGTGACGATGCTCCAGCGGTCCATCTGGCCCTGATTGATCTGCTGGGTGCCGTGGTACAGGCCCGAGGTGTCGCCCAGACCGATGGTGTTGGTGGTGGCGAACAGGCGGAACCATTTGTTCGGGCGGATGACGCGGTTCTGGTCCAGCAGGGTCAGACGGCCCTGGGCCTCGAGCACGCGCTGGATCACGAACATCACATCGGGGCGGCCGGCGTCATATTCGTCGAACACCAGGGCGACCGGGCGCTGGATGGCCCAGGGCAGCATGCCCTCGCGGAATTCGGTGATCTGTTTGCCGTCCTTGAGGACGATGGCGTCCTTGCCGACCAGGTCGATCCGGCTGACGTGGGCGTCCAGATTGACGCGCACCATGGGCCAGTTCAGCCGGGCGGCGACCTGTTCGATATGGGTCGACTTGCCGGTG
This sequence comes from uncultured Brevundimonas sp., assembly GCA_963975385.1. Lineage (GTDB taxonomy): Bacteria > Pseudomonadota > Alphaproteobacteria > Caulobacterales > Caulobacteraceae > Brevundimonas. The sequence goes on from CAXBHG010000359.1 coordinate 727, forward strand.
CCGTGATAGCCCTGGACCATGACGCGCCGGTCGAAGGCGAAGCCGGCGCAGATGGCCAGGGTCGTCTGCGGGTCGAAGCGATAGGCGGCGTCAACCTCGGGCACATGGCTGTCGCGCGTCTCGAACATCGGCACGATCATGTCGGACTCGACCCCGAAGGCCTCGCGCACCGTCACCTTGCGGTGCGGTTCCAGCGTCAGCAGGGGATCGGGCGTGGCGTCGAGGGGAGAGGTCATGGACAGACACTTATGAAACCGCAGGGGCGGGGTCCAGCGCTGTGGCTGCGGAATTCGCCGCGCACCCTTTACGAAGCCGGTCCGCGGAGTTAATAACTGACTGGTCAGTTATTAAGAGCCAGTCCATGCTGCCTCCCGGTGAACCGAAATGGCGACGACGCAAGGCCGAGCGACCCGGTGAGATTCTGGCGGCGGCGCTGGAGGTGTTCGCGACGCGCGGTTATGCGGCGACACGGCTGGAGGATGTGGCGCAGCGCGCCGGCGTGTCCAAGGGCGCGCTGTATCTGTATTTCGAAACCAAGGAAGATCTGTTCCGCGCCGTGGTCGGCGAGGCGATGGGCGGCAATCTGGCGCATCTGAAGGACCTGGCCGCGACCCCGGTGCCGTTCGAGACGGCGGCGCGGGCCGGGGTCGGCCTGCTGGCGCGGACCCTGGCCAGCGACCGGCGCGTGTCGGGGGTTATCCGGCTGGTGCTGGTCGAGAGCCGCAACCTGCCGGAGCTGGCGACCATCTGGCATGAGACGGTGATCGTACCGGCCCTGGGCCTGATCAGCGGCCTGGTCCGTCAGGGACAGGCGAAGGGTGAGATCCGGGCCGGGGATCCGCGCCTGTTCGCCATGGGGATCATGGGGCCGATGCTGCTGGGCGTGCTGTGGCGCGAGACCTTCGAGCCGGTCGGGGCCGAGCCGGTGGATATCGAGGCGCTGGCGGCGCAACATCTGGACACGGTGCTGGGAGGCATGCGGCCATGAA
>CAXBHG010000360.1:0-1705 GCA_963975385.1 uncultured Brevundimonas sp.
TCGGCTGCGTCGTCGACGGCTGTCCGCCGCGGATCCCGCTGACCGCGGCCGACCTGCAGCCCTGGCTGGACCGGCGCAAGCCCGGCGGCAGCCGCTTCGTCACCCAGCGCAACGAGAGCGACACCGCCCGCATCCTGTCCGGCGTGTTCGACGACGGCAACGGTCCGGTGACCACCGGCACGCCGATCGCCATCCAGATCGAAAACGAGGACGCCCGTTCGAAAGACTATGGCGAGATCGCCCGCGCCTATCGGCCCGGGCACGCCGACCTGACCTACCAGACCAAATACGGCGTTCGGGACCACCGCGGTGGTGGCCGCTCCTCGGCCCGCGAGACGGCGATGCGCGTCGCCGCCGGGGCCGTGGCCCGCAAGGTGCTGGGCGACGGCGTGCGCATCCGTGCAGGCGTGATCCAGCTGGGCCCGCACCGGATCGCGCCCGAGGCCGTCGATTTCAGCTCGGTGTATGACAATGCCCTGTTCGCCGCTTCCGCGACCGTCGTACCGGAGTGGGAGGCTTGGCTCGACGGCATCCGCAAGGCGGGCTCGTCGATCGGGGCGGTCGTAGCGCTCGAAGTCACCGGCCTGCCCGCCGGCTGGGGTGCGCCGGTCTATGGCAAGCTGGACGCCGAACTGGCCGCGGCCCTGATGTCGATCAATGCGGCCAAGGGCGTCGACATCGGCGCGGGCTTCGACTCCGCCGAACTGACCGGCGAACAGAACGCCGACGAGATGCGGCTGGGCGACGACGGCGAACCCGTCTTCCTGTCCAACCACGCCGGCGGCGTGCTGGGCGGCATCTCGACCGGGCAGCCGCTGACGGCGCGGGTAGCGTTCAAGCCGACTTCCTCCATCCTGACGCCGCGCCAGACGATCACGCGCGACGGTGCAGAGACCGACCTGCGGACGAAGGGTCGCCACGATCCCTGCGTGGCCCTGCGCGGCGTCCCGGTCGTCGAGGCCATGGCCGCCTGCGTTCTGGCCGATGCGATGCTGCGGCACCGCGGCCAGACAGGTTGATCGACCCAGACAAATCGTATATACAAAATGATAGAATTCGATCGTCAGAAGGATGAGGCGAACCAACTCAAGCACGGCGTCTCTCTGGCTCGGGCAGAGGATTTCGAGATCGACGCCACAATCATCGATCCTTTTCCTTCCGAACGCCGATTTCGCGCGTTCGGCCGCATTGATGGGCAATACTACTGCCTGATTTTCACCCTGAGAGCGGGACGGGTTCGAGCCATAAGCCTGCGCCGTGCGCACCAGAAGGAATATGACCTCTATGTCCCGCCCAAACCCCGGCCCTGACGATAAGGACGTCGATCTGAACGACCCGGAGAATCCCGAGTGGACGGCCAAGGATTTCGCTCGCGCCGTCGGACCTGAGAGTTTGCCCGCTGAAGTCCTTGCCGCCTTTCCTAAGACCCGCGTTCGGGGTCGTCAGCAGTTGCCGACCAAACGTCCCGTTTCCCTTCGTGTGGATGCCGATGTGCTCGAGCGCTATCGCGCCTCCGGTCCCGGCTGGCAAGGTCGAATGAATGAGGCACTGCGCAAGGCCATGCCGGGTCGCTGACCCTTTCGCAACCGATACTGTTACCTATATAGCTCCCGAACGGCGCGCCAAAGGGTGCGCCCCGCAGGGAGACCACATCATGATCGACGTCAGACCCTTTGCCAGCCTCGGCGGTGCCGATCACGGCTGG
>CAXBHG010000361.1:0-1701 GCA_963975385.1 uncultured Brevundimonas sp.
GCGAGGCGACGGGCAAGCCCAGCGCCATGGAGGAGTCGATGCTCGACTTCGCCGAAGAGGTCGAGGCCAACTCGCGCCTGTCGTGCCAGATCCGGGTGTCGGACGCGCTGGACGGCCTGGTCGTGCGCCTGCCGGAAAACCAGCACTGAGATGAGCGACCCACGGCTGATCGCGGCCGTGGAGACCCTGATCGCGCAGCACGCCCGTCCCGGTCATGTGCCGCTGATCGCGATTTCGGGGGCGCAGGGGTCGGGCAAGACCACCCTGGCCCGCGCCGTCGCGGCCCGCACCGGGGCCGTGCATCTTTCCCTGGATGATGTCTATCTGACGCGGGTCGAGCGCGATCATCTGGCCCGGACCGTGCATCCGTTGTTCGCCACCCGGGGGCCGCCGGGGACCCATGACCTGGCCCTGCTGAACCGGGTGACCGACACCCTGTCCGGGGCCGGACCGGATGACCGGACGCCCCTGCCCGCCTTCGACAAATTGGCTGACGACCGGCTGCCGCCCGGGGCCTGGCCGGTGTTCACGGGGCGACCGACGGCGATCCTGCTGGATGGCTGGTGTCTGGGGGCGGCACCGCAGACGGCGGTCGCCCTGGCCGAGCCGGTCAATGGGCTGGAGCGGGCACGGGACCCGGACGGCCGCTGGCGGCGGGCCGTCAATGACCATCTGGCCGGTGACTATCGCGCGCTGTTCGCCCGGTTCGACGCCCTGTTGTTCCTGCGCGCCCCCGCGTTTGAGGTCGTGCTGGACTGGCGCTGTGAGCAGGAGGCCGGGCTGATGGGTCTGGCCCCCGCCGACCTGCCGGAAGCCGCGCGCGCCCGGCTGGCCGGCTTCATCGGCCATTTCGAACGGATCACCCGGTCGATGATCGCTGGCGGGGTTGCCGCCGATGTCGTGGTCGATCTGGACCGCGACCGGCGACCGCTGGAAATCCTGACCGGCTGAGGACGTGACCCGGCTCAGGGCAGGGGTGACAGGCCGTGCACATGGACGTCGCGACCCGAGTGCCGGCGCATGATGTCGACGGCGCTGGCCTCGTCGGCGGCATTCCAGGTCCGCACCCACAACAGCAGGCCGCCGTGGTCGAGCTGTTCCTGCAGGTACCGGGCGTGGGCATCGCCGACCAATCTGGCCAGCCAGGTGCCGATCAGCCCCCCTGCTCCTCCGGCGGCGACGGCCCCGGCAGCCGCGGCGGCCAGGGTCCCCCCGGAAATGAGGATGGCCCCCGTGGCGGCGACGGCCCCGAGATAGAGCAGGCCGCCCATCAGCGCCCCCTCGGCCCCGCCCAGCGATTCCGGCGACACATAGCAGACGGTGGCGGCCTCGGGCTCGTCCTCCAGCTCGGCGACCTTGCTGTAGCGATGTCCCAGTTTCCCGACCACGGAATCCTCGCCCGCCAGCAGGCTGAGTTCGGCCCGGTCGAAGCCCGAGGTCAGCAGGTCGTCGATCGCCGCCTGCAGGGTATCGGCGTCGGCGAACACGCCCACGGCCTCGCGTACGGTGCGGGCGTTGTCGGTATCGGCCATGTCGCTTGCTCCATCCGGTTTGGACGGAAGGTGCCGCGTCCACAGGGACGCGTCCTTGATTCAGGTCAGTCGGCGGGCATCCGTCCGGCATTGACGGCGATGCGGCCGATCAGCCCCTTGACGATCAGGTCGACGGCCGAGCCTTCGCGATAGTCGGCGGCGGCGACGA
>CAXBHG010000362.1:0-1697 GCA_963975385.1 uncultured Brevundimonas sp.
TGCTCAACAAGGTCCAGGCCGATTTCGACGAGATCGCCAAGGTCGAATATGCGCCCCGCATGGAAGGCCGCCAGATGATCATGATCCTGGCCCCGCGCTGACGGGATTCAAGCCCGAATAGAGACAGACGCCCCGGCCCCTGCGGCCGGGGCGTTTTTCGTTCTGCAACCCGGATCGCCGCCCGGTGGCGCTTTTCAAATCAGACACGCCGGGCGATAAAGACTGCGGGGAGGGCTGCGGGAACCGCAGCCCGGTACGAAATCAGGGGCATCCATGATCCGAACAATTCTTGCAGCGGGGGCGCTTGCCCTGACGTCGATCGCGGCCCTGCCCGTTGTCGCGCAGCCGGCGCCACCGCCGATCGAGGCCTATGCCTCCCTGCCGGCCCTGTCCAACCTGGCCATCTCCCCGAACGGCGAGCGTATCGCCTTTATCGGCCAGGCCGGCGTGAACCGCCGCCTCGGCATCCAGACCGTCACCGGCGACCCCCTGGGCGTGGTCGACATCGGCACGCAGAAGGTCCGCAGCGTGCGCTGGGCCGACGACGATCACGTGCTGATCCTGACCTCCACCTATTCCGACCTGGCCGGCATGGGCGGTGACAGCGAATACTATACCGCCCAGTCCTATAACGTCCGGACCCGCAGCTTCGTGACCCTGCTGAACCGCACCGTCGGTGGCGGGGCCAATATGTCGAGCACCCGCATCTCGGGCGGCTCCGGTGTGTTCAACATCGTGTCGGGACCGCCGTTCGTGCACGTCGTCAACGGCGAGCCGCGCACCTTTGTCACCAGTTTCAACCGCGACTTCCAGAGGCAGACCTTCGAGGTTGATCTGGATACCGGCGTCGGCACGCCGCGCGACGATTTCAACGGCGTGATGGGGCCGGACGGCCGGGCCGTGGCCCGCGCGAGCTGGGATCCGGAGCGCGGCCGCTGGTGGGTCTCGGCCCGCCGCGCCGTCGGTCTGACGCAGATCTGGACCAGCGAAGACCATATGATCGACACGCCCAGCCTGCTCGGCTTCGGCCGGACCGAGGAGTCCGTGATCGTCCGGGTGCCCGAGGACGGCGGCGATCATCTCTATGAAATCCCGCTGGACGGCAGCGACCCGCGCCGGCTGGCCTTCGGCAATGTCGGCGAGGCCTCGCCCCTCTATCATCCCCGCACCGGGGTCCTGCAGGGCTTCTATTTCCTCGGCGACAACGACCAGGAATATGTCTTTACCGATGAGACCCTCGGTCGGGCCTGGGCCTCGGTCACGGCCGCCTATCCGGACCGGCATGTGACCCTGGTCTCATCGACGCCGGACTATTCCAAACTCATCGTCCAGACCCAGGGTGAGGGCGACACCGGCACCTTCCAGCTCGTCGACCTGACCGCCGGTCGCGCGGTCCGCATCGGATCGCAGTATCCGGCTGTCCCGGCCGAGGCGGTCGGCGAGGTGCGGTTCATCAACTATGCCGCCGCGGACGGGACCAACATCCCCGCCTATCTGACGCTGCCGCCGGGACGGGAGGTGGCCGATCTGCCGCTGATCGTCATGCCGCACGGCGGACCCCAGGCGCGCGACGAGCCCGGCTTCGACTACTGGGCCCAGCTGCTGGCCTCGCGTGGCTATGCGGTGCTGCAGCCGCAGTTCCGCGGTTCGGTCGGCTTCGGCAAGGCCCACTATGAGGCCGGCTTCGGCGAATGGGG
>CAXBHG010000363.1:0-1690 GCA_963975385.1 uncultured Brevundimonas sp.
TGGCGACCGTGGCGGTGTTCGTGGTCGCGGCCTTTATCGGGGTGCCGCAATTCATTCTGATCGCGGCCTGCGTGGTGGCGTTCGGGCCGTGGTTCGGATTCGCCTACAGCTGGATCGCGACCGTGGTCTCGGCGGCGGTGACCTACTGGCTGGGACGGGGGCCGACGGCGCGGGCGGTGGAGCGGTTCGGCGGTCGCACCGCCGGGCGGATGAAGCGGTTCGTGGGCCAGAACGCCTTCTATGCCAGTTTCATGATCCGCAATGTGCCCTCGGCCCCGTTCATCGTCGTCAATATGGCGTTCGGGGCGGCGCGGGCGTCGTTCACCGGGTTCCTGGCGGGATGCGCGCTGGGCGTCCTGCCCAAGACCGCCCTGGTGGCCTTTTTCGGCGGGTCGTTCATGAGCGCGGTCAGCGGCGACGGCATCTGGACCTCGGCCATACTGGCGGCGGTGGCCGTGGTCTGGCTGGCGATCATGCTGGGGGTGCGCGAACTGGTGAAGCGGCGCGAGGATCGAAGCGCCTAACGGGCACCGTTCTTGTTACGGATAGCATGGTCCCCTATGTGCGTTGTCCCATCGAACCCGACCGGAGGCCGTCATGCTGAAACTGTATTATTCGCCCGGGGCCTGTGCCATGGCCTCGCACATCGGGCTGGAGGAGTCCGGCGCGTCCTATGAGACGGTCAGGATCGACCTGAAGACGGGCGAGCAGAGGACGCCGGAGTATCTGGCGATCAATCCGGCCGGGGTGACCCCGGCGCTGGAGACCGAGCGCGGGGTGATCACCCAGAACGCCGCCATCCTGGCCTTCATCGCCCAGACCCGGCCGCAGCAGAATCTCGCCCCCGTCGGCGACCCGTTCCGCATGGCGCGCTTCAACGCCTTCAACGGCTGGCTGGGTTCCGCCCTGCATCCGGCCATGGGGCGGTTGCTGTTCAGCCGTCCGCCGCTGGACGGAGACGCCCGGGCCGAAGCGCGCGAGGTCGTGCTGACCCGGTTGCAGCTGGCCGAGGACAGTCTGCTGGAAGGGGTCTGGGTCATGGGCGACGCCTATACGTTGTCCGACGGCTATCTGATGGTGTTCGAGCGCTGGGCGCGGTCCGCGGACCTGCTGGATCCGGCCCGGTTTCCGGGCCTGAACGCCCATCTGGACCGGACCCAGGAGCGGGCGGCGGTCCAGCGGGTGCTCGCGGCCGAGGGTCTGGACGCGGTCTGAACCGGGGAGATGCCGGTTTCGTCATCGTCCACCCGGCAGGGGATTGTTATCGGGGCTTGTAATCCCCCCGTCATGCGGGCAAACGAGCCTCTAGTCGGCTCGGCGAAGACGGTCAGAAACGTTGTGCGTATGGGGATGCGTGTGGCGGGGCGTCGCTGAAGCGGACTGACATGACGATCGCCCCTCAGGCCTGAACCAAACGGTATCCCGCGCCCATGTTTTCACCATTCTTCGGCATGATGTCGAACGACATCGCCATCGACCTCGGCACTGCGAACACCCTTATCTATATGAAGGGCAAGGGGATCGTGCTGAACGAGCCGTCCGTCGTGGCGCTGAGAAACGTCGGGGGCCGCAAGATCGTTCATGCCGTGGGCATCGAGGCCAAGCAGATGCTGGGCCGCACCCCGGGCCATATGGAAGCCATCCGTCCGATGCGCGACGGGGTCATCGCCGACTTCGAAGTCGCCGAGGA
>CAXBHG010000364.1:0-1686 GCA_963975385.1 uncultured Brevundimonas sp.
CGCGGCGGCCTGGGGAGCGGAAGCCTTCGGGGCCTCGGCGGCAGGCGCGGCGGCGGACGCGCCCTCGCTCACCACGCCCAGAACCGTGCCGGGGACGACGGTATCCCCCTCGGCGGCCCTGATTTCGGCCAGCACCCCGTCGGCGGGCGAAACCACTTCCAGCGAGACCTTGTCCGTCTCCAGCTCGACCAGCATCTCGTCCTTCCTGACGGCGTCGCCGGCCTTCTTGGTCCATTTGGCGATGGTCGCCTCGGCAACGGATTCACCGAGGGCGGGGGTCAGGATGTCGGCCATGTCGGTCAGGCTTTCGTGTCGGTCATTGCGGTTGTCATCCCGGAAACGGCACAGCCGCGGTCCGGGGTGCGGATCAGGCGGCGAAGGCGTCGTTCAGGAAGGTCTCGAGTTCTTTCAGGTGCCGGCTCATCAGACCTGCCGCGGTCGAGGCGGAGGCCGGACGTCCGACGTAGCGGGCGCGTCTGGCGTCGACATCAAGCTTCTCGAGCGTCAGCTCGATCCACGGATCGACGAAGGTCCAGCCGCCCATATTCTTGGGCTCTTCCTGGCACCAGACCAGCTCGGCCTTCGGGAAGCGCACCAGTTCGGTCATCAGCGACTTCAGCGGCCACGGATAGAACTGCTCCAGCCGCATCAGATAGACGTCGTCGACCTTTTCGCCGGCCCGGGCCCGCACCTCGCGCGACTCCAGCAGGTCATAATAGACCTTGCCCGAGCACAGCACGACGCGGCGGATTTCGGCATCCGGCTTCAGGCTAATGCCGGCGACGTCAGGACGGCGCTCGGCGTCATCGTGCAGCACACGGTGGAACGAGCTGCCCTCGGCCATGTCGGCCAGGGTCGAGACCGCCTTCTTGTGACGCAGCAGGCTCTTGGGCGTCATCAGGATCAACGGCTTGCGGAACGGCCGCTGCACCTGGCGGCGCAGGATGTGGAAATAGTTGGCCGGGGTGGTGCAGTTGGCGACCTGCATATTGTCCTCGGCGCACTGCTGCAGGAAACGCTCCAGACGGGCCGACGAATGCTCCGGCCCCTGGCCCTCATAGCCGTGCGGCAGCAGCATGGTCAGGCCGCACATGCGCAGCCATTTGCGCTCGCCCGACGAGATGAACTGGTCGATGACCACCTGGGCCCCGTTCACGAAATCGCCGAACTGGGCCTCCCACATCACCAGGGTATTGGGGTCGGAAACGGCATAGCCGTATTCGAAGCCCAGCACCGCCTCTTCCGACAGGGCCGAGTCGATGACCTCGAACTCGGCCTGGCCCTCGCGCAGGTTGTTGAGCGGGATGTAGCGTTCCTCGGTGGTCTGGTCGATGACCCCGGAATGGCGCTGGCTGAAGGTGCCGCGCACCGAGTCCTGACCCGACAGACGGACCGGGAACCCCTCGTCCAGCAGGGTGGCGAAGGCCAGGCTCTCGGCCGTGGCCCAGTCGATGTTCTCGCCGCTGGTGATGGTCTCGCGACGCCCCTCCATCACGCGCTTCAGCGTGCGGTGGATATCGATCTGGTTCGGCACCGTGGTCAGCCGGGTGCCGAGGTCGGTCAGTTTTTCGGCCGGCACGTCGGTCTTGCCGCGCCGCTCGTCGCCCTCGGGCAGGCCGATGCCCTGCCACTGGCCGTCCATCCAGTCGGCCTTGTCGGCCTCGAAGGTCTTGCCGGCCTCGAACT
>CAXBHG010000365.1:0-1673 GCA_963975385.1 uncultured Brevundimonas sp.
TGCCGGTCAGGCCCTGGACGATGATCTTGGTGTTCTTGTCGACGAGGATGGACATGGGACTCGCTTTGTTCAGGCGGGGAGGAAGGGATTTTCGACGCGGACCGACCCGTAGGTCTGCCCGTGATTGAGGTCTTCGGAATAGAGGATCTTGGCCCCCAGCCGTTCGGCGGCAGCGATGATGGCCCCGTCCCAGTAGGAGATCTGATAGCGTTGCGACAGTGCGATCCCGGCAAGAACGACGGCGGGATCGATGGACTGACATGGCTTCTTCGCCAGTGTCCGCACCCAGCGTTCCGCCGTCTCTGGCGTAAGCGGCCGCGCACCCTTGCGGGTTGCCACATTGTAGAACTCGGCCAGCACCTGGCCCGAGGTCCCATACCGCCCCTGAAGAATGATCCGCCGAGCAATATCGCGCTTCTCCGGCGCGACCCGACCACCTTGCGCCGCATAGATCAGGATGTTGGTGTCGAGAAAGACGTCAGCCCCAGCGATCAAAGCGAGGCTCTCCGCTGTAGGCGTCCTCACGACTGAAACGCCAGTCGCCCATGTCGCCCTGGGACTCGTCGATCAATTTGAGAAGCTCCTGGGTCGCCTCGTCATGCTCGACCTCCTGCTCGACCAGCCGGGTCAGGAAACCGCGCACCATCTCGTTGACGCTGGTCCGCTTCATGGCCGCCAGCACCCGCACCTTGTCGAGCAGGGCGTCGTCGATGGCGAGGGTCAGGTTACGGGTCACGGCGGAAATCTACACGGGTTATGTGGAGCACACAATCCGTGGAACCGGTCAGTCGAGGCGTGGCAGGAAATAGATCAGGGTCGATCCCGGGCCGGAGCGCTCCAGCCCGACCATCCGCATCTGGCCGGTCGCGGCCATGGAAAGGAATTGCGGTTCGCTGAGGCTGCGGGCCGGGGCCCGGCCCTCGGGCGTCTGCAGCCAGGCATAGGCGTCCATGCTCGAGTCCCGGACGGGCGGGAACCCCATCGCGGTCCGGAGCCGGGCATCCAGGGCCCGGTGATCGGTCGGGCGGGCGCTGACGCCGCAGAACTCAAGAACCGCCCGCTCGCGCCCCAGTCGCCGGGTCATCTTTCCGGTCATGATGACCGTCATGTCTGCCGTATTGGTGCGCATGAAGGCGGCCACCTCCGAACTGTTGCGGAGCCGGGGCCGGAAACTGTCAGGCACGGGCGAGAACCCCGCCTCGGCCGCCAGGGCCGCCGCCCGGGCGCGATCTCCCTGGGCGGCCACACAGACCCGGTCCAGCAGGGCGATCAGGTCGACCGGCGCATCCACCGGCCCTGCCTGCGCCCAGCCGACCCCGGGCAGCGCCATCAGGGCCGCCGAAATCACCGCCACAAAGGGGCGGCGAAACGCCATCACCCCACCGCCGCGACGATCTTCTGGGCGGCGTCGTCGAGGTCGTCGGCCGCGGTGATGGCCAGGCCGGACTCGTTGAGGATCTTCTTGCCCAGGGCGACATTGGTGCCCTCGAGGCGGACGACCAGCGGCACCTTCAGGCCCACTTCCTTCACGGCCGCGACCACGCCTTCGGCGATGACGTCGCATTTCATGATGCCGCCGAAGATGTTGACCAGGATGCCCTTCACCTTGGGGTCGGCCGTGATGATCTTGAAGGCCGCGGTGACCTTCTCCTTGTTGGCGCCGCCGCCGACGT
>CAXBHG010000366.1:0-1673 GCA_963975385.1 uncultured Brevundimonas sp.
GGATCGCCCTGCTGGTCGGGGCCGTGGCCCTGATCGCCTTCGCGGTGATCTGAGACCGTCCCCGCCCCCATGGTTGCGGTGCAGCAGGGGGTCGGCCATATCGGGGTATGTCCAATGCCTCCCCGTCGACCGCCACCATCCCCGCTGACCTGCTGCCCGATCTGGTCGCCGCCGCCCTGAGGGCCGGGGCCGACGCCGCCGAGGCCGTCTCGGCCGAAAGTGCGGCCCTGTCGGTCGGGGTCCGCAACGGCACCCTGGAAGAGGTCGAACGCGAGGAATCGCGCGACCTCGGCCTGCGGGTCTTCATCGGCAAACGCCAGGCCACCGTCTCGGCCTCGGACCTGTCCGACGCCACCCGCGGCCGTCTGGTCGAGCGCGCCGTGGCCATGGCCCGGCTGGCCCCCGAGGATCCGTATTGCGGCCTGGCCCCGCAGGACCGTCTGGCCCACGGCCCCTTCCCCGACCTGGACCTGTACGACGCCACCCACCTTACGGCCGAACAGCTTGAGGCCGCCGCCGTCGCCACCGAGGTCGCGGCCATGGCCGTCGACGGCGTCGTCCGCTCCGAAGGGGGCCATGCCTCCAGCTCGACCAGCCGCTGGCGTCTGGTCACCTCCGACGGGTTCGACGGGGCCTATCACGGCTCGGGCTTCGGCCTCGGGGTCGGGGTCATCGCCGAAAAGGACGGTGGCATGGAGCGCGGCGGCGAACATCGCCACACCCGCCACCTGTCCGATCTGCCGTCGGCCGCCTCCATCGGTGATTTCGCCGGCCGCCGCGCCGTGGCCCGCACCGGCCCGCGCAAGATCGCCTCGATGACCGCCCCGGTCATCTTCGAAAACCGCGTCGCCGGCCAGGTGATCTCGCCGCTTCTGGGGGCCATTTCCGGCCCGTCGATCGCGCGCGGCTCCTCCTTCCTGAAGGACCGGATGGGTCAGGCTGTGCTGCCAGCCGATGTGAATCTGGTCGACGACCCCTTCCGGCCGCGCGGCCTCGGCTCGACCCCGTTCGATGACGAGGGGGTGGCGGTGACGCGGCAATCAATCATTGACGCCGGCGTGCTGACCACCTGGCTGATGAACAGTTCGGCTGCGGCCCAGCTGGGTCTGGCCTCGACCGGTCACGCCGCCCGCGGCCTGGCCGGACCGCCGGGCGTCTCGACCCACAACCTGCACATGGAACCGGGCCAGCGGGACCTGGCCGGACTGATGGCCGACGCCGGAACCGGCCTCCTGGTCACCTCGATGTTCGGCCCGTCGCTGAACGCCAATACCGGCGACTGGTCGGCCGGGGTTTCGGGCTTCTGGTTCGAGGGCGGCGAACTGGCCTATCCGGTCAGCGAGGTCACCGTGGCCGGCAGTCTGCCCGACATCTACCGCCGTCTGGTGCACGGTTCCGACCTCGAATTCCGTGGCGCATTCAATGTGCCGTCACTGATGTTCGACGCCCTCGCCATCGCCGGAAAATGAAGACTTGTAGCGAAGACTTCATTCAGGACCTTAACCTGATCCGCGACGCCGCGCGCGCCGCCGGCGACCTGGCCCTGGCTGAACGCGCGCGCGGCCTGAAGATCTGGTCCAAGACCGGCGGCTCACCGGTGACCCATGCCGACATGGCGGTCGACACCCTGCTGAAGGACACGCTGCTGGGGGCCCGGCCCGACTATGGCTGGC
>CAXBHG010000367.1:0-1671 GCA_963975385.1 uncultured Brevundimonas sp.
TGGACCAAGATCATGCCGACCGGCGGGGTCGACCCCGATCCGGCCTCGATCGCCAGATGGTTCGGCAGCGGCATCGTCGCCGCCGGCATGGGCTCGAAACTGATCACCGACGCCGCCATCAAGGCACAGGACTGGGCCGGCATCGAGGCCCAGGTGCGCCAGACGGTCGACGCCATCGCGGCCTTCCGGGCCGGGTAATCCTCCCCCTCGCGCTACGCTCCGGGGGAGGAAAGCCCCAGGGTCGGGCTGTTCAGATCGACCTCGGCGGCCGGAATCACCACCAGATCGGGATGGGCCTCGCGCAGGGCATCGACGAACAGCGCCGCATTCCCGACCACCACCACATAGGCCTGGGCCGGATCGACCCGGGCCGCCGCCGCCGCCAGCGAGGCCGGGGTGGTGGCCCGGATCCGGTCGGGATAGGCGGCGATGTCCGACAGCGGCAGGCCGTACTGAACCGCCTCGGCCAGCACCCCGCCCAGTCCGCCGGTCGTCTCCAGCGCCCGCGACTGGCCGCCGGTGATAAAGGTCTCGCGGTCGGTCACGGCCGTGTCGCTCAGCGGCTCGGCGGTCAGCCGCGTCATCTGGGCCAGCACCAGACCCACGACCTCGGCCGCGCTCTCGTTCTTGGTCTGGGTCGAGGCGGTCATCAGCCCGCCGTCGACGCGCGCCCCCAGCGATGAATAGGCCCCGTAGCTGAGACCGCGTTTGGCGCGCACCTCCTGGAACAGATAGCCGTTCTGGCCGCTGCCCATCACCGCATTGGCGACGCTCAGCGGATACCAGTCATCGCTGGACCGCAGCGGCGCGCGCACCGCCGCCGTCACCGCCGCCTGGCCCGCGCCCGGCATGTCGACCACCACCACGCGCGGCGGCCGCACCGGACCGGCCCGGTCGGCCAGCACCGGCACCGGTGCGGCGGGACGGGCCCAGCCACCCAGCGCCTGTTCGGCGAAGGCGAAGCCCTCATCGGCACTCATGGCCCCGGTGACGATCAGGGCGGCATTGTCGGGCCGCCAGAACTGGCGGTGATAGGCGACGACCTGATCGCGGGTGATCCCGGCCAGGCTCTCGACCGTACCGTCCCCGGGCACGCCATAGGCGGAGTCACCATAGGCAATCCGATCCAGCACCGCCGCGGCCAGGGGCCCCGGCTGGCGCATCGCCACCCGTTGGCCGTTGATGGCCCGGGTGCGGGTGCGCTGCAGCTCCTCCTCGGCAAAGGCCGGGCGCTGCACCACATCGGCCAGCACCGCCCCGACCTGCCCGGCCGAGGCCACCGGGGTCGAAACGAACAGTGTGGTCGCATCCGCCCCCGCCCCGCCGCCGATGTCAGCCCCCAGGGCCTCCAGCAGCCGGGCCTGTTCCGGGGCCGAGCGTCCGCCCGCCCCCTGGCTGGACAGGCTGGCGGTCAGCTGGGCCAGGCCGGCGGCACCGGCCGGATCCGCCGCCGCCCCGCCGCCGATCACCAGCCGCGCATTCATGATCGGCAGGTCGGTCGACCGGGCCACGATCACCCGCAGCCCGTTGGCCAGCACCCGTTCGGCGATCACCGGCGGTGTCGCCGCCTTGGGTTCGGTCGGGGCCGGCGGGGCCATGCGTTCCCCCTCGGGCAGCAGGGCATTGGCGGTGCGGATCGCCGGCGGCACGGTCAGGAACACCGGCATCGGG
>CAXBHG010000368.1:0-1590 GCA_963975385.1 uncultured Brevundimonas sp.
CTGGTCGGCGGCACCGGCCTGTATTTCAACGCCCTGACCCGCGGTCTGGCCGACATCCCCGACATTCCCGATTCCGTCCGCGACGAGATCGGCGCGCTGTACGATTCCGCCGGCGAAGGCTCGGTGCGCCGCCGTCTGGTCGAGACCGATCCGCAGTCCGAGGCTGCCATTGAGTCCGGCGACCGCCAGCGGCTGATCCGTGCCCTGGCCGTCCTGACCGTCACCGGCCAACCGCTCAGTGTCTGGCGTGCCGACACCCGGCCCCTGCTGGCCGAGGGCAGCTGGGAAGCCGTGGTGATCGAGCCCCCGCGTGACCGCCTCTATGCCGCCTGTGACGCCCGGGTCGATGCCATGGTCGACCAGGGGGCGCTGGACGAGGTTCGGGCGCTGATGGCCCGGCGGCTGGACCCGACCCTGCCGGCGATGAAGGCCGTCGGCGTGCGCGATTTCGCCGCCCATCTGCGCGGCGAGGTCAGCCTGAACGAAGCCGTCACCGCCGTGCAGCAGGCGACCCGCAACTATGCCAAACGCCAGCTGACCTGGTTCAGGAACCAGACCCCGGGGTGGGCGCGGGTTCCGCCCCCGGCCTGAGGCCCGCCGCCAGCAGGCCGACGCCCAGCCAGAAGCCGAGCACCGGACTCATGCCGATGCCGAGCAGCGGCACCGGAAAGTCCCCGAACAGGGGGGTCGCCACCGTGGCCAGACCATAGGTCGACAGGGCGAGGCCACCGGTCCGTCCGACAGGGCCGGCCGGGCGCGCCATGAATCCCGGAGCAAGCGCGGTCACGATCAGCAGCGCCACCGCCAACCCTGCCAGACCGGGCGTGACGGCGGCGGCCAGGGTGACGATCCCCTCGACCTCCGGGATCGGCTGCAGCGGATCCGGCCGCAGCCAGGCCGCGACCGCGAGGACCGTGGTGATCGCGATGATTCCGACGCGCCGTCGGGTCGACAACGGGGCCCGAACGGCGATGACGCCGAGGGCGAGGCCCAGCGCCGTCGCCTGGGAGGCGTCCGGCTGAACGACCAGCAGACCCAGCAGGGCGATCGCCAGCCCCCAGGCCCACAGCCGCTCCCGGTTCCAGGCCATGGCCACGACCGCGGCGGGCAGGACGATGAAGGCGACATTGATGTGCAGCGGTCCGACATCCAGCCAGCGGTGCACCCCGTCCTGCGGCGTGCCGGCCAGACTGGCCGCCAGTCCGGCGACAGCGACGCCGAGCAGGACCAGGCCGGTGCGCCGTCCTGCGACCACGGCCAGACCACCCGCCGCCCCGGCCCCCACACCCCAGGCGATCAGGTTGCGGAGCCACGTCACGGTTGGCACCCCTGACAGGGCGCAGACCAGACAGCCCGTCGCCACCGTCAGCAGGGTCGCCAGGCCATAGGTGAAAACCAGACGGGCGGATGGTGAAGGCGTGCGCATGGATCGTATGACTATGGGGCGCGGCCACGGCCGTCCACACCGCAGGTGCGGGTCAGCCCGCCCGCATCCGATCTGCCGCGTGCCCCCCTTGGAAGCCCGGGCCAACGTCCCTATATTGGGGGTGCCGGGGCTTGCTCCGGATATGGCGATAAACGTGCTTGTAA
>CAXBHG010000369.1:0-1581 GCA_963975385.1 uncultured Brevundimonas sp.
TTTACCGCCACGCGCCGCCTCGCGCTCGCCTCCGGCCGGCACGGCGTGCCCGTCATCCTCCTCATGCCCTATGACAGGGAAGGGGCAACCGCCGCCGAGGCACGCTGGCGCATCGCCCCGAAACCCTCCGCCCCCAACCGCTACGATTCTCGCGCCCCCGGCGCCGCCCGCTGGCACGCCGTTCTCGAGCGCTCCCGTACCGCCCCGCATCTTGCCGGGCACAGCTTTGACCTTGAGTGGAACGATGAAACGCTATCTCTCACTGTGGTTTCCGGACTGGCCGCTGGACAGGTTGCGCCGCCAGCGCCTCCACGCCGCGGGCCGCCCGATGCGTCCGGCATCCGCCGGGCCGGCTGATCCGCCGCCTTTCGTCCTGACAGAAACCGGGCAGGCGGGCCTTGTCGTTGCCGCCGCCAACCGCACCGCCCTGGATATGGGCATCTCACCCGGCCTGCGCTTCACCGATGCCCGCGCCCGCGCGCCCCAACTCCTGTCCGGAGAGATCGACCGCGAGGCCGATGCGCGCGGCCTGCGGGCGCTCGCCGCCTGGATGGTCCGCTGGACACCGCTGACAGCGCTTGATGGCCTGGATGGCCTGATGCTCGAGACAACCGGCTGCGACCACTTGCATGGCGGCGAGGCGGCGATGGTCGCGGCCCTCTCGCAGCGTCTGGCGCGCGCCGGCTATACGCACAGGATCGGCCTCGCCGGCACACCCGGCGCTGCCTCGGCCCTGGCGCGCGCAGCTGCAAGGGAAGGTGTCCCGGCGCTGCTGCCCGAAGGCACCGAACGAGATGGCCTCGCCGAATTACCGGTCGCCGCGCTCCGCCTCTCAAACGAGGCCGTGACCCTGCTGCGTCGCTTCGGCCTCACCCGGATCGGGCAGCTCTACGGGATCGATCGCAAGGCGCTCGCCCGGCGCTTCCAGTCCCGCGACATGGCCGATGCCGCCTGCCTCCGGCTTGATCAGGCGCTCGGCCTCCGGATCGAACCCTTGCGTCCCCTCCAGCCGCCGCCGGCCCATGCGGCGCGCCTGCCATGTCCCGAGCCCATCGCCAGCACCGAAGGCGTGGCAGAGGGGCTTCGGCAGATCACGGAAATCCTTTGCGTAGACCTCGCCCGCCTCGGCCAGGGCGCGCGCAGTTTTGCCTTCCACGCCTTCAAGTCCGATGGGGATGTCTCCAGCCTCGCCGTCACCGCCGCCCGGCCGGTGCGGACACCCGCACACATCCTGCGCCTGTTCCGCGAGACGCTGGACAGTATCGACCCCGGCTTCGGGATAGACCTCCTCCTGCTCGAAGCGCGCCGCACCGGCCCGATGAGCGTCAGTGCCGTGGCCCTCTCGGGCGACCTCGCCGCCAGCGACACGGACGATGCGGCACTGGCCGCGCTCGCTGACCGGATCGTCGCAAAACTTGGTGCGGGCAGTGTCCAGGTGAACACGCCGCAGGAGAGCCATGCACCGGACCGGGCAGAGCATTGGCACCCCTATGACGGGGTCCTGCCACCCCCGTCCCACACCCCTGCCACCACCGGCCCGCGCCCCGTCCGCATGCTCTCCCACCCCGAACGAGTCGACGT
>CAXBHG010000370.1:0-1578 GCA_963975385.1 uncultured Brevundimonas sp.
GTCAGCGGCACCAGGATCAGCGAGGACAGGCGCTCGGCCTTCCACTCACCGGCCCCGTGGCGCTCGGACACCTTGACGCCCTTGACGAAGGTCTTGGTCGAACCGCTCACAGCGACACACTCCCGGACAGGAACAGCCAGACCCAGAAGGCCACCCCGGCCAGCAGGCCGACCCAGATCGACAGACTGCTCAGCAGGCTGGCCGTCTTCGGCTCCAGACCCTCGCCCATGTCCCAGACCAGGTGCCGGATGCCCGAGGCCAGGTGATAGGTCAGGGCCAGGGTCAGGCCGAACCAGACCAGCAGACCCGGCGGCGAGGCCGACAGGCCGGTAAAGGTCGCATAGACCTCGGGGCCACAGGCCAGGGCCAGCAGCCAGATGCCGACCAGGACCGCGCCGGCCGACAGCGCACCGCCGCTGACCCGGTGCAGGATCGACGCGGCCATGGTGACATGCCAGCGCCAGACCTGGAGATGGGGGGACAGGGGGCGGGGCCGGCCATTGGGCTGGACGACCGGGCGGTCGCTCTGGTCGTCGCCCGAGACCGGAAGGGGGCTCGTCATGCGAATGGTTCTCAAAACCGAAGGAATTCAATCGCCCGAAGGCGCATACAGGCTTTAGTGACCCCGGCGGCGAGGTGTCAACGAAGGCGACCCCCCGCCGGGGTTTCCGCCGCCGTTTCCGTGGCGGTTTCCCGGGGCGTTTCCGGCCCCGGCCCCGACCCCGGGTGGCAATCCCGGCCCGGGTGCGGCAGTCTGGGATGATGCTCCTTCCCGTTGCCAGCCTCGCCCTCGCCCTGTTGCTGCAGGACTCCGGCGCCCGTCCCTGGACGCCCGCCGACGACGCCACCCGCCAGATCTACCGACCCCCGGCCATCCGCCCGTTCGAAACCGCTCCGGGTCCCGAGGTGCGCGACGTGCCGGCCTTCTTCGACGCCGGAGTTGCCGCCGCCGAGCGCAGCGCCGACGCCCGGGCCGGACCGCTGGACGGCCGCTGGCGGGCGCTGGACGCCGACGGCCGCCCCCTGCTCAGCCTGGTGCTGCGCGATTCCGGCGACGGTTCGGTCGAGGGGGCGTGGCGACGTGGCGACGACGGTCGCGCCCGGCTGATCGCGGCCATCTCGGTTGACGGGAACCGGGCCACCCTGACCCTGGACCGCCACGACAGCCTGCGCCTGCAACGGCGCGGCGACGGCTGGCGCGGCGAATTCGTGCACAATGGCCAGGCCCGGGCCGTGACCCTGCACCGCCCCTGATCAGGCCGTAAGACGCGCCACCACGGCAGCCCGCGCCGCGGCGTCACAGGGCCGCGCCCCGCCCCGGCCCCAGACCGGATCGGGCCACAGGCCGTCATCGCGCCGCCGTCCGACCACATGGACATGCAGCTGGGCCGTGACATTGCCCAGCGCCGCGACATTCAGCTTGTCGACCGGCCGCCCCGTCGCCGCGCCCTCGGCCCGCACCAATTCCCCGGCACGCACAATCTCCTCCATCAGCCGCGCCCGGTCGGTGGCCGACAGGTCCTCCAGCTCGACCGCCCCCGCCACGCGCGGGATCAGGATCAGCCACGGAAACCGCGC
>CAXBHG010000371.1:0-1570 GCA_963975385.1 uncultured Brevundimonas sp.
CAGGTCGATTTCGGGTTCGACATGGTCGACGGCAAGGCCACGATCCGCAGTCTGACCCGGCGGGAGGCGGGTCGATGATCGCCGCCATCATCCGCGCCTCGGTCAAGGGGCGATTCCTCGTCCTGCTCGCGGCGCTGGCGCTGGTCGCCGGCGGCCTCTGGGCCGTGCGCCACACACCGGTCGACGCCTTGCCGGATCTGTCGGACGTGCAGGTCATCATCCGTACCTCCTATCCCGGCCAGGCGCCGCAGATCGTCGAGAACCAGGTCACCTATCCGCTGGCGACCACCATGCTGTCGGTGCCCGGAGCCCGCACGGTGCGCGGCTATTCCTTCTTCGGCGACAGCTATGTCTATGTGCTGTTCGAGGACGGCACCGACCTCTACTGGGCGCGTTCCCGGGTGCTGGAATATCTCAGCCAGGTCCAGGACCGCCTGCCCGACACCGCCCGCCCGGCCCTGGGGCCGGACGCCACCGGGGTCGGTTGGGTCTATGAATATGCGCTCGTCGATCGCACGGGTCAGCATGATCTGTCGCAGCTGCGCAGCCTGCAGGACTGGTTCCTGCGCTATGAACTGAAGACGGTCCCGGGCGTGGCCGAGGTCGCCAGTATCGGCGGCATGGTGCGCCAGTATCAGGTGGTGCTCGATCCCGCCAAACTGGCCGGTTACGGCGTGACCCACCAGCAGGTGGTGGCGGCGATCCGGCAGGGCAATGGCGAGGCCGGCGGCTCCGTTCTGGAACTGGCCGAGACTGAATATATCGTCCGTGCCAACGGTTATCTGACCACGTTGGATGACTTCCGCGCGGTGCCGATCCGCACGGCCGCCGGCGGGGTGCCGGTTCAGCTGGGCGATGTGGCCACGATCCAGATCGGCCCGGAAATGCGTCGCGGCATCGCCGAGTTGAACGGCGAGGGGGAAGTGGCCGGCGGGGTGGTGATCCTGCGGTCGGGCGAAAATGCCCAGGCCGTGATCACCGCGGTGCGCGAACGGCTCGAAACGCTCAAGGCGGGGCTTCCGGCCGGGGTCGAGGTGGTGACCGTTTATGATCGCTCGCACCTGATCGATCGCGCGATCGAAAACCTCAGCACAAAATTGCTTGAGGAGTTCTTCGTCGTCGCCCTGGTTTGCGGCCTGTTCCTCTGGCACGCGCGCTCGGCCCTGGTCGCCATCATCACCCTGCCGCTGGGGGTGCTCGCGGCCTTCATCCTGATGCGCATACAGGGCGTCAACGCCAACATCATGTCGCTGGGCGGCATCGCGATCGCCGTCGGGGCCATGGTCGATGCTGCCGTGGTCATGATCGAGAACGCGCACAAACATATCGAGCGATGGGAGCACGACCATCCCGATGAACGGCTGGCCGGTGAGGCCCGCTGGCGGGTGATTACCGAGGCGGCGGCGGAGGTGGGGCCGGCGCTATTTCTGAGCCTGGTGATCATCACCCTGTCGTTCATTCCGGTCTTTACGCTGCAGGCCCAGGAGGGGCGGCTGTTCGCGCCGCTGGCCTTCACCAAGAGCTACGCCATGGCGGCGGCGGCGATCCTGTCGATCACCCTGGTGCCGGT
>CAXBHG010000372.1:0-1558 GCA_963975385.1 uncultured Brevundimonas sp.
ACCAGGTCGCCGGTGACGTTCAGCGTGGTGCGGCACATGTCGAGGAAGCGGTCGACGCCGAGGATCAGGCCGATCCCCTCGGCCGGGACCCCGACCATGACCAGGATCATCGCCACCACCGGCAGGGAGCCCGCCGGGACGCCGGCGGTGCCGACGCCGCCGAGGATACAGACCAGCATCACCACCACCTGCTGGGTGATGGTCAGGTCGATGTTGAAGAACTGGGCCAGGAACAGCACCGTCACCCCCTCGAACAGGGCGGTGCCGTTCTGGTTGGCGGTGGCCCCGACGGTCAGGACGAAACGGGCGATCTTGCGCGGCAGCTTCAGCTCGAACTCGGCGGCGCGCAGCGACACCGGCAGGCTGGCATTGGACGAGGCGGTCGAGAAGGCCACGACCATCGGCTCGCGGATGGCCCTGAAGAAATTGACCGGCGACATGCCGCCCATGGTCCAGACCACGATCGGATAGACCACGAACATATGGACCAGCATGGCCCCGACGGCGACGCCGACATAGGCGGCCAGCCGGACCAGCAGCTCCCAGCCGAACAGGGCCGCCAGGTTGAACATCAGGCAGGCGATGGCGATCGGGGCCAGTTTGATGACCAGGTTGATCAGCTTCATCGTCACTTCGAAGATGCCCTCGATCACCTCCTGCAGACGGTCCGTCGAACGGGTGCGGGCCATGACCAGGCCGATACCGAACAGCAGGGCGAAGACCATCACCGGCAGGATCTGGTTCTCGGAGGCGGCGGTGAAGACATTGGACGGGATCAGGTCGAGGAAGAACTGGCCCAGCTCGACCGACTTGGGCGCATTGCCGACGATGTTGGCGGCCCCGGCCGCGCCCTCGTCGAGCAGTCTCTGCGCCAGCAGCTGGTCGACGCCGTCGCCC
Source organism: uncultured Brevundimonas sp. (assembly GCA_963975385.1). Taxonomy (GTDB): domain Bacteria; phylum Pseudomonadota; class Alphaproteobacteria; order Caulobacterales; family Caulobacteraceae; genus Brevundimonas. The sequence goes on from CAXBHG010000372.1 coordinate 898, forward strand.
GGACGGAAGATGTTGACCATGGCGATGCCGATGACCACGGCGATGCTGGAGACCACGATGGTCAGCAGCAGGGTCTTGATCCCGGCCCGGCCCAGCGCCTTCAGGTCGCCCATCTCGGCCACCCCGACCACCAGGGCCGAGAACAGCAGGGGGATCACCAGCATGAACAGCAGGCGCAGGAAGATCTGGCCGGCCGGTCCGGTGACGTTCGAGGTCAGCCACTGGACCCAGCCCGTGTCGGCCCCGACCGTCAGGTTGACGAGCAGTCCGCCGCCGAGCCCGACGAGGAAGCCGATCAGCATCAGCCAGTGAAGCGGCAGCTTGCCGCGCTTGATCGTATCCATTGGTCGTCCCCCGGGGCGCTCTTGAGTGGCGTCTAGCGAATCGGCAGGGCGTAGATCAGCCCGCCGGGTCGTGCATTCCATTGTGCATTCAAGCCGCGGGCCAGGTCGAGCGCGGAATCATCACCCAGGTTGCGGTTGAAGATTTCCCCATAGTTGCCCACGGCGCTGACGGCATTGCGGGCCCAGGTGTCGGACAGGCCCAGCATGGGTCCGAACTCGCCCTCGACCCCCAGCAGCCGTCGGACCCTCGGATCGGTCGAATCGCGCGCCTGGGCCGCCACCGTGGCCCGGGTGACCCCCAGCTCCTCGGCCAGGAT
>CAXBHG010000373.1:0-1558 GCA_963975385.1 uncultured Brevundimonas sp.
TCGAGGCATAGTGGCTGGGTAGCTCAGCTGGTTAGAGCGGTGGATTCATAACCCACAGGTCGGCGGTTCAAGTCCGCCTCCAGCCACCATTTCCTCCTTGTCACCCTGACATTTCCCCCGAGGGGCCACCTACGCTGCGCTTCAGGCGCAAGCGCACGATTCTGTTCCGCACCGCCAGCATCCGGCAATGCCGGATAATATTGCTTGCGCCGAGCCCGGCAATGCCGGATACTGCGGGCATGGAAAAGCCGCTGCACACAGTGGTTGAGACCCCTGCCTTCCTGGCTGGTGCCGAGAAGGCGGGAATGACCGACGCGGAGCGCACCGCCGCCGTGAACCAGATTGCGGCCGACCCGACCGCCGGCGACCGGATCGTCGGTTCGGGCGGCTGCCGGAAGGTTCGGGTCGCAGGGCGGGGCTTCGGCAAGTCCGGCGGCTTCCGGGTCGTCACGGCCTATCTGAACGTCCGGCTGCCGGTTTTTCTGATCGCCGTCCTGTCGAAGGGCAAGACGGCGAATTTCACCCGGGAACAGGTGAAGGCGATGAAGGGCATGATGGACCGCCTTCGCGCCGGTTCCTGATCGCCCGCAGTACATTACGGAGGATCGAATAGTGACCAAGCTCATCACCGCTGCCGACCGTCGCCGCGAAGACGATTTCGAAAACATCATGGCCGGCCTCGGCGATGCCGTGGCGATTGTTGAAGATCGGGCCGATCCGGAGACCTATCGGGTCCACGCCCCGGAGACAGTGGATGTAAAGGCCATTCGCAAGGGCCAGGGCTTGTCCCAGGCGGCGTTCGCCGCCCGCTACGGCTTGCCGAAAGCCACGGTCGAGGACTGGGAACAGAACCGGCGACAACCCGACACCGGCAGCCGGCTGCTGCTGAAAATCATCGAGCGCGAGCCCGAGGCCGTTCGGCGCGCCCTCGCCTGACACCGCTGGCGGCCCTCGGACCAACGAGACAGTCCGGCGCAACCGTCACCGTAGCTCCGCGTTTACCGTCAAGGTTCAACCTGCTCCGGGAGCATTCCATGTCCATTCGTATCACCACCCTCGCCGCCGCCTCCGCCCTGGCGCTGGGCCTCGCCGCCTGCACCCCGGCCGAACAGGATCAGGCCGAGGTCAATGCCGAGGTTGCCGCGGACAACACGGCCGAGGCCGCCGCCTCCGCCGGTGAACAGATCCAGGAAGGGGCCGCCGCCGCCGGCGAGGTCATCGAGGGCGGGGCCATGAAGGCCGCCCAGGCCGTCGAATCCGGGGCCGGCAAGATGGCCGACAAGCTTGAGGCCAACCAGGCCGAGGCCGCCGCCGAAGGCCGTCCGGGCGCCGCCGCCCCTGCCCCGACCTACTAGACGCCTGTCAGCGGTCGGGCCGGACCTTCAGTCCGGCTCGGCCAGCAGGGCGTCGATCAGGGCCCGCGCCTCGGCGCTGGCCCAGTCCGCCTCACCGGCGAAGGCCGCGCGAATCCGCCCCTGACGGTCCAGCAGGATGGTCTGGGGCATCTTGCCCTTGCCCGGAAACAGGAAGGGCAGACGGAATTCCGGGTCGTTGTAGA
>CAXBHG010000374.1:0-1544 GCA_963975385.1 uncultured Brevundimonas sp.
TGACCAATTTCCACCTGCCGAAATCGACCCTGTTCATGCTGGTCAGCGCCTTCGCGGGGCTGGACACGATGCGCGCCGCCTATGCCCATGCCGTGGCCGACGGCTATCGCTTCTATTCCTACGGCGACGGCAGTCTGCTGTTCCGGAGCACAGGATGACCGACCACCTGCCCGAACCGCTGATCGCCACCCTGGACATCGTCGTCTCGGCCGCCGTCGGCTTGCGGGACCCGTGGTGGGTGTTTGGCGGTGCCGCCATGGCCCTGGCGGGTCTGGAAGACCTGCACATCCCCGACGTCGACATCCTGACCAGCCCGCGCGACGCCCGCAGCCTGATCGAGGCCCTGCACGGCCATCTGTCGGAGGACCCGGGCGAGGGTCGGTTTCGCTCTCAGGTCTTCGGCCAGATCCTGACCACGCCTGTGCCCGTGGACGTGATGGCGAACATGGACGTGCGCGACGGTGGAGACTGGACCGCCGTCACCTTCCAGACCCGCGTTCCGGTCGATGTGGACGGCCCGACCGTTTTCATTCCCGCTGTGGCCGAACAGATCGCCACCTGCCGCCTGTTCGGCCGTCCCAAGGACCTGGAACGGGCCGCCCGCCTCGAGACATTGATCCACTGATGCCCTTCCCCTTCGACATCACCGCCACTGAAGGCCGCGCCCGCACCGGGGTGCTGAAGACTGCGCGCGGCGACATCCGCACCCCGGCCTTCATGCCGGTCGGCACCGCCGCCACGGTCAAGGCCATGACCGTCGACCAGGTGGCCCAGACCGGGGCCGACATCCTGCTGGGCAACACCTATCACCTGATGCTGCGCCCCGGGCCGGAGCGGATGGCGCGGCTGGGCGGCCTGCACAAATTCATGGGCTGGACCAAGCCCATCCTGACCGACTCCGGCGGCTTCCAGGTCATGTCCCTGGCCGGTATCTCGAAGGTGAAGGAGGAGGCGGTGACCTTCTCCAGCCATATCGACGGCTCCAAACATGTGCTGACGCCGGAACGGTCGATCCAGATCCAGGCCGACTGCATCGGGGCCGACATCTCGATGCAGCTGGACCAGTGCGTCGCCTGGCCGGCCGAGCAGCCCGCAGCCCGTGCCGCCATGGAATTGTCGGTGCGCTGGGGGGCGCGCTCGAAGGCCGCCTTCGGCACGCGCGAGACCCAGGCCCTGTTCGGCATCCAGCAGGGCTCGACCTTTGAAAACCTGCGCCGCGAGTCGTCCGAGCGCCTGCAGGAGATCGGCTTCGACGGCTATGCGCTCGGCGGGCTGGCCGTCGGCGAGGGCCATCAGGCCATGTGCGAGGTGCTGGACTATGCCCCCGAAATGCTGCCCGCTGACCGGCCCCGCTATCTGATGGGGGTCGGCAAGCCGGTCGATCTGGTCGAGGCGGTGTGGCGCGGGGTCGACATGTTCGACTGCGTCCTGCCGACCCGGGCCGGTCGCCACGGCCAGGCCTGGACCTGGGACGGGCCGCTGAACCTCAAGGGGGCGCGCTTCGCCGAGGATCAGGACCCGCTGGACCCGGACAGCGCCTGCCC
>CAXBHG010000375.1:0-1543 GCA_963975385.1 uncultured Brevundimonas sp.
GCATCGGTGAACTGCTGGCCCAGGCCGGCGGCCGTGTTCGACAGCACCCCGCCCGTCGCCGTGATCTTGATGATGTCGGCCCCGGACCGCACCTGGGTCCGCACCGCGCGCATACAGTCGTCCGCCCCCGAGCAGATGCTCTCGGACGACAGCAGATGCATCACGTCCTCGCGGTAGCCGTTGATGTCGCCGTGCCCCCCGTGGATCGACACCGACGATCCGGACGCGATCACCCGCGGTCCGGCCACCTCGCCCGCGGCGATGCCGTCGCGCAGGGCGAAAATGGCGTCATTGTCCGCGCCCAGGTCGGCCACCGTCGTGAACCCCGCCATCAGGGTGCGCCGGGCGTACAACGCCCCGCGAATGGCCTGGTCGGCGCTGGACTGGGTCATCCCCTCCAGCCGCTGATTGGGGTTCTGCTGATGGGTCAGATGCACATGGCTGTCGATCAGGCCCGGCAGGACGAAGCCGTCGCGCAGATCGACGGTCCGGTCGCCGGATTCCGTGCCGGAAACGAAGCCGTCGCGGATTTCGACGATCCGGTTCCCTCTGATCACGAGAGTTTTATCGCTTTGCACAACGCCGGTCGACGGATCGGCCAGCAGCCGCCCCGCCTGCACGAACACGGTTCCCCCGGCAGGCGAAGCCGTAGCGGTTTCGGACGTTTGCCGGGCGCCGGCGGGCGCGGCCGCAAGCATAACGGCCGCGATGGCCAGCATTAACGCTTTCAATGAACCCTCCCTGAACAGGTGGGCACCATACTCGCATGACAGTTTCCGCCAAGGCTCCGGTTGAATCCGGACCCCGGTTCATGAAACAACTGTTCACTATTGTTGAAACCGCGCGAGGGCGTCGCATGCGGATATCGAGACGAGGCATCATTCTTGGCGGTTCGGCCCTGCTTTCGGGTTGCGCCACCGCGTCGGCCGGCACGCAGCTCGCGGTCGTGGCCACCCCGCTGGCTGATCCGGTCCCGCCCCCCGCCCCGGTCTCCACCGCCCGGGTCATCGCCCCGCCGCTCGATCCCAACGGCCTCGTGCCCCCGGCCCTGATGGCCCGCGCCATGGCCGCCCTCGACATCCACCACCGTCGCGTGCCGCTGCGCGACCGCATGTATCTGGTCGATTTCAAGCGCTTCTCGGGCGAGGAACGGCTGTTCGAGGTCGATCTGGTCGGCGGCGAGGTCAAGGCGTTCCGCACCACCCACGGCAAGGGCTCGGACCCGGCCCATTCCGGCTATGCCCGCAATTTCTCGAACACGCCCGAGAGCTTCATGTCCTCGATCGGGGCCTATGCCACCGCCGGGGCCAGCCATGGCCCGCAGCAGGGCCCGAATGTCCTGCTCGACGGCCTGGAGTATTCCAACGACAAGGCCCGCGAACGGGCCATCATCGTGCACGGGGCCGACTATGCCGACCCGGCCTTCCTCGCCCGCGAGGGCAAGCTGGGTCGCAGCTACGGCTGTTTCTCGGTCTCCCACCTCGACCTGCCCGCCCTGCGCGAGCGTATGGGCGAGGGCCGGCTGCTGTTCGCCGGGGCCTGA
>CAXBHG010000376.1:0-1543 GCA_963975385.1 uncultured Brevundimonas sp.
TGTCGGCGACGCTGGACATCGTCGGGGTGGCCCGGCTGCTGGACGGGGCCCCGGTCATTGAAGCGCAGGGCCGGATGTTCCCGGTCGAGACCCGCTATTCCGGCCGCAACCCTCTGGAACGGCTGGAAGAGGCCATGGCCCGGGCGGTGATCCAGGCCCTGGGCGAGGAGCCGGGCTCGGTCCTGGCCTTCCTGCCGGGGCAGGGCGAGATTCACCGCACCGTCCAGGCCCTGAAGACCCGGCTGCGCGATCCGGCGGTCGAGGTGGTGCCCCTGTACGGCGCGCTGGACAAGGCCGAGCAGGACCGGGCCCTGGATCCGTCGCCGCCGGGCCGGCGCAAGGTGGTGCTGGCGACCTCGGTCGCCGAGACCAGTCTGACCATCGAGGGGGTGCGGGTGGTGATCGACGGCGGCCTGTCGCGGATGCCGCGGTTCGAACCGTCGAGCGGCCTGACCCGGCTGGCGACGGTCAGGGTCAGCCGCTCCTCGGCGGAACAGAGGCGTGGCCGGGCCGGGCGGACCGAACCGGGCGTCTGCTACCGGCTGTGGGATGAGCAACAGACCCGGGGTCTGGTGCCGCATCAGCGACCCGAGATCCTGGAGGCGGACCTGACCGGCTTCGCCCTCGATCTGGCGCGCTGGGGCGCGCGGACGGCCGAGGGGCTGGCCCTGCTGGACCCGCCGCCCACCGGGGCCTTCGCCGAGGCGCGGGCGGTGTTAACCCGGCTGGAGGCGCTGGATGCAGACGGCAATCTGACGGCGCACGGACGGCGGCTGATCCGGATACCGTTGACGCCGCGGCTGGCCCATCTGGTGGCGGTGGCCTCGGACGCGGGCGACGCCCTGACCGGCGGGCGGATCGCGGCGATCCTGAGCGAGCCCGGACTGGGCGGCAGGGATGCCGATCTCGGCGAACGCCTGCGTGAGCTGTCCCGGGATCGCTCGCCGCGTGCGCGCGATGCCCTGACCCTGGCCGAACGGTGGGCGCGGGCGGCCGGGGGCGGCAAGGGCGGTACGGTCGATCCCGGCAGCCTGTTGGCCGAGGCCTTTCCCGAACGGGTGGCCCGGGCGCGGGGCAAGCCGGGCGAGGTGCTTCTGGCCTCGGGCCGGGGGGCCTTTCTCGATCCGACCGAACCGCTGGCGCGCGCGCCATGGCTGGCCGTGGCCGAAATGGGTGGGGGCGACGCCCGGGACCGAATTCGTCTGGCGGCCCCGGTCGATCCACAGGCGCTGGAACACCGGGTCACGGTCGAGGATCGACTGACGAAGGAGCCGTCGGGGCGGATGGTGATGCGGCGTATCCGCCGGCTGGGGGCGATCGTCGTCGACGAGAAGGTCACCGGCGCACCGGACCGGGCGCAGATCACGGCCGCGCTGCGGGCCGAGGTCGAGGCCGGCGGGCTGGCCGCGCTGGACTGGGGAGAGCGGGCCGCAGCGCTGCGGGCCCGGCTGACGTTCCTGCGGAGTCTCGATCCCGAGTGGCCGGACATGTCGGATGCCGGACTGCTGGCGGCGCGCGAAACCTGGCTGTGGCCGCTGCTGGA
>CAXBHG010000377.1:0-1541 GCA_963975385.1 uncultured Brevundimonas sp.
GGCTGGCTTTTCGACGAGCGCACGGCATAGGCCCCGCGTTCGCGCAGGCCCAGCCAGTTCGCCCCCGCCGCATTGCCGCGCGCGCTGACGCGGCGAATGTCCGGCAGGTTGGTGCCGGCCGCGTTGAGGCGGATGACGCCGCCGCCGGTCGCCTTGGCGAACGGCTCCATGATCTGCGTACTGGATTGCAGGTCGGCATATTCCTTCGGGTTGGCCGGCCCGTTCAGGGCCACGGCCTCGAGGCCCCCGGCTTCGGCGCGGTAAAGGCCCAGCTGGTCGATCGGCGCTTCGGCGCTGAATATGCCGGGCGCCTTTTGCGTCCAGACCGGCTCGATGATCCGGCCTTCCGGCGTTTCCAGCTGCAGCGGCGGGGCCGTGTCGAGCAGGGTGCGCAGCTCCATTTTCGCCGTGTCGCCTTCGGCTGTGAGGCTGAGGCGGCGCTCTTCCAGTTCCGGCTCCTTCATCATCCAGTGGACGACCCGGCGGATCAGTTCAGAGAAGGGCCCGCCGCCATTATGGCCCCGCGCCCAGAGCCAGATCTGGTCGGACATCAGCATGCCCACGCGGCCCTTGTCCACCCGGTCGACAATCAGGAGCGGCTTGTCGTCCGGCCCGCTCATCAGCACGTCCCCGGCCTGCGCGGTCGCCTCGATAGAGCGCATCCAGCCGCCCCATGTCTGGCCGTCCAGCGGCGCGGTCACGGCGTGGCGCTTGCCCGCTTCGGTCAGCTTGGGGATGAATTCCCCGGTCCGGATCGTGCCGGTCGGCGAGGCGGGCAGGACAGCAGCCAGCGGAGAGCGCGCAAGGCTGCCCGGCCCGGCAAACGGCTCGCCCGCCGCGATCAGCAGCGCGCCGCCATCGGTCACATAGCGCGCCATGTTGGCAAGGTAGGACTGGGTGATCACGCCGCGCCGCTCATACTGGTCGAAGATGATGAGGTCGAAATCCTTCAGCTTGTCGACGAACAATTCCTCGGTCGGGAAGGCGATCAGGGCCAGTTCCTCGGTCGGCGTGTAATCGGTCTTGTAGGGCGGGCGCAGGATGGTGAAGTGGACAAGGTCGACCGACGGGTCGGACTTCAAGAGGTCGCGCCACACCCGCCCGGCCTGGTTCGGCTTGCCGGTGACGAGCAGGACGCGCAAGCGGTCGCGCACCCCGGCCAGCGTCGCCGCCGTGCGGTTATTGGCCAGCGTCAGTTCTTCCCGGCCCGGCGGCACTTCCACCACGATGACATTCTCGCCGCGCCGCTCGATCTCGATCGGCAGTTTCGTATTCTCGCCCGCATTGACCTTGACGCGCTCGACCGGCCCGCCATTGAGGGAAACGCCCACCTCGATCTCGCCGCCGTCCGGGTCATCGACGCGCACGACAAGGTTGGCCGTTTCGCCGACAATCCCGAAATTCGGCGCATCGACAATCTGCACGCGCCGGTCGCCCCGGTCCGGATCGCCGACCACGAGTCCGTGCACGGGTCCGATGGCGTTTTCCCGCGCCTCTCCTGCAGGAAAGTCATGCACCTGGCCGTCGGTCACGAGGATCGC
>CAXBHG010000378.1:0-1540 GCA_963975385.1 uncultured Brevundimonas sp.
CCTGACCCCCGGAGCCCCATGGCCTTCATCCGCACCTATGACGGCGACGAACCGCAACGCCTCAACAAATGGCTGGGCCAGAGCGGCGTCTGCTCGCGGCGCGAGGCCGAGGGGCTGATCCTGGCCGGCATGGTCTCGATCGACGGCGAGACCGTCACCGACCCGGGCCGCAAGATCGAACCGGGCCAGACCCTGACCCTGTCCGACAGCGCCGAGGAAGAACTGGCCTCGGGCGTCACCATCATGCTGCACAAGCCGGTCGGCTTCGTCTCGGGCCAGCCCGAGCCGGACAAGGAGCCGGCCATACTGCTGGTCATCGAACCCAACCGGGTCGGCCCCTGGCCGTTCGCCGGCGAGGAACCGGCCGAGGACGCCTCCCTGCCGCCGATCGGCCGTCTGGACGAGGATTCGCGCGGCCTGCTGCTGCTGTCGAACGACGGGGTGGTGGCCAAGGCGGTGATCGGACCGCAGTCCAACCTCGACAAGGAATATCTGGTCCGCGTCGCCGGCGACGTGACCGAGAAGAAGCTGGGCCTGCTGCGCTACGGCCTGATGCTGGACGGCCGCCAGCTGAAGCGGGCCCAGGTCAGCCGGATGGAGTCCTTCCGCCTCAAATTCATCCTGCGCGAGGGCCGCAACCGCCAGATCCGGCGCATGTGCGAGATGGTCGGCCTCGAGGTGATCGACCTGATCCGGGTCCGCATCGGCCCGATCCGCCTCGACAACCTGCCCGAGGGCCACTGGCGCGTACTGACCGCCGAGGAACGGGCGGCGCTGGTGGGCCAGGGCTGATGGCAGCCGGGGCAACCGCCACGCTCGCCGCCCGTTACCCTGACGAAGGAGACCCCCATGACCTACTATCACGCCAAAACCACCCCCCTGCCCTTCGACGAGGCCGTGGCGCGCACGCGCGAGACGCTGCAGGCCGAGGGCTTCGGCATCATCACCGAGGTCGATATCGCCGCCACCTTCAAGAAGAAGATCGGCGTCGACTTCCGCCCCTACATCATCCTCGGGGCCTGTAACCCGAAGGCGGCGCATGAGGCCCTGGGGTTCGAGGACAAGGTCGGGCTGATGTTGCCGTGCAATGTCATCGTCCAGGCCCTGGCCTCCGGCGGCACCGAGGTCGCCGCCATCGACCCCGTCGCCTCGATGGCCGCGATCGACAACCCCGACCTCAAGGCCAGGGCCGCAGAGATCGGGGCCAGCCTGAAGCGGGCGGTGGAGGCGGTTTGAGGTCCGGGCGGTCCGTCAGGCCTTTGCGACCAGGCCCGGATAGAGATCGGTCCAGAGCGGGTTCACAGCCTCGATCAGGGCGAATTTCCAGCCGCGCCGCCAGCGTTTGATCCGCTTCTCCCGCAGGATCGCCTGATCGACGTAGCGGTGGTGTTCGTACCAGACCAGTCGGTCGGTGCCCCGCTCGCGACTGTAGCCGTCGATCTGGCCGTGCCGGTGCTCGTCGATGCGTCGGATCAGGTCGTTGGTCATCCCGACATAGAGCCAGCCGCAGGGGCCGCTGGCGACGATATAGACCCAGAAG
>CAXBHG010000379.1:0-1535 GCA_963975385.1 uncultured Brevundimonas sp.
GAAACCGCGACAGCGGCCCTGGAAGGAGCCGGCTTCACCGTCCGGAAGGCCGGACTGTTCCAGTCTGAAGGCCTGCATGACGGCTTCTGGTTCGGTCTGCGCCATGACGCCGTGGTGCGGATCCGTCCGGGCCGCACCGATGTCCGGGTCGCCGCCCGCGACGGTCGGCCCCAGGGTGCCGCCGCCTGTCGGCTGGCTCGCGAGATCGTCGCCGGGCTTCAGGCCGGACGATAGGTTGCGGCGAGGGTCGCTCCGGGCTCGGCCACAACGCGGCCCTCGGCCACCAGTTTTATCAGATGGGCCAGCATCGACAGGCTGGCCGCCGGCCATAGTCTTTCCTCTACCGATGCATAGAGAACCGGTACCATTTCCGCGATGGTCCGGTCGCCGGCCGCCAGCCGGACCAGGATCTGGGCCTCGCGGCCCAGCCGGTGGTCGCGATAGGCCCGCAGGAACGGCTCCGGATCGGTGACCGGGCCGCCATGGGTCGGCCAAAGGGTGGTGAAATCCCGGGCGATGACCGCGTCCAGACTCTTCATATAGGCGACCATGTCGCCGTCCGGCGGGGCCACCACGGTGGTTGACCAGCCCATCACATGATCGCCGCTGAACAGGGCGTTCTCCTCGTGCAGCACGAAGGCCAGGTGGTTCGAGGCATGGCCAGGCGTGGCCATGGTCTCCAGTGTCCAGCCGGTCCCGCTCACGGTCTCGCCGTCGGCCAGGGTACGGTCGGGCCGGAAGTCGTCGTCATCGTCCTCCTCGATCGCCACCGCGGTGTCATGCGGCCGCCGGATCGGCGGAGCCGCCAGCACCTGTGCTCCGGTCGCCAGCGCCAGCGGGCGGGCGAGGGGGGCGTGGTCGCGATGGGTATGGGTCACCAGGATATGGCTGACGGACTGGCCGTCCACTGCTGCCAGCAGGGCGGCCAGATGGGCGTCATCGGTCGGGCCGGGGTCGATCACCGCCACGCTCGCACCCGGTTGATCGGGGCCGACGATATAGGTGCCGGTGCCGGTGAAGGTGAACGGACCCGGATTGCGGGCGGTGACCCGCCGGATCAGCGGCGATACCCGCTCGGATTCGCCGTAGCGGAAGGGAAAATCGCGGACATAGGGGATCATTGCGCGCGCGCCCGTGCCCGGCCCGGAGCTTGCGTTAGGACTTCGTAAACCTTCTGCGGAGTGCGCGTAATGGCTGTTTCCATCGCCCTGGCTGTCTCAAATCGGCTCCAGCCGGTTGCTGTGGCCCTGCTGTGTCTCATGGCGACGCAACTGATCATGGCCTCATGCACGCCCGAGCCCGTGCCCTATGCGACCCGGGTCGTGATCCAGCGCTGATTCCCGGCGGCGAGGTGTTCGCCACAGGCGCTACTGACGGCGAACGCGCACCGCGCGGCTGTCCCCGACAACCAGCAGATAGCTGCCCAGCGCCGCGCTGCGCACCGTCACCGGCGGATTGCCGCGGTTGCGGAAGCTGACATAGGCCGTGTCGATCTGCTGCCAGACGCTGCCGTCGGCCAGGGTGAAGGTCCAGCG
>CAXBHG010000380.1:0-1529 GCA_963975385.1 uncultured Brevundimonas sp.
CCGTTCCAGATCAGGGTGCGCGACAGGGCCATGGCCTTGATCAGCTTCTCGACCGTCAGCGGGCCGGCATCGAGGATCTTCTCGTCGTCGCCGATCTCCTCACGCGCCAGCACGGTGCGGGTTTGGGCCCCCGGCTTGACCTCTGTGGCGATGACCACATCGATCGGCAGCAGGATCTCGCAGCCCTTGTCGGCCGCCTCGGCGAGGATGGCGCGGGCGGTGTCGGCCAGGTCCTTCTCGCACAGCGAGCCGCCGACATCGACGCCCTGGGCGTGCAGGAAGGTGTTGGCCATGCCGCCGCCGATGGCCAGCCGGTCCAGCTTGCCGACGAGGTTCTGCAGCAGGTCCAGCTTGGACGAGACCTTGGAGCCACCGACGATGCCCAGCACCGGCTTCTGCGGATTGCCGAGCGCGGCGTCCAGGGCATCCAGCTCGCGCCGCATCGATTCCCCGGCATAGGCCGGCAGCAGGCGCGCCAGCCCCTCGGTCGAGGCATGGGCGCGGTGGGCGGCCGAGAAGGCGTCGTTCACGTAAAGGTCGCCCAGCTCCGCCAGTTGTTGCGCGAAGGCGGGGTCGTTGGATTCTTCCCCGGCGTGGAAACGGACATTCTCCAGCAGGATGACGCCGCCGATGTCGAGGTCGTCGATCATGGCCCTGGCTGCGTCGCCCACACAGTCGGAAGCGAACCGCACCGGCCCGCCCAGCAGGACCTCCAGATCATCGACGACCGGCTGCAGGCTCATGGACGGCACCACCTTGCCCTTCGGCCGGTCGAAATGGGCCAGCAGGGCGACCCTGGCCCCGGCGTCGCGCAGGGCGTTGATGGTCGGCAGGGCCGCGCGCAGCCGGGTGTCGTCAGTGACCTTGCCGGCCTCCATCGGCACGTTGAAGTCGACGCGGACCAGGGCGGTCTTGCCGGCGAGGCCGCCATCAGCCTTTGCGGCGTCGTCGAGGGTGCGGAAGGTCATGGTTATTCTCCTCCGCTCATCCCGGCGAAAGCCGGGACCCAGTTCTTTCGTGAGGCAAGGTGACCGGGATCATGAGCAGTGTGAAACGGGACGCGTCTATCGCCCAAAGGACTGGGTCCCGGCTTTCGCCGGGATGAGCGGAACCAGTGACCTAGATCAGCTTGGCCATCACCAGCGCGGTATCCGCCATCCGCGTCGCGAAGCCCCATTCGTTGTCGTACCAGGTCAGGACGCGGGCCAGCTTGCCGTCGACGACCTGGGTCTGGGGCAGGGCGGCGGTGGACGAGGCGGCCACATGGTTCAGGTCGCAGGAGACCAGGGCCTCGTCGGTGGTTAACAGGACGCCTTTCATCGGGCCGTCGGCGGCGGCCTGGAGGGCGGCGTTGATCTCTTCCACCGTGACCTCGCGGCCGGCGACGACCTTCAGGTCGACGACCGACACGTTCGGGGTCGGGACGCGGATCGAGGAGCCGTCCAGCTTGCCCTTCAGGGCCGGCAGGACCAGGCCCAGGGCCTTGGCGGCCCCGGTCGAGGTCGGGATCATCGACAGGGCGGCGGCGC
>CAXBHG010000381.1:0-1527 GCA_963975385.1 uncultured Brevundimonas sp.
ATCACCCTGACCGACACCCGCAATGTCATCGCCGGGGCCCCGTTCGACGGCGGCCCCGACAATCCGGTCTGGGCCGATTTCCAGAAGAAGGTCGCCGCCCTCGACACCAGCGAGGCGGAAAAGGCCACGCTGCTGGCCGCCGGGCGCGAGGCCCTGACCGGCCCGTTCCGGCGCGGCTATGACGGGATCCTGGCCACGATCGAACGCGTCCAGCCCCTGGCCACGTCCAACGACGGCGTGTGGCGGCTGCCGGACGGCGACGCCTACTATGCCGAGCGGGTGCGGCAATCCACGACCACCGACCTGACCCCCGACCAGATCCACCGGATCGGCCTGTCCGAGGTCGCGCGTATCCAGGCCGAGATGGAGGCCATCAAGGATCGCGTCGGCTTCACCGGCTCGCTCCAGGAATTCTTCGCCCATATCAAGAGCGACCCGCGCTTCCAGTATCCGAACACGGCCGAGGGGCGGGAAGCCTATCTGGTCGACGCCCGCGCCGCCGTGGCCGACGCCATGGCGGTGGCGCCGCAGTGGTTCCACACCCTGCCGCGCGCGGCCCTTGAGGTGCGGGCCGTCGAGGCCTGGCGTCAGGAGACCGCCTCGGTCGCCTTCTACAACCGGCCGGCCCCGGACGGGTCACGCCCCGGCATCTATTACGTCAACCTGGCCGACATGACCCAGGTGCTGAAGCCCCAGGTCGAGGGCATCAGCTATCACGAGGGCGCACCCGGCCACCATTTCCAGATCGCCCGGGCCCAGGAGATCGAGGGCCTGCCGCGGTTCCGTCGCTTCGGCGGCTATGGGGCCTATTCCGAGGGCTGGGGCCTGTATTCCGAACTGCTGGGCAAGGAGATGGGCTTCTATCAGGACCCCTATGCCGATTTCGGCCGCCTCTCGCTGGAGATCTGGCGGGCGGCGCGTCTGGTCACCGACACCGGCCTGCACGCCAAACGCTGGAGCCGCGAACAGGCGATCGTCTATTTCCAGCAGAATACGCTCGTGTCCGAACGCGACATCGTCAAGGAGGTCGAGCGCTACATCACCAACCCCGGCCAGGCGACCAGCTACAAGATCGGCCAGCTGAAGATCCTCGAACTGCGCGCCCGCGCCCGTCAGGCCCTGGGCGACCGGTTCGACATCCGCGACTTCCACGCCGTGGTCCTGGGCGGCGGCGGGGTGCCGCTGGACGTGCTGGAATCCCAGGTCGACGCCTGGATCGCGGCCGGCGGCGGCCGCCCGGCGGGCTGAAGGCGCTCGCTTCAAGGAGCCATCGGCGGTAAAGGGCGCGCGCCATGCCCTTTACCGCCACCGTCCTGACCATGTTCCCCGAGGCCTTTCCCGGCCCGCTCGGCGTGTCGCTGATCGGCACCGCCTGGCGCGAGCGGAACCTGTGGTCGCTTGAAACAGTGGACATTCGCGCCTTTTCCGAAGATAAGCGCGGCTTCCTGGACGACACCCCCGCGGGTGGCGGTCCCGGAGCCGTACTCAAGGCGGACGTGGTGGCCCGGGCACTCGACAGTGTTTCCG
>CAXBHG010000382.1:0-1524 GCA_963975385.1 uncultured Brevundimonas sp.
CACGCTCGATACCCTGGCCCAGCATGTGATGGGGGTGGCCTGTTCCGAGCCGTTCAGGGTCGAGGCCCTGCATGCCGAGGTGACCGGCTGCGGCCCCTATCGCGACCTGTCGTATGAGGCGTTCGAGGAGGTGGTCGATTTCGTCGCCACCGGTGGCTATGCCCTGCGCACCTATGACAAATTCGCCCGTATCGTGCGCGATCGCGACGGCTTGTGGCGGGTGCGCACGCCGCAGATTGCCCAGCGCCACCGGATGAATGTCGGCACCATCGTCACCGCCGCCACCCTGAGCGTGCGGGTCGCCGGGGGACGGGGCGGGGCCCTGCGGACGCGGGTCGGCGGCCGCAAGATCGGTGAGGCCGAGGAGCATTATTTCGAACAGATGTCGCCCGGCGACACCTTCGTCTTCGCCGGACAGGTCTGGGCCTTCCAGGGCATTTCCGGCCTTGATGCCCTGGTCACCCACGCCACCGATCGCGACCCGAAAATCCCGTCCTACGGCGGGTCGAAATTCCCGCTCTCGACCTCGCTGGCGGTCCGGGTGCGGGCGATGATCCAGGACCGCGACCACTGGCGCGTCCTGCCCGGCGATGTGCAGGAATGGCTGGAGCTGCAGGACCGGCGTTCACTGATCCCGACGGCGGACTCCCTGCTGATCGAGACCTTTCAGCGCGGCGACCGCCATTTCATGGTCTGCTATCCGTTCGAAGGGCGGCTGGCCCACACCACCCTGGCCATGCTGCTGACGCGGCGGCTGGACCGGGCCGGGGTCGGGCCGCTGGGTTTTGTCTGCACCGACTATTCCCTGGCCATCTGGGCCATCCGGCCGCTGGGTGATCTGGATTTCGACGACCTGTTCCAGCCCGACATGCTGGGCGACGATCTGGAGGCCTGGCTGGAGGAGAGTTTCATGATGAAGCGCAGCTTCCGCGACTGCGCCCTGATCGCTGGCCTGATCGAGCGTCGCCAGCCGGGGGCCGAGAAGACCGGGCGGCAGGTGACCTTTTCGACCGACCTGATCCATGACGTCCTGCGCCGCCACCAGCCGGATCACCTGTTGCTGCGCACGGCCCGCGCCGATGCGGCGGCGGGCCTGCTGGACGTGGCCCGGCTGGGCCAGTTGCTGACCCGGATCGGCGGCCATATCCGGCCCGTGGCCCTCGATCGACCCTCGCCGTTCAGCGTCCCGGTGCTGGTGCAGATCGGCCGCGAACGGGTCGGCGGCGGCGCGGCCGACATGATCCTCGAGGACTCGGCCGAGGCCCTGATCGCCGAGGTGATGGCATGAACGCCACCCTGCGCCGGACCCTGTCGCCCAGCCGCCACCCGTGCGGTGGGCTGCGCGTGCGCATCGCGGGCGAGGCCTGTGTGCTGCGGACCTCCGGCGCGCTGTGGGTCATCGGCCACAACACCTTGATCGCCGCCGACCTGCATCTGGAGAAGGGCTCGGCCTATGCCGCCCGCGGCCAGATGCTGCCGCCCTATGACAGCGCCGCTACGCTTCAGCGGCTGGAGGCCGAGATC
>CAXBHG010000383.1:0-1519 GCA_963975385.1 uncultured Brevundimonas sp.
ACTCCGTGAGCGGTCGCCATCTGCTGTTGCCGCAGGGCACGCGGCTGATCGGGTCTTCGGAGGGACGCAGCGCCTATGGCGACCGCCGGGCCTTCCTCACCTGGGAACGGCTGATCCTGCCCAATGGCAAGAGTCTGATCCTGACCAGTGAGCCGGGCGTGGACGCGCAGGGCGCGGTCGGTGTCCGCGGCCAGGTGGATCGCCGGCTCTGGCCACTGATGGTGGGGACGCTGTTCGCCGGCGCCATCACCACCCTGGGACAGATCGCCCGCGACGACGACGGCGGCGGATCCGGAGGCCTGTTGGGCGACGCCGGGGACGCGGCGGCGATCGAGGGAGCCCAGGTCGGCGGGCGACTGGTGGACCGCGAACTGGAGGTGCGGCCTTCGATCCGGCTCCGGGCCGGGGCGCCCGTCCGGGTCATGATCACCCGGGACCTGATCCTGGAGCCCTATCGGCCATGACCGCCTCCCGGACCAACAGCAAGCACTGGATCGCGCCGGGGTTGGCGTTGGTCGCCCTGACCGGTTTGGCTCTGGTTGCGGATCACAGACCGGCGCCGGTGCTGATCAATGAAAGCGCCAGCCTGCCGCGGGGCGTCTACGTCCGCCTGCCCCGGGCCGCGCCCGCGCGCGATACAGTCGTCGCCGTCCCGCAGCCGTCAGCCGTCCGCGCCTATTTGGGAGAGCTCGGCATGCCCGGCGACCTGCTGCTGATCAAACGGGTCGCCGCGGTCGGCGGCGACACCGTCTGCCGGCGGGACGACCGGCTGGTGACGCCCGTGCGCGCGGTTGTCGTGCAGGACCGGGACCGGCGCGGGGTCGCCCTGCCGACCTGGCGCGGCTGCCGCCGGCTCAGCGAGGAAGAACTGTTCCTGCTCGGCGACACGCCGTCGAGCTTCGACAGCCGCTATTTTGGTCCGGTCGCTCGCTCCCGGGTGACCGGCGTCTATCGGGAGATACTGACATGGTGAGAAGGATCTGGATTGCGACGGCCGCCCTGGCGATCACTGCGCCGGCTTCGGCTACGGCCCAGCAGGTGGACTGGGCCGGGGCCGGGGGAAGTCTGTTCGGGACGCCGGCGGTCGAGCCGGCCGTCACGGACGCCCTGGACAGTCTGGAAGTTCCCCGGCTGGCGGTTCTGGACCAGCCCTTTCGCGACGCCATCGAGGCCGCCGCCCTGGCGCATGGCCTGGATCCCAAGCTGCTTCACGCCCTGGTCATCACGGAAAGCGGCTACAGGGTGGATGCGCGCTCCCCCGTCGGGGCGGGCGGCCTGACCCAGCTGATGCCGGACACAGCCCGGGAGCTGGGCGTGGTCGACCGGTTCGACCCCGTCGAAAACCTCAGGGGAGGGGCCGATTATCTGGCGCGGCAGATCCTGCGCTTCGGTGATCTGAGGCTGGCGCTGGCGGCGTACAACGCCGGCCCGGCGCGCGTGGCCAGGCTCGGTCGTGTTCCGGATATAGCCGAGACCCAGGCCTATGTGGCGACCGTGGTGGACTGTTATCTGGCGCTGA
>CAXBHG010000384.1:0-1518 GCA_963975385.1 uncultured Brevundimonas sp.
GTCCCGGTTCGAAGACGACGGTGGTCCTTCCATGATGCCCTTCGGGGCGGAGGTGGATCTGGTCGCGCACGGAATAGAGGTAACCGGTCCCCAGCAGCCAGGCGAGAGCGATCGCCCCCGTGATCATCCAGCCGGTGCGATCGCGAGGCCCCGCCAACACACCGCCGACGATGATGGTTCCAAGGACCAGACCGTAGCCGTAATGGAGCGGCATCCGGTACGCCCCCAACAGGCCGAACGCGATAGACAGGGCGATGCCGGCGGCCACCAGACCGGCGGCGACGGCCACCACGGCGTCACGCACGGGCTGCGGCTCCGCGGGCCGCCTCTGAGGACGAGCGCGCCGCCGCTTGCCATAGCGACCTTCACGCCAACGGAGCTCGCGGCTTCGGATAGCGGAACGCTTGCCTGCCACGGCGTCAGCGCTTTCCGGCCGTGACCGGAGCATCCTCGTGGCGCGCGAGCATGACCTTCATGCGCACGATCTCGACATCCCGGCCCGCAATGATCTCTTCGGCGAGACTGCGAACCTCCGGCGCTTCGCCATGCTCAACGGCGATCCGCGCCATGGCGAGGGCCCCCTCCTGATTGGCGATCATGACGCGCAGGAAATCGATATCGGCGTCGCCCGTGTAGTCGACGCTCATGTCGCGATGCATTTGCGCGTTCGCCTCGCGAAAGGCGCGGGTCGACGAGCTGTCAGCGGGGGTCCCGCCATGGCTGGACCCGGTGTCGATCGGACGGGCATCCATGGGCGGGAGACTGTCGGTCCCGCCGGACGGCTGTCGCGAGAGCAGGCCGAAGGCGAAGGCGGAGAGCGCGAGAAAGAGGGCGATGACCGAAGCCCATCCGATCCGTTTCATGACGGTATCCTCAAATCTGCCGGTGCCCCCTGGCGAGCCACCGGTATTTCATTGGGGGTCCGGTCCCCTGCCGGGTCACGGTAGCCGAGCAGCCTCAGGGCGTTGATCACCACCAGCAGGGTCGAGCCTTCGTGCAGCGCCACGGCCGGACCGATGCCCAGTCCGAGGATGGTCGCCGGCACGAGGAAGGCGACGACGCCGAGGCTGACGTAGAGGTTCTGGCGAATAATGCTGCGGGTCCGTCGGCTCAGGCCGATGGTGAACGGCAGTTGGGACAGGTCGTCCGACATCAGGGCGACGTCCGCGGTCTCGAGCGCGACATCCGAACCGGCCGCGCCCATGGCGATACCGACCGTGGCCGTGGCCATGGCCGGCGCATCGTTCACCCCGTCGCCGACCATGGCGATCTTGCCGTCCGCGCGCAGGCGTTTGATGGCGTCGACCTTGTCCTCGGGCATCAGATCGCCCCAGGCCTCGGTCAGCCCGACCTGACCGGCGATGGCCTGGGCCGCCTTCTGGTGATCGCCCGAGATCATGATCATGCGCTGAACGCCCAGGGCCCGGAGCGCGGTGAGCGTCGTCCGCGCCGCGGCGCGGGGCGTATCGAGCAGGCCGATCACCCCGAGGTCGCGCGCGCCTCGCCGCACCACCATCA
>CAXBHG010000385.1:0-1504 GCA_963975385.1 uncultured Brevundimonas sp.
CAGCTCTCGACACTCGTCTCGGTGGCCCCGATCGAGGAGGCCCTGCGCACCATCGCGCTCCAGGCTGACCGCCCGGCCGTGCGCCGCGTGCTGGACGGCGTCCATGCGGGCGTGATGGAGGGCCGCCGCCTGGCCGATGCCATGGCCTTGCAGGGCCGGGCCTTCCCCCCGCTGTATCGGGCCATGGTCTCCGCCGGCGAGACCTCGGGGGCGCTGGAGTCGATCCTGGAACGGCTGGCCGACGGCCTTGAGCGTGACCAGATCGTGCGCGGCAAGGTGATCACTGCGCTGGTGTATCCGATCGTGCTGGCGGTGGTGGCGCTGGGGGTCATCGGCGCGATGATGACCTTTGTCGTGCCCAGGGTGGTCGATCAGTTTGACAGTATGAACCAGACCCTGCCGCTGCTGACGCGGCTGGTGATCGGCGTGTCGGACCTGATGCGGGACTGGGGCTGGCTGCTGGCGCTTGCGATCGTCGCGGGCGGCCTCGTCGGCGCGGCCCTGCTGCGCAACCCGGCGATGCGGCTGCGGGCCGACACCGCCTTGCTGCGCCTGCCGCTAATCGGGCGGCTGACCCGCGACCTGCACGGGGCCAGGATGGCCCGGACCCTGTCGACCATGATCGCCGCCGGTCTGCCGGTGCTGGAGGGGCTGACCATCACGGGTCGGACGGTGTCCAACCGCCGGCTGCGTCTGGCGACCGAGACGATGGCTGACGCCGTGCGCGAGGGCGGGGGTCTGTCGGCCGCCATGCGCCGGGCCGACGTTTTCCCGCCGATCCTCGTCTACATGACCGCTTCGGGCGAGAGCAGCGGTCGGCTGGAGCCGATGCTGGAACGCGCCGCCGACTATCTGGAACGCGAGTTCTCGACCTTCACGGCGGTGATGCTCAGCCTGCTGGAGCCGGCGATCATCGTGGTGATGGGCGGCGTGGTCGCCCTCATCGTGCTGTCGATCCTTCTTCCCATTCTGCAGATCAACACCCTGGCGATGGGGTGAGGAGCTTGAACATGTCTTTTGGTCCTGACACTCGCCGCGCGGCGGCTCGCTTTCTGAGGATGATCCGCGCTCAAACAGCGTTGCGCCGCGCGCGACGCGGTAGCGCCTCCAACAGGGCGGGCTTCACCCTGGTCGAGCTGATGGTGGTGATCGTCATCATCGGCCTGCTGGCGACGGTGGTGGCGATCAACGTCCTGCCCAGCCAGGATCGCGCCATGGTCGGCAAGGCCAGGGCTGACATCTCCACCCTCGAGCAGGCCATCGAAACCTACCGGCTCGACAACCTGGACTTCCCGACCGACCTGCAGGCGCTCGTCGCGGCCCCGGCGGGGCTGGCCAATCCGGACCGGTACCGTCCGGGTGGCTATGTGCGCCGGCTGCCGGAGGATCCGTGGGGCAATCCCTATGGCTATCGCCGCCCCAGCGCACACGGTGGCCAGTTCGACGTCTTCTCGCTGGGTGCCGACGGCAAGGAAGGGGGCGAGGGCAATGACGCCGACCTGGG